>PNAZ01000166.1 GCA_003169655.1 Chloroflexota bacterium
AGACGGCTCACCATCCGGCCGCCCGGCTCTTGCTTCGATGGTCAGCGCCCTCGGCGGCGGGCGAACCGGCCGAGCAGGCCGGGGACGACGTAGGGCAGGACCCCCGCGATGAGCAGGCCCGGTACGAGCACCCGGGCCGAGGACGGGACCTCGCCCAGGATCAGCCCGCACACGAACAGGACGATCCAGTAGGTGCGCAGCCAGCCCGTCGGCCAGCCGATCTGCTGGAGCCGGCGGGTGGGCACCAGCGCGATCAGCGCGACAAGCATGGCGACGAGCAGGAATTCCGGGCTGAGCAGCACGACCTCAGGATAGGACCGGGACGGGCGGACGCGCCGGCCGGAACGCAGGCCAACCACCGCGGCCGGGCACGTACGATGGTCGTCCGCACCGCACGAGCCTGTTTCGATGACCCCGTCCGCCGAGCCCAAGAGCAGCGCCTGGCTGGTCCGCTGGGGACCGATCCTGCCGCTCCTCCTGGCCGAGTTCATCCTGTGGGTGGGTTTCGGGGCCCTGCTCCCGGTCCTCCCCCTGTACACCACGCATCACGGCGTCGACCTCGCCAACCTGGGCCTGGTCGTTGCGGCGTGGCCTGCCGCCCGCCTTGTCTTCGAGCCGGTCTTCGGCTGGATCGCAGACCGGACCAGGCGCAAGCCGCTGATGGTGATCGCGATGGTCGTGACCGCGGGACTGATCCCGCTCAACCTGGCCAGCTACGGGATCCTGCCCTTTCTCGTCCTGCGGGCCCTGACCGGTGCCGCGACCGCCGTCTACGATCCGGCCGCCCGCGGCTTCCTCGTCGACGCCACGCCGGCCGACCGGCAGGGCGAGGCGTTCGGGCTGTACAGCGCGGCCCAGATGGGCGGCCTGCTCTTTGGTCCAGCGATTGGCGGGTTGGGCGCCTACGCGACCCACTCGGACGGCTTCGTGTTCGTCTTCTGCGGGATCGCCACGGCGCTGGCCGGGATCGCTGTCCTTGCCCTGGTCCACGAGCAGCCGCGCAGCCAGGCCCGGACCACCGTCCCTTCGGAGGGCGTGGGCGAGATGGCGGCCAGCGCCGACGGGCGATCGCGTGACGGCGAGATCGCGCTCGACAACACCGGCCGGCCAGTCCGCCTCGTCAACCGGCTGCTGATCGTGGCGATCGTGGTCAACCTCGGCAGCAACTTCGCGACGGGCACGTACGAAGTGGTCTGGAGCCTGTTCCTGACCTCGCGCGGCGCCGGGCTCGACCTGATCGGGGCGACCTTCGCGATGTTCGCCGTCCCGATGATCCTGCTCGCACCGTGGGCCGGCCGGTTCGTCGACCGGCGGGGGAGCCTGCCGTTCATCGTGATCGGTACGATCGCGCCGTCGATCGCGGCGATCCTGTACACGGTCATGCCCGATGTCCGCCTGGCGATCCCGATCATCCTGTTCGAATCGTCGGGCATCGCGATCGCCTACCCGGCCCTCTATGCGATCGTCTCGGCGGCCAGCCCGGCCGGCCGCTCGGCCACGGCCCAGGGCCTGTTCGGGGCGGCGGGCACCGTGGGCTTCATCCTGTCCTCGGTGATCGCCGGCTGGCTGGCCACCTTCGACCTCCGCCTGCCGTTCTGGTTCTCGAGCTTCACCGGCGCAGTGGCCCTGGTCCTGAGCCTGGTGATCGGCGCCCGGGCGATCCTCGACCTCGCGGCGCGGCGTGCGCGGGCTCGCGCCGGCGAGCCCGGAGGGGCGGTCGGAGGCACTGTGCTATAGTGACGGCCGCGGGGTGGAGCAGCGGCAGCTCGTCGGGCTCATAACCCGAAGGTCGGCGGTTCGAATCCGCCCCCCGCAACCAACCGAATATCCCTGAACCCCGGGTCCCGACCACCCGGGGTTCCCTTTTGCCCGGGGCCCGGCACTTGGGCCGCGGGCCTGCCCGTGCGTGCTCTCCAAGCCGCGAGACTCCACAGAACGCCACCTCTCCACTCCTGACCCAGCCAAACCGCCCAGCGTCGGCAGCCGTATCACGGCGTACCGCCAGTGCCGTGTCTGGCTACCCAGGCAGGAGGACAACGTCATGCCCGAGCAGTCCCAGAGCCGAGGTATCGATGCCACGGTGCTCGACGCCCATCGCCCGACCTTCTCCCGGCAACGCATCGCCGCCCTTGCGGCCGCCGGTGCCCTGCTGGCGTCCGTGGCCCTGCCCGGTGCCGTGGCGGCTGAGGGCAACGCCGCCGGATCAGCAGCACTGACCGCGGCGTCCGCCACAGTCACGCCCGATCACCGTCGAGGCAAGAACGAGTACCGCCAGACCAACCTCCTGTCGGATATTCCGGGCGTCGCCCGCAATACCGATCCCAACCTGGTGAACCCATGGGGCATGGCCGCCGGGCCAACGACCCCGATCTGGGTATCCGACAACGGGACCGACAAGACCACCCTGTACAGCGGGGCGATTGGCGGGAGCCCGCTGTTGCCGGCGTCTCTGGTCGTGGGCATTCCCAACGGTGAGCCAACCGGACAGGTCTTCAATCCCAGCACCGATTTCAGCGTCTCCAATGGCGCCGCCCATGGCGCCGCGTTGTTCATCTTCGCCTCCGAGTCCGGTTCGATCACTGGCTGGAATCCGGGCGTGCCACCGCCGGCGCCGTCAACCTCTGCGCAGGTCGGCGTAGCCGTTCCGGACGCGGTCTACAAGGGCTTGGCGATCACGACCGGCAGCAACGGTGACTTCCTGTATGCCGCCAATTTCCATGCCGGCACGATCGACGTGTTCAATGGCTCGTATCAGCTGGTTCACCGCAGCGGGAGCTTCACGGATCCAAGCCTGCCGTCGGGCTATGCGCCCTTCAACATCCAGAACGTCGACGGACGCCTCTTCGTGACCTACGCGAAGCAGGACGCCGACAAGCACGACGACGTCGCAGGCGCCGGCCATGGCTTCATCGATGTCTTCGACCTGCGTGGGCATCTGGTCCAGCGGCTGGTCTCGCGCGGACAGCTGAACTCGCCGTGGGGGTTGGCGATTGCGCCGGCCGGCTTCGGCCGATTCTCGGGTGATCTCCTCGTCGGCAACTTCGGCGACGGGACGATCAACGCCTACAACCCCAACTCGGGCCACTTCATCGGCCAGCTGAAGAACGAGGACGGCAACGTTGTTGCGATCGACGGGCTGTGGGGCCTTCGCTTCGGAAATGGCGTGGCCGGCAGCGCGACCACGCTCGTCTTCACGGCCGGGATTGCCGACGAGGCGCACGGTTTGATGGGCACGATCGAATCCGTCAAGTAGGTCGCTGCACGAGGGGCGCGTCCAATCGATGGAGCTTTGGCCCATCTCGCACATCTGTGAACCCCGGGTCCCCGACACCCGGGGTTCCTCTTTCTCCGCGACCTGGCCTGAGTGGTCTGCCTGGCCTACTCCCAACGAAAGGTGCGGGCGGCCAGCAAAGAGGCAATGGCGCCCCATGCGAGCAGGACCAGCAGCGAAGGCAGCGCGTCGCTGCTCGCCGAGCCCAATCCGATCCGGTAGGCATCGGAGAGGGCGCTCGCCGGCAGGATTCGGGCCAGGTCGGCCAGGAAGCTCGGCAGGTGGTCGATCGGCAGGATCACCCCGCCGAGGAGCAGGAAGACAAGGAAGAGACCGTTGGCGGCGGCCAGGGTCCCCTCGGCCCGCAGCGTGCCGGCCATCAGCAGGCCGAGCCCCGCAAACGCCAGGGTGCCGAGCCCGAACGCCAGGATGACTACCAGCGCTGAGCCGCCAGGTCCCGGCGCCCAGCCGAAGAGCGCGACCGCAACGGCGACGAGCAGGATTACCTGGATGACCTCGACGACGACGACGGCACCGATCTTCGCGGCAATCAGGCCGGCCCGCGGTAACGGCGAGCCACCGAGGCGCTTCAGGACGCCGTAGGAACGCTCGAACGCCGTCGCGATCGACAGGTTGACGAGGCTCGTGGAGATCACCGCCAGGGCGAGGATCCCGGGAAGCAGGAAGTCGATCGGCTTGGGCGTGTTCGGGGTCAAGGCCGGGACGAACGCGAAGAAGATCAGCAGGATCAAGGGGAGAACCACGATCACGAACAGGTTCTCGCCCCGCCGGGCGGTCAGGCGGAGCTCCATTCCGAGCTGGGCCAGGGCCGATTGGAGGATCGGCGCGCCGTTCGCCTCAGTCATTGAGTGCTTGTTCGCCGGTCAGGGCCAGGTAGCGCTCCTCGAGGGTTGCCCCGGTCGTGTGCAGCTCGGCAATCAAAAGGCCGCGCTCGGCACACCACCCGGCTAGCGCCGCCACCAGCGTCGGGCTCGACGCCACGCCCTCGACCAGATAGCGACCTGGACCCCGATCGTCCTGGACCGTCCCGCTACCGAGCCTCGCACCGAGCGCCGTCAGGTCGGCAGCGTCCAGCGCGCGGTCGAGCCGGAACCGCAGGCGAGGCGCTGCCCCTGCCGCCAGCTCGGAAGGCGTGCCGGCGGCCACGATCCGGCCGTGATCGACAATCGCGATCCGATCCGCCATCCGCTCCACGTCGGCCAGCTCATGGGTCGTCAGCAGCACGGTCGTACCGTCGGCGCCGAGATCGCCAATCAGCTGCCGGGTCGAGGCCTTGGCGGCCGGGTCCATGCCCGCCGTGGGCTCGTCGAGGATCACCAGCTCGGGCCGCCCGAGCAGGGCCAGGGCCAGGCCGAGGCGCTGCTTCTGGCCGCCGGACAGGACCTTGTAGCGGGTCGTCGCGACATCGGCCAGGCCGGCCTGCTCGAGCAGCTCGTCCGGGTTGCGGGGCTGGCGATAGAAGCGGGCGAAGAGGTGCAGGATCTCGCGCGGCCGGGCCTGCGGGTAGATCCCGCCGCCCTGGAGCATCAGGCCCACCCGTCCACGCAGCTCGGCGCCCGATGCCGCGGGGTCGAGGCCCAGGATTCGGACCTCGCCGCCGTCCCGCCGTCGGTAGCCCTCGAGGATCTCGACCGTGGTCGTCTTTCCGGCCCCATTCGGGCCCAGGATCGCGAACACGTCGCCGGCGGCCACCCTGAACGACAGCCCGTCGACCACCGGCCGACCGCCATAGCTCTTGCGCAGGTCGATGACCGAGATCGCGTCGAGGGTCCCGGACGCCCCGGCCGCACCGGACGCCGCGGCCTTCGCCACCGTCACGGCAGGATCGCGGCGAGCTGCCGCTCGAGATCCGCCTGGGTGATCTGGCCGATCTGGCGCGAGCGGAGGATGCCGTCCCGGTCGATGAAATAGGTTTGGGGCGGGGCGATGACCGTATATGCCGTGGCGATCGATCCGCACGGATCGACGACGTCCTGCCAGCTCGCGCCGTGGGTCGACGCGAAGGCCTGGGCTGCGGCGGGCGTGTCCTGGTAGACCACCCCGATCATCGTCAGGCCGTCCGCCCCATGGCTCGCCTGGGCCGCCTCGAACAGCGGGAACTCGGCCTGGCAGGGCACGCACCACGAGGCCCAGAAGTTCACGACGACCGGCTTGCCCTTGAGGGCCGCCAGGTCGAACGGCGCCCCGGCGATCGTCTCCCCGATCAGCGGCGGCGCGGCCTGGCCGGGCTCGGCCGGGCTGACCCCGACCGGCTCCGGTGACGAGCAACCCGAGCCATTGCCATGGACCGCCCAGGCGGCCAGCGCAACGACAACGAGGAGACCGACGATCGTGATCGCCCGGGCCGTCCGCGACCGGCTGGCAGCCGGGAGGTGCATGACCGGCCCGCTACTTGACGGTCAGCGTCCCGGTCATGTTGGCATGAACCGAGCAGACGTACGTGTACGAGCCGGCGGGCAGCGCCGGCACGTCATAGATCTCGACGATCGGCCCGGTCACGATCTTGCCCAGGAAGTCCTGCTGGCCGCCCGCCCCGCCGGTATGGATCGAGACGTTGTGGGGCGTGCCCGAGTCCTTGTTGTCGAAGGCGATCGTGAACGGCTTGCCGGCCGGCGCCGTTGCGCTGGTCGTCGTGTACTGGATGTTCTGGGCCACGATCGTAACGTCGGCCGGCGGGCCGCTCGGCACGGCGCCGCCCGGAGCGCCGGCCGCGCCGCTCGCGGTCGGGGCGGTGCTGGATCCCGCCGCTCCACCGTTCGCGTCGGCCGGCGGGATGATCCCGTAGTTGACGAGCAGCGCGGCGATCACCACGACCCCGAAGAAGCTCAGCGTCCCGGTGGGGTAGTGGGGGGCCGGCGCGTTGCGCGGATGGCCGGTCCGGTCGGCCTCCTCGACCAGGCTGTACTCGGTCCGGGCGTCATGCAGCCAGCCGAGCAGGGTCGTTACCAGCATCACGACGCCGGCGGCCAGTAGGGGCAGGCCGAAGACGAGCCCGAACATGATGACCATCATCGACAGCCCGCCCAGGATCGGCCGGAACGATGGGCCGGGCATGTGGACGCCCGGCGGCGGACCGTCGTGGACCATGGCCGGCAGGCTGACCGCCGTGTCCTCGATGTGGTCGTAGTCGTGCATCCCCTCGCGCAGCCAGTAGATCAGGGCGAGGATCAGGGCAACCAGGCCGATCACGGTGATCGCGCCCCGGAAGACGAGCCCGAAGACGACCAGGGCCAGCCCCAGCGCGCCGAAGAACGGCGCCCGCGATCCGCCGGGCATGTGGACACCGGCCGGCGGCGCGGGTGCCACTGGCCGGCCGCCCCGTTCGCTCGGGCCGATCGTGGCCAGCTTGCGCATCAGCCANNCTTGCCCCAGTCGGGCGACACGAACTGGGTGATGAACGCGAGGATCGAGGTCCAGATCTGGTCCATCAGGTTCGGCTCGGCGGCACGGTTGGCGCGATCAGCCGCGCGGGGAACCGGTCATCAGGACGAAGGCCATCATGCTCATCGCGATTCCCAGGATCGCCTCCATCGAGGCTCCGCCGATGTCATGGCTGACCAGGTAGTAGATCAGGCCGACCACCGCGAACAGCAGCCCGCTGAGGATGGCCAGGCGCGGGCGTGGCATGGGGTGCATCCGGACTTCCTCAGTTTGCCGACGGGACGAGGTAGAGCAGCGAGAAGAGCACGATCCAGACTACGTCGACGAAGTGCCAATAGAGCGACACCGCCTCGACCATGTCGTGGTGCTTGCTCGAGAACTGGCCGGCCATCGACCGGTAGAGGACGACGCTGAGCATGATCACCCCGCCCAGGACGTGGGCGCCGTGGAAGCCGGTCAGGGTGAAGAAGGTCGTCCCGAAGGTCCCGTCGGCGAGGGTGAAGCCAAGCTGGGTGTAGTCGTAGCCCTGGCCGAGCAGGAAGATCACGCCCAGGACGAGGGTCACCGCGATGTTCCGGACCAGGCCCTGGCGATCGCCCTTGCGGATCGACCAGACGCCCAGCTGGCAGGTGAATGAGCTGATGATCAGGAGGGTAGTGATGATCAGCGGCAGGGCGATCTCGTTGGCGACGTGGAAGTGCTCGTTGCCTTCCGGTGGCCAGATCGGCGCGTTGGCCCGGACATTGAAGTAGGCGGCGAATAGCCCGGCGAAGAACATCACCTCCGAGCAGATGAACAGGATCATCCCCAGGATGACGTTGCTGATCCCTTCCTCGGCCCCGTGGCCGCCGGCCTCCTCGTGCTCGACCACCTGGAGGGCCATCGGGTTGGCGCTCACGCGTGGGTGGCCCCGTGACGGGCGTCGAAGACCGGTCGCTCCGAGCGGATCTCGGGCAGGTGATCGAAGTTGTAGGGCGGCGGTGGTGACGACGTCGCCCACTCGAGCGTGTTGCCCTCCCACGGATCGTCGCCGGCCGGCTCACCGCTCCGGGACGTGATGAACACGTTCCACAGGAACGGCAGGATGCTGAAGGCGATCGTGAAGCCGCCGATCGTGGCCAGCAGGTTCAGGTCGTTCCAGCCAGCGTTCGGGTCGTAGTCGGCGATCCGCCGGGGCATCCCGCTCAGCCCCAGGATGTGCATCGGGAAGAAGGTCAGGTTGAAGCCGATGAACATGAACACGAACTGGATCTTGCCCAGCGTCTCATTCAGCTTCCGCCCGAACATCTTGGGCCACCAGTAGTACAGCCCGGCGAAGACCGCGAAGACGGAGCCACCGAACAGGACGTAGTGGATGTGGGCCACGACCCAGTACGTGTCATGGAGGGCGAAGTCGACCGGCACGGCCGCGCTGAACGCGCCGTTGATCCCGCCGATCAGGAACATCGTCAGGAAGCCGAGGGCGTACAGGAGCGGCGTCGAGAAGGTCAACTGGCCGCGGAACATGGTCGCGATCCAGTTGAAGAACTTGACCCCGGTCGGGATCGCGATCAGGAAGGTCATGAAGCTGAAGAAGGGCAGGTAGACCGCCCCGGTCGTGAACATGTGGTGGGCCCACACCGAGAAGCCCAGCGCCCCGATCGCGGCGGTCGCGAAGACGAAGGCCTTGTAGCCGAATAGCGGCTTGCGACTGAAGACCGGCAGGACCTCGCTGATGATCCCCATCGCCGGCAGGACCATGATGTAGACGGCCGGGTGCGAGTAGAACCAGAATGTGTTCTGCCACAGGATCGCGTTGCCGCCATTGGCCGGGTCGAAGAAGTGGCCGCCCAGGTTGCGGTCGATGAACAGCATGATCAGGGCGCTGGTCAGGACCGGGGTGGCCATCAGGACCAGGATGCTGGTGACCAGCATCGTCCAGACCATGATCGGCATCCGCAGGAGGGTCATCCCCGGCGCCCGCATCTTGAAGATCGTGACGATGAAGTTGATGGAGCCCAGGATCGAGCTCGTGCCGATCAGCAGCAGGGCCACGATCCACAGGTCGGTCCCGATCCCCTCGTACTTCGCCTGGGCCAGCGGGCTGTACTCGGTCCAGCCGGCCGCCGCCGCGCCGCCGCCGGTGGCGAAGCCCGACAGCATCACGATCGCGGCCAGGGGCAGCAGCCAGAACGAGAAGGCGTTGATCCGCGGGAAGGCCATGTCGGGCGCGCCGATCATCAGCGGCACGATGTAGTTGCCGAACCCGGCCAGGACCGGGATGACGAACAGGAAGAGCATCAGCGAGGCGTGGATCGTGAACGCCTGGTTGTACTGGGCGTCGGTCAGGAACTGGAGGCCCGGCTGGGCCAGCTCGACGCGCACGAGAAGGGCGAACAGACCCCCGATCAGGAACATCAGGATCGAGTTGGCCAGGTACAGGATCCCGATCTTCTTGTGGTCGGTGGTGGTCAGCCAGTCGTACAGGCCACTGCGATAGCCCGTTGATGTCCGGAGCGTGGTGGTCGCCATCGATGCTCCTTAATGGACCGTCAGCTTGCCGGTCATTTGCGGGTGAACGGAACAGGCGAAGGTATAGGTCCCGGCGGGCAGGGCAGGGATCGGGTACGAGCGGCTGTCGGGGCCGCTGAAGATCTCGCCCTTGAAGATCTGCTGGCCGGTGCTGTCGGTGATCGCCACGTTGTGGCTGACGCCCGGGTCGCTGTTGGTGAACTTGAGCACGAACGGCTGGCCGGCCGGCGCGCTCAGGGTGGCCTGGTCGTAGGCGATGTTGTGGGCGGTCAGGGCGAGCGTCGTCTCGGTGGCTCCGCCAGCGGCCGATGGCGCCGGAGCCGGGCTCGCGGCCGCGGTCGCGACCTGCTGGGCCAGCCAGGTCTTGAAGTCGGCCGGGCTGAGGGCCTTGACCGAGAACAGCATCGTGCTGTGGAACGTGCCGCAGAACTCGGCGCACTGACCCCGGAACGTCTGGTTGACGTCGGCCGGGTCGATCGTGAAGTCAAAGTTGTTCTCGCGACCCGGGACCACGTCGCGCTTGAACAGGAACTTGGGCACGTAGAACGCGTGGATCACGTCCTTCGAGCGCAGGATCACGTGGACATCGACTCCGACCGGCAGGTCCAGCTCGGGCGCCTGCTGGGTGAACTGGACGGTCTGGCCGTCGGGCGCCAGGTAGTCGAACTGCCACTGGAACTGGGCGGCCACGGCCCGCACCGTCAGGGCCGGCGTGGGCGAGACGGCGTCGACCTGGTTCAGGGTCTGCCAGGAGAAGACGAACATGATCAGCACGACGATCGTCGGGACGATCGTCCAGATCACCTCGAGGACGCTGTTGCCATGGACCTGGGGCGGCAGCTCGGTGTCGGTCGGCTTGCGCCGATAGCGGAGGACGGCGTAGACGATCAGCCCTTCGACCAGGACGAAGATGACGACCGCGATGATGAACACGAAGTCATACAGGTCGCGGGTGTCCTGGCCCTGACTGGTGACGGCCGCCGGCGGCTCGAGGGCGGCGCACCCGGCCAGCAGCAGGGCCAGCGCGACGAGGGCGGCAAGGCTCCTCGCCGGACGTGGCAGCCGGGGCCTGGGGATCGACATCAGGGTGGTTTCCTCGACCTGGTATCGCGTGCAGAGGCACTCGTTGGAGTCGCCGGACGCGCACCACCGAGGGTGGCCCGCACCTGCCGAAAAACGTCGACGCCATGATACCCGCGTGGCCGTTGCCGCGCCGATCCGCCGATGGCCGGATCGGTTCCCTTGCATTCCGATGGCGCCGAGCCCGCGGCCGAGTGCCGGAGTGTGCACTCAGAACAGCAAAACGGCGATTTCGCGCCAGAATTCTCGTCGGGCCACGGATCGGACAGCGGAAGGTCGACTTCGGACGAATGTCGCCGGCAGACGCACTGGGCCCAGGTCGGAGTCCAATTCGAGGTCGAACCGGCCGTGAACCGTGTGATCCGTGCACGGATCGCGGCGCCTCGGGCCGGACATCGCCAGTTCAACGGCTCGACCCCGACTTCGTGTGCCTGGCAGCGACATTCGTCCCAAGTCCTGGGGCTCAGGAGGAGCGGGGACCGTGATCAGCCTGCGAAACGGCCCGTTTGTTGTTCTGGGTACACGCCGTCGGCGCGGCTCCGGTATCAGGCGAGAGGAGCGGGCAAGGGATCACGGGCGCGGCTCGGCCTGCGGCGTCGGCCAGCGATCCAGTGCAGAATTCGGGCCCATGACCCTCCCCACGAGTCGTTGGGCCGCACGGCGCCGCAAGGTGATCGCAGGGCCGGTCGCAGGGCCGGGTGTCCGCCTGGCCGCGGCGGGAATCGTCACGCTCGCCTGGCTCGGCCTGGCCGAGGCGGTCGCCGCCCACAGCGGCAGCCCGCCACCCCCGCCGACGCTGCCCGGGGTCCTGTTCCTGTGGTCGTTCGATCCAACGGTCGTGCTGCCCCTGGCGCTGGCCGCCTGCGGCTACCTGTGGGCCGTCCGCTCGGTCGACGCCGCGCACCCCAACAACCGCGTCCCGCGCGGGCGGATCGTGGCCTGGCTGCTCGGCCTGGCGGTCATCGAGCTCGCCCTCCAGTCGCCGATCGAGGCGTACGACACGACCCTCTTCAGCGACCACATGGTCCAGCACGTCCTGCTCACGATCGTCGCCGCGCCGCTGCTGGCCCTCGGCGCGCCGATCACCCTGCTCCTGCGCTTTGCCCGGCCGGAGACCCGCCGGCGCTGGATCCTGCCGGTCCTCCACTCGCGGGTCACCCGGGTCATCTCATTCCCGGTCGTGACCTGGATCCTGTTCGCCGGCTATATGTGGCTGGCCCACTTCTCGCCGCTCTTCGAGTGGTCGCTCGAGAACCCGCTCGTCCACCAGGCCGAGCACGCCGGCTTCCTGGCGACCGCCCTCCTGTTCTGGTGGCCGGCCGTCGCCGCCGACCCGAGCCCCTGGCGGATGCGCCACCCGACCCGATTGGTCTACACGTTCCTGCAGATGCCCCAGAACACGTTCCTCGGGCTGACGATCTACAGCGCCACGGTGCCCCTCTACCCGTACTACGCGAACCTCGCCCGGAGCTGGGGCCCCAGCGTCCTCGACGACCAGCAGATCGCCGGCGGGATCATGTGGATCAGCGGCGACGTGGTGTTCATGGCCGCGATCATGCTGATCCTGCGCGGCCTGCTCCGGAACGAGGAGCGCACGGCGCGCGCCAACGACGCCCGGGCGGCACCCCAGCTGGCCGCGATCCGGGAACGCGAGGCGCGCCTTGCCGAGCGGCTGGCCGGCGAGCGCGGTGGCGGTCCCGGAGCCCGCTAGCCCGCGCCGCCCATCGCCAGCAGCTGCCGATAGCGACTCGGGTCGACGTTGCCACCGCTGACCACGGCCACCCGCGAGCCGGCCAGGCCGGCCAACCCAGCTTCGCGGGCGCGGAAGCGGAGGGCGGCAATCGACAAGGCACCCGACGGCTCGACCACGAGGCGGCATTCCTCGGCCGCGAGTCGAACCGCGGCCACGATCTCGTCCTCGCTGACGGTGACGATGTCGTCGAGGTGGGCGAGCAGGTGGGCAAGGTTGCGCCGGCCGATCGCCTGGGTCCGGGTCCCGTCGGCGATCGTCCGACCGACCTGCTCGGCGGGCCAGGTTACGACCCGCCCGGCGCGCAGCGAATCCCGCGCGTCCGCAGCCAGCTCGGATTCGACGCCGACCACCCGAGCGCCTGGCTGGAGCGCCTTGACCGCCGTCGCCACTCCGGCCGCCAGGCCGCCACCGCCGACCGGCACGAGGACGGCGGCCAGGTCGGCCAGGTCCTCGGCGATCTCCAGGCCGCACGTCGCCTGGCCGGCGATGATCCGGTCGTCGTC
>PNAZ01000132.1 GCA_003169655.1 Chloroflexota bacterium
ATCGCCGCGATGAATCCCTGCCCGTGTCGACATGGAGTGCATCGGGGAAGCGGTAGTCGACGACGACCCGAATCGACTTCTTGCTGTTGGCGTCGGTCTCGCCGTGGATCACGATCCGCCCGACGAGGAGCCGGACGATCTCCTGCTGCGCCGCGATCGGCAACCCGCCGTCCAGACGGGCCCGAACTTGAGAGAGGAGGTCGGTGGCCGAGTCGGGCAGTTCTGCCGTTCCTGGGCCATCCACGGCCGCCAGACGCGCTTCGAGGCGGGACCGCTCGGCGGTGATCCGCTCGAGCTCGGGTTGGAGATCGGTTTCCGGCGCCATGCCCCTCACCGCCAGATTGATGGCCGTGGCCTTCTGCGCATCAAGGGCTGCCAGTGCTCGCCGGATCGTGATCGCCTCTGCCTCGGCAATCGCGGCGCCACCCTCGTGCTCCTGGGCAAGGGCCTCGATCACTTCACCCGGATTGCGAAGCCATCGGTCGATGTCAGCCCAGATGATCGGGTCGAGGGACTCCGTTCTGACCATCGGCCCGGTGCAGCGTCCCTGGAGCGGTCCACGATCGCGGTTCCGACCACCGCAGCGGTACCAGCCGATGCCGGCCTGGCCCTGCGAGCCGACATAGGTGAGCCCGCACTCGGAGCAATGGACCACCCCCCGGAGGAGGTAGGCGCGGGTGCTGTTCTTCACGACGCGTCGATTGCGGGCAAGCGTCTCCTGCGTCGCGAACCACAGCGCTGGGGAGACGAGCCCCTCGATTGCGGCGCTGATCACCGCCCGATCGCGTTTCGCGGTCCGACGGCCGTACTGGAGGTCGCCGGCGTAGACCGCGTTGATGACGAGGTTCCGGATCCGACCGGCGGTCCATAGCCCACGCGTCCGCTTGCCCCGGATCCCCCGCCCATCGCGGGCGTAGTGGGTGGGAACACCAAGGGCATTGAGCTCGTCGGCCACGATGCCGCAGCTAACCTGCCCTAGGCCCAGGCGGTCGTAGATTCGGCGGACGACCCCAGCCGCCGTGAGACTCTCGCTCACGTGCGTCTCGTCGGGGACCAGGCGGGCGTTCTGCTTGAGACCCTCCACCCGGAAGCCGTAAGGAATGACTCCGCCGGTGTAGCGGCCTTCGCTGGCAGCGCGGGCCATCCCGTCTGCCGACTTGCGCAGGAACTCGCGGCGGTAGTGGTCGCCCACGACGGCCTGCACGTCGTAGCCGAGCAGATCGGGTTCACCCTCGACCACGCTCAGGAGGCGAATGCCGAGCGATAGGAGCAGCCGCTTGGTGCCCATCACATCGATCGCCTCGCGCCCAAGTCGATCGACCTTGTAGACAATGATCGCATCGACACGGCCGACGGCGGCATCGCGGACGAGGCGCCCACCGTGCGGCCGACTCGCGAGCGGGATCATTCCCGAGACGCCGTCGTCGGCGTAGCGGTCGACCTCGGTGAACTCGGGATGGGCGACCAGCCAGCGATCCACTTGGTCGGCCTGGGTCGCGATCGTGCCGCGCTCGGCTTGGTCTTCGCTCGAAACGCGCAGGTAGATCCCGAGCCGGACCTTGTCCACGCCTGTCATCGCTCCTCTCCGGGCCGCTCGGCGGGCAGTCGGCGAGGGAAGCCAAGGACCACCCGGAGCGCCGCCGCCATCGCGTTGCGGTCAGGAGCCCATGTACGTTCAATGACCGGCGACATTGCAAGTCGTCCGGGCCGGACCAGGCGGTCCACGGCCCCATGGCCAACGGACGCCCCCCTGTCCTCGGATCGGGTGTCGCTGACATTGCTCATCGGTGCTAGGACCGTAGGCGTAGTCAGGCGGTCAAATCACGGCAACGACGGTCATCTTTCAGGCGGTTGCCGAGGTGGAGGCCAACCCCCGATCCCGAGGTCCTTCTGTGCCCGTTCGAGGGTGCTCTCGTGCACCCCGAGATCGCCCGCGACCGCTGTCCGAGTCGGCCGCCGGTCGCGCTTCGGTTTGAGCTTGTCGTATGCCTCCCAAACCTCCTCGCGGGATAGCCCACGGGCGACAGTCGGCCAACCAGCGAATGTCCTTGGTGCGCGTCGGACACTCGGCGGAATCGGTGGGCGAGGCGGAATCTTCGCCCCGACCTGCTTGCCTCTCTGCTGGAACCAATCAAGGCGGCGCAGATAATCGGCGAGTTCGCGGTCGTAGCGCTCCCAGTCGTCACTCACTGCGTCATGCCTCGTCCGATGCGGCGTCTGCCAATGAGACGCTACTTCGCTGGCAGGGCGGTCGCCAAGATCCGGGTCGCCCATTCGATCGCCCGCGGATCGATCGTGGGTCCCTGGGAGACCAGGCGCTTGAGGGTGCGTTCGCTCTCGAGCCGGACACCCTGGAACGAAGTCGGCGGGCTGACCAGCGGCCAGTCACCGTTGACGAAGCACAGGACTGGGAACACCAGCGGCAGCGCCTCCGCCCCGGTTGCCTGGAGCGCCTCGACGACGGCCTCGGCTTGCCAGGCGACGCCGTCGGTAAGCGCCGAGCAATCGCGCCGACCGACGTACAGACGGTAGTCGCTCCGAAAGAGTCCGCCCTTGTTGCGGATCCGGATCTGGCCCGTCAAGCGCTTGGCATCGATGACAAACACCCCCGCTGGCCCGATGACGATGTGGTCGATGTTCGCCCGGCTTCCCGGCATCCGCCGGTCGTTCAGAACGACGACTCCAGCCACCCCCGCCAGCGCCGCACCGAGGAGCTCCTCACCGCGTGCCCCGGTCGCCCAGGCCCGGGTTGATTGAGGTTCGTTGGTCACGGCAACGATCAGGCCGCCGACGCGCTCGCCGAAGCGGCCCTTCGTTTCCGCCTCGCGCCTGGCTGCTCGGCGCTCGTACTCGCGGCGAGCCGAACCGCCGGCCACCCCAACGTCGATTGGTGCATCGACTGGTGCCGTTGAGCAGGACAGGCAGCGGACCTTCCTACGAGCCGCGTCGTAGTAGGCGTCGGTCCCCGGTCCCAGCTCGGCTCCACACCTCTCGCAGATGCTCGGGTACTTCAGTCGGAGGCGCCGCTCCGGTCGTGGCTGCCCCGATCCTGGCTCGTCAGTGACATCCATTTGGCTCGAGGGTAGGGCGGGGTCAAGGGTAGCCGCTGTCCCTCGATCGTCCTCCCGCCAGGCTGCATAAACGCTTGCACCCCGATCGCGCTCGCGACATCCTGCCAGGTCCGGTCCGTCTCGCCCTCGAGCCGGCGTAGGTAGATGCTCGTCACCGCCATGCCGCCCGGGCCCCCTCAGGCAACCGCTGGCATCCGGGCTGCCAGTGGCACCGTGTGAATAATTGGCGCGCAACGAAGCGATCTGCGGCGGCTGGACTGGTGGTGAGGCGGGCGTAACCGCGGGCGTCCCACCTGGTGATGCCTCGACCGTGTGCAGGCACCGCGTACGATCACCCCGATGGACCCAGGCTTGCTCCCGATCGGCATGGTTCTTAGAGCGGCGTTGACCAGGGCGCAATGCGCCCCCTGCCGACGGGGCCGTTCGCGCCGCCCATGATCCCGGGCGGCCTGAACACCCTCACGATCATCGTCCTGCTCCTGACCCTGTGGCACGCGTCCCACGTATTGGGGGTTCGGCGCACCCTCGCCTTCTTCGCGATCACCGCGGTCACGTCTTGGCTCTTCGAGGAGGTTGGGGTGACCACGGGGCTCGTTTACGGCCCGTACCACTACACCTCGACGCTGGGTCCGTGGCTCGGATCGGTGCCGTTCCTCATTCCTCTCGCCTGGTTCGTGCTGGTCTACACGAGCTATGGCCTGGCCAACCTGATCGCGGACCGATTGCCGAGTGGCCTCGCCGGGGGCCGCCGTCCTCTGATTAGTCTCGTCCTGCTCGGTGCCGTCGTGATCACAGCGTTGGACCTGATAGTCGATCCGATCCTGTCGGGCCCGAGCTTCCGCGCCTGGGTGTGGGATACAGCCGGCCCCTACTACGGAGTGCCGATCCAGAACTACGTCGGCTGGATCGCGACCGCCTCCCTTGTTCATCTCCTGTGGCGTTCCTTGGAGCGATGGGCAATAGCCCAGCTATCAACGTCCAACGCGGGCCTGCTGCTCGCGGAACCCCGGTCGGATGTGGCGCAGTGGGTTGATCTCCGCCTGGGTTCGAAGAGTCCTGCTATGCGCGACTTCTAGACCCCGATCGCCGCCGCCACGTCCGGCCAGGTCCGGTCGGTCTCGCCTTCGAGCCGGCGCAGATAGACGCTCGTCACGGCCAGGCTGGAGTGGTCCAAAAAGGAGCTGACCGCCTCTATCGACGCGCCGGCATCACGCCGAAGCTTCGCCGCGGAGTGCCGCAGGATGTGCAGCCC
This sequence comes from Chloroflexota bacterium, assembly GCA_003169655.1. Taxonomy (GTDB): domain Bacteria; phylum Chloroflexota; class Limnocylindria; order Limnocylindrales; family CSP1-4; genus Palsa-1033. The sequence continues at coordinate 4,324 of PNAZ01000132.1, forward strand.
GGACGGAGCGAGGCCGGCTGCCCGCAGGTACCGCCGGAAGCGGCTGTAGAACGTCGAGCCGGTGATCCCGCGAGTGCCGACTCCCGACTGCCAGAGCGAAGCAGCTGGCTCCATCTCCGCGAGGGACAGCCCAGTGTCAGCGAGCGAGGCCTGGAGCGCGTCGTAGGCAGGACGCGGGAGCTCCCGTCGCCCAACTTTGCCGCCTTTGCCTCGATACGAGTAGAACGCCACATCGCCTTCGACACTGAGATCACCGGCAGTCAGCCCGATGACCTCCGAGCGACGCCGTCCGGTGAGGATGAACGTGAGCAGGAGGGCTCGATCCCGCCTCCCTGCGACCGTATCCGGCACGACTGCCAGGAGGCGGCGGACCTCGTCTGCTCCGAGTCCTCGGGCGACGGACTGGACGCCTTTGGGACGCTCGAGCGCATCGCACGGGTTCGACCTCGCGGCCTGCATCCGGATGAGGAATCGGTAGTACGAGCTCAGGCAAGCGATCCTGGCACCGACCGTTGCGGACGATGGCTCCCGACCGGAGAGCCCGATGCCGTGGGCCCAGGCGAGGACGTGCGCAGGAGTCACGGCGGCCGGCGATTCGAACCCCGACAGGAACGGCCAGAGCATCCGGGCATAGCCCTCGACGGTGCGGCGGGATCCTGAGCGGCGCTCCTTCTCGGCCAGGAAGGCCAGGACGGTCTGGCGCCAATCCGAAGACTCATCTGAGACCGCGGCTGGAAGTAGCTGTGGACCCATGGTGGAGAACCTCATGAGCGTGGACGTGGTCACCACATCCATTGGTTAGGTCGGCTAGGAATGCAACACGATTCGGAGATCGTGAGGGCTCGTTGGGGCCGGTCTAGGGGTCGCTGGTCTACGGGCTACAGCCCGGCGCGAAGTAAGCGGGCGGAAGGCAGTGCGTTGGCTGGACTCGGAGGCCGCTGCTCCCGTCGATCACCGTTCGACTCCCGACGGGGTCGCGGAGGGTCGCGGTGGACTCGGCGTGGACGCCGCTGGCCGTTCCAGCCCCGATCTGGACGACGAGAGAACTCACTGTGATCGTGACCGTCGAGGGCGTCTCGGTGATGCTCGTAACCCGAGTCCACGCTCCCGGGCCGGTCACCGTTCCGACGACGAGGGTGTGATCGTCGACGACTCGGTAGTAGAAGATCCAGGAGGGACTGTCCAGGCTGCGGATCGCCCCGACGGCGGGGACCACGACGGCGCCGAGGGCAATCAATCGCCGCCACCTCATCGAGAGCCTCATCGTCGATACAGCGTAGTGCCTGGCGACTTCGCTCCTTCCCAGAACACGATGACCAAATCGCGTGATCGATCCTCTATTGTCCAATCGATGGCTGGTGTATCCGATATCGAAGGCGTTCTCGCAGCGATCGACGAGTTCGGCAGCTGCCTCGCGGTGCAGGATCTCGACGGAACTCTGGCACTGCTTGCCGATGACCCCAATGTCGTGGTCATACCGAGTGAGGGCGTTGAGGCTCACCGCGGCCGGTCGGCCGTCGAGTCGTTCCTTGGCCGCATCTATGCCGGACCGAGACGCTACAGCTGGCGGTGGCGCGATCGGTGGGTCTTGGCAGAGGGAGCCTGGGCATCGTTCGTCGCCCTCGGCGATGAGTTCGTCGATGTCGCGGGCGCAGAGCGACTCGTCATCCCGTATTGCCTGACCGGCACGCTCGTTCGGCGCGACGGGTCCTGGCGTTTCCTACTGCTCCACGGCTCCGAGGAGGCATCTGCCAGCTAGCAAACTCTCCAGGGCATTCGGCCACAGGCCCTAAGACGCCGCCGGCCGGGTGAATCGTTGCATCGGACATGTCGCGACGTTCAAACCGACGCGGACCGCTCGCAGGCAGCATTGCACGTCACGCGACGCCCTTCGGGCCAACACGATGAGAACGTCGTGACTTATGGCCGTATGAGGATCGTTGCGGTCATTGTGTAGCCGCACTGAGGCGCTGACGGCATGCGAGCGGAACAAGGACCTCCACCGATAACATTCGCTCTCCGGGACACCCATGGGCTCGAGGAGAGGCTCGAGGTTCCCGGGCCGGGTGGGACCGTCCGCGTCGCTGTCGGCCGACCTGGGCACAGTTCGGGCGTCTGGCGAATCTGGGCGCCGCCAAGAAAGAGCGACGTGTATGTCGCGGCACGTGCACTCGCCGGGACGCTCAAGTTCAGCCTTCATGAGTCTGGGGACTGGCGCCTTCAATGGGTGACAAGAGCGAAGGCAGTCCAGTTTCAGGGCACAGAAGACCGGTTGTTGGACCACTGGGAGCGTCCGCCAAATGAGCCAGGCGGATGGACCAAAGGGCTAACGGTTTGGATCCCCGCCGAGGATATCGTCGACAACCTAGATCCCCAGCGCATGAGTGCAGAAGTCGAGTGGCTCCCCGTCCCGCCGCCCGGCTCGGCCTACGGAATTCACGTCGTCCTCGCCGAGACGAACCATGGGTTCGTGCAACTGGACCACGCAATTGCCATGCCCGGGTTCTTCCTCGCGGACGGCCATGTCGTCCTAGTGGGGATTTCGATGCACGAACTGGACGAAGGTGCGCGGTCATGGTTGAACGAGCAGCGCACCCGAGCCGTGGCGGCCTTCGTGGCGAAGGGCAGGTCACCAGCTGGCACACGAATAGCCGCATTCGGCAGGGACCACGAGGGGACTCGCGCAGTGTGGGACCTGGCCTGGCGCTGACCCCCGCGAAGACCGCCACGATGGGTGGATCGGCTAGGCGGAGGACTCTTAGTCGACCTGGTGCTACTTCTTCGCCTTCGGCACCGGCTTCGTGTTCTTGATGATTCGACCGTCTTTGCCGTGCTCCACGAGCCGAGCACCATGGGCCGATGCCTGCGTTCTCGCAGCTTCGACAGCTTTCCCCTTGGACGACAGGACGGACGCGGCGCGTTCCCGGCCTTCAGTCTTGATTGCCCAGCCGGAATCGCGACGTGTCACATGAATGGCGTCTGGAGTCCGTAGTTTGTAGGCCTTCTCTAGGGCACCGCGCATCGCCGTGTTGTCCCCCGAAGGCTTCGTTCCACCAAGAACGCGGTAGTCGCGCTGCGCAGCGGGAGAGACTTTGAACTTTGGGGCGCTCATGCCATCCCTCCCTCGATTACTCGTTCGGGCCTAATCATAGCCGCGAGCGTGTACTGGAGCACAAATCGAAGCTCATCGTCGTCATCGAGCCGCTCGAATGCCGCACCGCGTCGACTCGAGAAGTACAGAATTCCGATACAAACGAGGCTGCGGCGATACCGGATCCAGGCTGGTGTGCAAAGGACAGCTGAAGCTGGAAGTCGCTTCTGGACCGCCCGTTCTCCCTGCCAGGCGAGAAGCTGGACTTCTGGTACGTTTCGGTCGAATGCTGCGCCGCTCGCTGGCGATGCGATCTGGGCGCCGGAGGCGAACGCATACCCTGCGGCACCCCATGGCCGTGGGTCGTCGGCGAGGAGTCGCCGCCTCGGCTGCGTTCTGAATCCTCTCTGGCTCTGGGCCGAACTCACCAGGTGCACGAGGTCGCCCGAAGCCTCGATCCCATAGAACCCGGCTCTTAGACTCGTGTCGCCGGAAACCGCAGGGGCAACCGTTTTTGCCACAGCCACCGCGCCCCGGAGACGAGACCGCCAGTCTCGCGCCCCGGTCCATCCGAACGGGCTTTGGATAACCGACTTGACGAGCGCGTCTTCACCAACCTGAGGCAAACGTTGTCCCTGGCGAATCCCGATCTCGCGTCGGAGGGCGAGCAGGAATGCCGGCAGTTCCTCGTGGGCTTCGATCGCAGTCACATCGATCTTCAGTCCATGCCAGTAGCGTCTCAAGAGATCCAGGCGGAGCGCTTGCTCCCCCCGAGACAAGTTAGCCGGCGACGCCACCAGGATCGCCCGGCAATCTCGCGCCTGACTGCGGATGATCCGGGCAAGATTCGGATCCGACAGGCTGAAGCCCACTAGCAAGACCGTCTTGTCTTGGAGGGCTCCAGCCAATCGATCGTACCGCTTGCGTTCTTCGGCCGCCATGTAGTCGCGGGAGGTGACGACTGGCGGATCGCTGAGTCGCGTCGTGCCGGTCCATTTCTGCGGGAGGCGTCCGTGAAAGTGGCGAACCCGGCCTGACCGTCCCAAGGCCTTTTTGGCATCCTCGAGGAGGTCGTCGTAGTTGGACGTGAATACGTCCGGCATCAGATGTCGGTCGATGAGGGACGCGATGTGCCAGTGGGCTACGGATGGCCTGTATACGGCGCCGATCGGTCCGTAGAGGGCTTCGTGTAGATGTCGATGGAAGGGCCCTGTTGTGAGCAACCTTTGTAACGAGTCGGCGCGGGAAATAGGGTCCTCTCTGTGCAAACTCGTGAGGACTGCCTGGAGACCTGCGGGCTCCACCTTTGAAACAAGGTCGCGAGCGGCGTCTCTCTCAATCGACGCTACCATTTCATCCCAGCCCGGGAGTCCTGAGGCTCGAGAGACTCCAGCTCCGGCCACGATCGCAAGCTCCCCCGCCAGGTAGACCTCAGCCAACTCCTGCGCTAGAGACGTGAGCGCCACCCCAAGAACATTGCCTTTCGCAGGCATTGAGGTCCCCCATCCAAGACGCGAGTGGCTGTCGAGCTGCTCAACGGCGCCAGAGCCTGGATCTGGGCCGCCTCGCGAGTATAGATTGAGCGAACGCACCCCTGCGGTGAACTACTCGATCGGTCCGATCGGCGCTCCCCTCTATCTGCCAACTTCGGCCGTCGGGAGCTCCCTCCTGCCGTAGGGGTCGAGGCGTGTCGCTCTGCCGCGAATGACAGCGAAGGAATCTGATGAAGCCCTGCTCCACTTCACCGTGACCCTCGTGTGAATCACACCATGACCACGTGGTGACAGCCCGATAATTGACGGCGGCCGATCGACAGCCGGCGCGCCTACAAGAGGTGGTGGGGGCGCCGACTCACTTACTACGTGAGATACCTGGGCGGACGGTGCGAGGGATCGGACGACCGGTCCTGGCCCCCAGCGCACTCAAGGAGCGAACGATGATCCCGAGCTTCGGCGGGATCGAACTTCTGAATGACGCGTCGGCGCTCGTCTCTGGCGCTGCCTTCAACCTCCAGCGCCCGTCTCGAGCCGACGGGATCACGAACGTGGGCGGCGTGCGCTACGAGGTGAGGCGGCGTGGTCGGGTCGTAGTGGCTCGCGGGGCCGACACGGACTCATACGAAAGCGCGATGACGGCCGCTCTTGACGGTGTCCAGGAGGCGCTCGACTTGTGGTCTCTTGCTGGAGTCGACGACCTGTCGATCACTGGCGTCATGGAGGACCACGTCGTTTGGTGGCCGACCGCTGCGGGACTCGTCGTTCGGGTCACATCGCTAACGAGCATGGGATTCCGAATGCGAGGGCAACTGACGGTGGGATCAGACACGGACGTTGCTCGGGAAGAGTCCCGGGCTGCTCTCTCATGGCACCCCAGCTTTCGATACTTCCGTCTCTCTCAGGCCACCGACGACCTCGTTGACGCCTTTCGATACGCGTTCCTCGCTCTCGAGTCGATTCTCAGCGGCATTGCTCCTCCGGTCCCCGAACAGAACGGTCGCAACGAGGGCGAAGCTAGGTGGTTCAAGCGGGCACTCGGCGAGGCTGGCAAGCTTGTCGACCTCGCCGACTTCGCCGCCGTTGGCGCCGGGAACCCCACCAACCGCGTCTTCCGGGACCTTTACCCTGCCCGAACGGCCACCTTTCACGCCAAGGTCGGTCGATCGCCGCTTCCGCTCGACACGCACGCTCGGGCGGTGCTTGCTGCGACATTGCTGCGGGTCGTCCGGCTCTATTTGGCCCTAGCTGAGACGCACCTTGGCGCCCGGCGGCCAAGGAGCGGGCTCTCGGAGATTGGCTTTCGAACGTATTCATCCTCAGTCCTCTCCGGCGCGGTGGTTTGGGCCAGCGAAGACGAAAGCGTGTTCAGCCCGACCGACATGACCGANNCATGACCGTCAATCCGAGCGGCATGCCCGCGGTCGAGCTGCCGACGATGTTGGAAGCCAACGAAACCGTTCCGTTCCTCTCGACACGGATGGCCTCTGCATCTGCGGCCGATCTGGAGTCGCTCGCCTATGTCGGTCGAGTCGTGGCCGCCAGCCCTTCGGGAACGCCAATGCTCACGCAGGTGCTGCAAGACCGGCTCATCCTGGGGTCAGCGGGTCGGCTTGAGGTGGTCTTCGGCATTCGACATCGCAATGAAGGGCCCCGCCTCGATTACCTCACGTAGGCCTTTGGCCCGCCGAAATGGGCTCCAATCGGCCGTGGCGGACCGTCACGATGGAAGCGTAGTGTTGCGTCTGGCTGGCTCCATTGCCCGAGCTGTTCTTGAGGAGTTGGAATGCGCGTGCCGAAGTACGCACCGCTCAGGGACCACCTTGAGGCACGGCTTGGTCCAGTCGAGATGACATTCACAGAGATCGCGACGCTCGTCGGAGGGCTGCCGCCGAGCGCCTTCAGGATCCCGCAATGGTGGTCAAACGATGCGCACGGCCATGTCCAGGCGGCGGCCTGGTTGGGCGCTCAGAGGCGGGTTAGCGGAGCCGATCTCAGGACGGAGTGGGTCACCTTCGAATAGCCCTCACCCGATGGTTCTGACGGCCGCCTGGGGCTGTGTCACGCCCGGGGGACTATCTTGGATGGCATCTGCAGGTCGAATGGCCCGATGGGGGAGCCCGGATGCCCAAGCACGATCTCGCCAACCTCGCCTCGACCTATTCCGCAGCCGCCCGTTTCGTCGAGATCGCGCTTGCCAGCGATGGCTCGTTGTTCACTCCTGGTCGGTCAATCTGGACCCTCGGGAACCTTGACGAACTCGACCGCCACTACGTCCAGGCCCCTGATCCGGGAAGCCGATCCTTTGAGGACAAGCTACGTATCCAGCTCGCGGGCGCCTCCGCCGACGCTGTCCAGCTTGTGGCCGAGGTGCTCTACGTCTACTACTTGGCGGCGAGTACCCGCAACGTCAGCGGCGACACGAAACGGACGAGGATCCGCGAGGTCCTGAGCTGGTCGGCGGCGCCGGTGGCACTGCCCGACGATCTCGCCGAGGTACTCGATCGCGGCATCGGCGGCGGTGGGGTCGGGCTGCACACCTACAAGTGGGCGAGCGTCTCCTTTCTTCTGCGATTCGCTCGGGCCTGGAAGCTTCTGCCGGCCCCCGATCGCGCTGAGGCCCTGAGTGATCCCTGGGCATTCAAGGCCGTGGTTGAACGGACTCCGACCCAGGGCGGCGGCACGTATGGCCGCGAAGCCCTGCTTCATCTTGTCCATCCGGACACGTTCGAGCGCATATTCGCCCGCGCCGAGAAATGGTCCGTAGCCCAACGATTCGCGGACCTCGTCCGCGACGATGATCCCGACGTTGATCGCCGGATCGCGGCGATCCGCGCCCACCTGTCCCAACGCTTCGGCGACGGCTTCGATTTCTACACGACGGTGCCGGTGATGGCGATGTGGAAGCCCGGGGAGTACCCATGGGGATCCTTTATTTATTGGGCGGGCCGCTACCGCGAGGAGCCCGATTTCGATGCGATTGAGCGTAATTACAAACTCGCCTTGGCCGACACGATCGGCCCGGCACGGCAAGCCGCCCTGGCCGGCGCCGACGGCTGGCAGGAACTGCTCGCCCAAGCGCTCCGAAGCAAGAACAACAACCTCATCGGGTGGCGCGAGACCGCCAACTTCGTAGAGTGGACAAGGGCTGAGTCGGCGGCAGCTCTGGCAGCGCTCACGGCACTCTGGACGGCGAACGACCCGGCGGACGGAATCAGCGCCTTTGTGGACCGGCTCCCAGGCGCGGTCATCTCGACTCCCGGGCAGCGAGTAGCGATCGGGTCGGTGCTGCTGATGGCCGTCGATCCCTCGCGCTGCCCGCCCTACCGACCCACGCCGGTCCAGCTTGCCTATAAGCTCACCGGCTTCGGTCCCCCCGAGCCGGGGGAGGTGGCACGCTACGTACAAGCGATCACGTTCTTCGATGCCGTCCTTGCCCACGCGGCGACCCAAGGAGTACAGCTTCGGGACCGCCTTGATGCGCAGTCGGCCACCTGGGCCGTCACCTCGAACGACCCTCCAGCCCGCTGGCTACCAGAGGATCGGTCGGCGGCGTTGCGCTACCGCGCAAGCGCCGGAGCCGTGGATGGCGAGAACGTCGATGATGAGGAGCCCGAGACCGAGCCCGGCGGTGGGCCGACCGGGCGACGATCTCTTGCTGGACTTGCCGACGAGCTTCTGATCGACGAAGAAGAGCTCGGCGAGATCGCTGACTTGCTGGACGCGAAGCATCAGGTGATCTTCTACGGGCCGCCTGGCACCGGTAAGACATTCGTCGCCAAGAAGCTCGCCGTTGCGTTGGCAGGTGATCCGAGCCGGGTCAAGGTGGTCCAGTTCCACGCTTCCTATGCCTACGAGGATTTTGTCGAGGGCTATCGGCCAACACTGATCAACGGGTTGCCCGGATTTGAACTCCGGCCCGGACCCCTACGGCGCATGGCCACTTCAGCCGCGCTGGCGCAGTCACAGCCGCACTTCCTGATCATCGATGAGATGAACCGGGCTAACGTCGCGAAGGTCCTTGGAGAGCTCTATTTCCTGTTGGAGTATCGCGACGAGACCGTCGACCTCCAGTACTCTCCCGAGCCGTTCAGCCTGCCCGAGAACCTATTCATCATTGGAACGATGAACACCGCCGATCAGTCGATCGCGCTCCTCGATGCTGCACTCCGGCGGCGGTTCGCGTTCGTACCGTTCTTCCCCGACAAGGAGCCGATAGCCGGGCTCCTCGGCCGCTGGCTTGCTCGCAACCGACCAGAGATGCTGTGGGTCGCAGCGGTCGTGGACGCCGCAAACGCGAAGCTCGCCGACCGCAACGGCGCCATTGGCCCGAGCTTCTTCCTTCATGCGAGCCTTGACGAGGCCCGGCTGGGCGTGATCTGGAGGCACGAGATCATGCCGTACCTTGAGGATCATTTCCTCGAGGATCCGGACCGGCTCCGCGACTTCGAACTCGAGCGACTGCGATCGTCCACGAGGGTCGGTTCATCTGAGCCAGAGCTCGGCGATGGTCCGGGCCCCTCCTAGTCGTGGACGCCCTGACGCTCAGCGAATACCGGACAACCGCCGGAGTTGAGCTGACGGTCGAGCAACGAGACCTGCTGAGGGCGGTGGCTCCGTCGATCGCGGTTACGCCCACGGTCGGTCGAGTGGATGCCTACGACCTCACCCCGGGTTCATGGATCGGGTCCGTCCACCTTGGCGAACTCGATCTGGTTGTCCGTCCCAAGGTTCCGATCCAGCAAGTCTTGTTCCTCGTGTCGTATGCCGTGGGACTTGGTCGCTGGATCGACGCGCCGGCCGCGCTCGAGTCTTCCGACTCACTGGTCGAAGCGATCATCCCTGGCTTCACGTACCAGTTGCGCCGAGCCCTTGCCCGAGGGGTCCTGCAGGGCTACCGCACGACCGACGATAGCCTTCAGGTCGTGCGCGGTCGATGGCGCATCGGGGACCAAGTCCGCGACCGTTTTGGCCTCGCACCACCGATTGAGGTGACGTTCGACGAGTACACGCAGGACATCGAAATGAACCGCCTCTTGCGGGCCGCGATCGCCGCGCTGCTTGGGTTGCCCGTCAAGGACCAACGATCGACTTGGGGCCTGCGTGCGATCGCGGCGAAGCTCACGGATGTTCCGCTCGTTCGCTACGACCCGAGGCGGATTCCAGCAGTCCGTTATGACCGTCTTACCGCTCGATATCGGCCAGCGGTCGAACTAGCTCGGCTGATCCTCTCGTCAATTGCATTCGACCTCGAGCCCGGCCGCGTCCCAGCAAGCTCCTTCATGATCGACATGAACCGGGTGTTCGAAGAGTTCATCGTCATCGCGCTGCGCGAGGCGTTGGGGGTTTCCAGTCGGGTCCTGGTCCAGGGCGCTCGGGGCCGGTTCCTTTCGCTGGACGAGATGCAGCGGGTGGCCCTGAAACCTGATATCTCGCTGTGGGATGGCGAGCTCTGCATCTTCGTCGGCGACGTGAAGTACAAGCGCCTTCGCCAGGACGACATGCCGAACGCCGATCTCTATCAACTTCTCGCCTATTCCATTGCCGCCAATCTCCCGGGCGGCATTCTCATCTATGCCGCCGGCGAGGAGGAACCGGCCTTGCATCAGGTCATCCATGTCGGAAAGAAGCTAGAAACGGTGGCTTTGGACATCTCCGGCAGTCCGCAGAGCGTGCTGGCCCAGATTTCAAACCTTGCGGCTCGCATTGGTTCCGTGGCGGCTGTCCGAGATGCCTTCGCACGAGCCTCTTGACGTGCGCGGGACAGGTTTCGTCAGCACGATCTGGTCATCGTGGCGACGAGAAGCCTCGCCGACCGCCGTCAACCTGGCGTCGACCGCCAGCATCGGCGAAGGCCCGCCCGACAGAGCACCTGGGCATCGACGATCAGGATCGTCGCGGGCTCGGCGCGATCGAGGAACGCCGGCGGCACCGTGGGAAGTGGACCGGATGAGGCACGCCTGATCGCAGCCAGTCCTACGTCCGTACCGGCATCTGGGGCATAGCCACCCGGGGGTTGCCATAACCATGATCGTGTGGCCATGGCCACCCCGAGCCCGCTGGAAGCCGTCCGAGTGCTACCGACGGCCGGGAGTCGCCTCGTCCCGCGCCGGCTCCCTGATCTCTCGACGATCGCGGCCATGGTGTCGGTCGTGATCGGCGTCATCGTCCTCGTCGGCTGGTGGCTCGGGATCGACACGCTCAAGTCAATCGTGCCAGGGCTCCTGACGATGAAGGTCAACACCGCGATCGGCTTCGTCCTGCTCGGTGGCGGGATGCTCTTCCGCGTCCGAGGCCGTCCGGTTGCGCTCGTCTCCCTACTGGGGGTGATCGTCCTGAGTGCGCTGGTCGGCAGCCAGTATCTGCTCGGGCGGGATCTTGGGATCGACCAATGGCTCTTCCGCGAGCTGCCAGGCCAGGTCGGCACGGTCAACCCGAACCGAATGGCGCCGATGACGATCGTGTGCTTCCTCTTGCTCGGGACAGGCGTCCTGCTGGTCACCCGGCGGGGCATGGAACGGATCACCTCGGCGTTCTTCATTGGCGCGCTCGTGATCTCCTGCTTGGGCGTGCTCGACGCCGCCTTTGGGGCGCCCACACCGACGTTGTTGGCGGGCGACACGCAGATGGCCCTCGTGACCGCCGCGACGATGATCATCGCCAGCGTCGGAGCGCTCGACCTGGTGCCCGGCGGTGGCCCCTTCGCTCCGTTCGCCGGCCAGTCCGCGTCCGCCAGGCTTGCCCGCCGGCTCTTCGTCGCATCAGTGCTTGTGCCAATCGCCCTCATGTGGCTCTGGCTGACCGGCGAAGACCGCGGGCTCTACGGGCCTGAATACGGGGCATCGCTGGTCGTGATCGGGACCGTTGTCGTCCTCACCGCGGTGACCCATTACAGCGCTCGCGCAATGCAACATTCCGAGGCTGCGCGGGAGCGGGCCCTCGAAGAGCGCGATCGGTTCTTCGACGTTTCGATCGACATGCTCGCGACCGCCAATGCCGAGGGCTACTTCATCCGCCTCAATCCGGCCTGGACGACGACCCTGGGCTATAAGCTCGACGAGCTTCGGGGACGCCCATTCATCGACTTCGTCCACCCCGCTGATCGTGCCGCGACGAACGCCGCAGCGACCCGCCAGCTGGGCGAGGGCGAGGCGGTTCTCAACTTCCAAAACCGCTATCGCCATCGCGATGGCTCGTATCGGTGGTTGGAATGGACCTCCACGCCCTCGACCGATGGGACGCGCCTCTATGCCATGGCCCGCGACATCACCGCCCGCAAGGCTGAGGACGAGCGCCTCGCCGTGATCCTGGCCCCGGCCCACGAAGCCCAGCGCCGTCGGGCGGAGGCCCACAGCCGGATCGCAGCCATCATCACCGGGCGGGCGTTCAGCCCGGTCTTCCAGCCGATCGTCGAGCTTGCCACGGGTCGGATCGTTGGCTTCGAGGCGCTCACCCGGTTCGACGACGGGAGCCGGCCCGACGAGATGTTCGCGCTCGCTCTTGATTGCGGTCTCGGCAGCCAACTAGAGCGGGTGACGCTCGAGGCTGCCCTCGAGGGCGCCCGTCGCCTGCCGGCCGGTGCCTGGCTCAGCCTCAATGTCTCGCCGCCGCTCGTCGTCGACGGTGCTGTGCTCGCGGCCGTCCTGAGCTCTTGGAACCGACCGGTCGTGCTGGAGATCACCGAGCATGAGGAAATCGCCGAGTACGCACCGCTGCGCGAGGCGGTCCTTCGCCTTGGAGCCGACGTTCGGCTCGCCGTGGATGACGCCGGGGCGGGGGTCGCCAACTTCAACCACCTCGTGGAGCTGCGGCCCGATTTCGTCAAGATCGATATCGGTCTCGTTCGCGGCGTCGACGCCGACCCGAGTCGGCGGGCGGTGGTCGTGGGATTGATCCACTTTGCTGCGGAGACCGGCTGCGAACTCATTGCCGAAGGGATCGAGACGCCGGCCGAGCGAGCGACCGTGAGTGAGCTCGGGGTCACCTTGGGTCAGGGCTATCTGCTGGCCCGACCGGCCCCGGGATCGACCTGGAGTGTCGCCGGCGCTCGACAGCCCATAACCGGGGCCGCACCGAAGCCAAGGACCCCGCGGCGAGGCCCCGCGGCACCGTCGATCGCTCGACCCATAGCACCGGGTCGACGAAACGAGCAAGGGGACCGAGTGCGCCAGCCCCGCTTGGCGGTTGGATCCAAGCGAGCTTCATCCAAACCGTCCTGATCCCCGTTCCGTTGTCGGGTGCCACCGCGACTCGGTGGAAACACGATCCGTTCATCGTGCGCGACCCACTCGGCCCGGTGCGCGGTGGAGGGAGATCTGGCCGGAACTGCGGACGATCTCCTGACCCTGGCTCGATGTGCGCCGTAGGATGAGTTCTGGTTGGGAGGAAGCAAACAGTGACTGGCAGCTCCACAGATCAAGGGCGCCCGATCTATCGGTCGAGGGGCGTCCTGGTCGGGATCGTCCTGATCTACGTCGTCATCGAGGCGTGGCTCGCAATCGGGATCCTGAACCATGGTTGCGCCGTCGCGATCACGATCGATGAGTGGCTGCCGGTGATCCTGACGCTGGGCGCAGGCGGCGTCGGCTCACTGCTCCTGATCAGACTCGGGAAGGCCCACGCCCGCCAAGATCTGTCAGTGCTGGGCATGAGCCTGGGCCTCGGCGCGATCGCGGGCGTCCTCGCGTTCTACGGGACGTACACCCTGTTCTACTGCATGTAGCTGTCGCGTCGCTCCAGCCAGCTCAGAACGATGGGTTCATCGTGCGCTGCCGTCACGCCGCCTCTTGCGGCAGCGTCTAGCCGAGACCTAGGATCGCTTCGTTCAGAGGGAGAGCACCGATGAATCGAATGGCTGGTGGCTTCACCATCGTGGCTGGCGCGCTCGTCGTCCTGTCCGCGATCGCCCCTTGGGCGACGAGCGAGGGCCCGTTCAGCCAGAACGGTCTTGCTCGGGGCGATGGCTGGATCGTCGTGGGGCTGGGCCTTGCCCTGCTGGGACTTGGTGCCCTCGCCGCACTCGGACGACCTGGCCGTCCTGTTCGCTCGGCAACCTTCGCCTTGGCGGCCGTCGGATTGGTCCTGGGCATTGCCGAGAACGCGAAGGTCGACAGCGCCATTGCGCCGCTCAGCCCGACCGTGCACCTCGGGATCGGTATCTACCTCCTCGCCACTGCCTCACTGCTGGCCCTCGTTGCGGCCTGGCGGGGCCGATTGGGCAATCCTCGAGCTGCGACCGCGAGATAGGTCCGAGCGCCACATCGGAAGAGCATTCCCTCATCGTGCGGTCGCTACTGGGTTGTGGCTCCTCGATCGCCGGTGCCCGCTGCATCGGCCCATCAGGGGTTCGTGATCTCAATCAGGCTCTGGCCCACCAGGACGAAGCCATTGGACGTGGCTGTGGTGCTGTCGTATTGCCATGGGATCGTCGCCCAACGGGTCTGGCTAAACGTGCGCGAACTGGGCTCGTACACCTCGGCAGTGGCACTGGACGGAGCGTCCTGCCCGTAAGGTCCGACCACGAGCACGCTGCCGTCCGCGAGCAGTGCGGCCGAGTGATAGGAACGCGCTTCGGTCATCGAGCCCGTGGCCTCGAAGGCTCCCGTAGCTGGGTCATAGAGCTCAGCCGAGGAGTAGACGACGCTGTGGCTATCGTCGCCGCCGGTGAGGAGGACCATCCCGTCCGTCAGCAGGGTGGCGGTCGGCGTAAATCGGGCGGTCAGCATCGCTCCGGTCGGGCTGAACGTCCCCGTCTTCGGGTCGTAGAGCTCGGCTGCGGCCACCGGGCCCGTGCCGGAGTACCCGCCCGCGATGAGGACCCGTCCGTCGAGCAGGCGCGTGGCGGTATGGCCGAAGCGAGGCGTGGCCATCGAACCGGTCGGGCTGAACGTGCCGGTAGCGGGATCGTAGAGTTCGGCTGAGGCGAGCGGTGCCCGGCCGAACCCGCCCCCGACGATCAGAACCCGCCCATCGGCGAGCAGCGTGGCGGTCTGGCCGATCCGAGCGGTGGTCATCGAGCCGGTGACCCTGAACGTTCCGGTCCGCGGGTCGTACAGCTCGGCCGAGCGTTGGGCATCGGCTTGGCCACCGCCGGTAATGAGCACCTGGCCATTGAGCAGCAACGTCGCCGTGTGCATGTAGCGCGCCGCCGTCATCGAACCCGTGGGGCTGAATTGCCCGGTGCTCGGGTCATACAGGGTGGCCGAGCTGGCCGGCGCGAGCAGGACCGGGAAATGGGTTGGAATACGGTACGCCTGGCCGCCAGCCAGGAGGATCCGGCAATCTGGCAGGAGCGTCGCTGTCTGACCCCAGATTTCGGTGCTGATCGAGCGCGGCGAGCTCGCTCGAGGCGTGTGCGGCGGCGAAGCGCCCAGATTCGGCACGCAGGCCGGAGATGTTGGCGTGAGGCTCGCCTGCCCGTTGGACGCCACGCCCGGCAATGAGCTCGAGCTGGGTTGCACCGTTCGGTCGACTCGCGGGATTCCGCCGAGGAGGACGGCTGCTGTCCCGATGGCGGCGGCGGCAAGCAGCCCGGCGACGAGCCGGCGCATCCGCTGATCGAGGCTTCGCCGAGCGGTGCCCGCTTCCGCCCGATCAGCAGCGATCAGCTGGCGGAGTCGTTCCGAGGGTTCTGGCGTCGCGACTCGCAGGAAGAACGCGCTCAGTGCATGTTCGAGGTCTGCGTCGTTCATCGGTCTACCTCGCGGTCGTCTCGTTCGAGTTGTTGGCGGAGCGCGACCAGGGCGTAGTGAAGCCGGGACTTGACGGTCCCGAGCGGCCACTCGAGGCGATCCGCGATCTGTTCGAGGCTGAGGTCCCGCCAGAAGCGCAGGACGACGACCGTCCGTTGCTCGGGGGTCAGGGCGATCAGCGCTCGGCCGACCGAGTCCCGGGCGAGGACCGCAGCGAAGGTGTCCGGAACCGATGGTGGATTGCTGCCGGCTAGGTTGATCTCGGCGAGGCGGCGCGTTCGGCGCAGCCGCTCCCAGCAGGTGTTGACGACGATCCGATCGATCCAGGCCTCGAAGGATTCCAACTGGCGGAGCGACCGTCGGGCCCGCCATGCCCGCGCCATCGCCTCTTGGGTGGCGTCCTCGGCCTCGCCGGGATCGCCAAGAAGGTAGCAGGCGAGGCCGAGTGCGCGGGCAAGGTAGGCGTCTGCGCGGCGGCTGAAGGCGTCATCCCGGGTCAGGGCATGGTCAATGCCCGTCCCGAAGGTGTCCTCGCCGCTGGCCATCCGCTGCGCTCCATCAAGGGTCGCCGGGTCCTCGTCCGCGCCCCGACGTACCTAAAGATGAGCGGCGGCGCGAAATAGTTCCGCCGTGGGAGGAGAAACGCGGATTGGGCACCGTTGGGATGATCCGATCCGGAAATCGTTGCGCACGATGATGTCATCGTGATCACCGTTAGGCAGAAGGCTGCATGACTGGCCCAGGACCCGCGCCACGCTGCCGGATCGCGCTGAGACCGAGACCGACCCAGCCCGCGCCGAATGAGACCAGGGCGAGGTAGAAGAAGCCGACCCACCACGAGTATTTCATCAAGCCGACGGTCCAGGAGCTCGTTCCCCCGAGCACGGTTGCCGTCATGACGGTCGAACCAAGCAGCAGAAGCGCAGCAGCCGAACGCGAGAGTGCGTGGGCCTCGTACGTGGCCGCCGCGAATGCGACGCAGCCGACTGCCAACGCCAACAACCCTGGTCCAAACAGGTCGGATGCGTCGAACAGGGAGGGGACTTGGTCGCGTCCGAGCACTTCCATGCCGACGACTGCTGCGCTCGATAGGAGCAAGCCAATCGAAGGCACCAGGACGGACCCCCAAGCCAGCCGCAGATGACGCAGAGCGGCGAATGAGCTCAGGCTCACCAGCGCGACCAGGAGCAGGGCCGCCCCCGCAATGACCAACGCCGCCCATGGCAAGGGCCAGGGCACACGTCCGAACGCGGTCGTCATGGCCCAAGGACGCCCTGACGGATCGAAGATGCTCCCGAAGAGCCCAATCGGCCAGAGCACGCCGCCAGCCACAGCGGCGAGGTCGATTCGAGTCAACCGGATCGGCTGCGGCCCACGATCGCGGAGGTGCGCATCGACCGCGCCCTGGACCACGTCGGCGACATCAGCCGGCCCCAGCGGACGCTGCTCCAGTAGGGCCGCGAACTCGTCGCCGTAGCGAGCTCGCCAACGGGCCGGGTAGAGACGAACGAGTAGCTGCTTCACTGTGCCCCCTCCCGGAGGCGTCCAAGACCGACCTGGACAAAGTCGGCGAGCCCGCTGAGCTGGTCCTCGAGCACGGCGGCGCCGACTGCCGTCAAGCGATAGGGGCGGCGGCGTTCGACCGGTGACAGGGCAGCGATCAGGCCCCGGTCCTCGAGCCGGGCCAGAGCCGCATAGAGGGTGCCGGGGCCCATCGGACGGCCGGTCGCCGCCTCAACCTCGGTCATGATCGCGTAGCCATGCTTGGGGCCAGCGCTCAGGCTGACCAGGATCACGAGGGCCGGCTCCGCAAACCGGCCCAAGTCACCTGTCGGGGAGTCATGCGCCATTCGTGGTACTCCGTGGGGCGGTATATCGTCACGCGGACTATCTCACTTGGCTGGAGCGCCCGTCAACCCCACGACGCCCTCATCGTGTAGTCCGGACACACCGGCTCAAGGATGAACATTGGCTGGGTCCGATCGGAATCGCGCTCCCCTGCAAGATCACCTAGGCGTGGACGAGTTGCCCGGTCAAGTGCGGCCGCCGAAGGTCATTGTCATGTCGCGGTGGATTGGCCAGGAGCTGGCAAGGCACCAACGTCGTCGCCCCGACCGACTTCCTACTCTTCTCCTTGGATGGCGGGGTGTCGGACTCCGGGATGACGCTCGGCGCCCCCTGGGACGCCGTGACGTTCCCGGCCCGTGCTCACGAGCCATATCAGGTGTGGGTATCTGTGGTTCTGAAGGGAGACCAGTCCGGCGGCTACGCATTCGCCGGTAGCTTCGCATTCGGGTACATCAACGTGCGGTTACCGCTCATCTTTACGGAACTGCACTGAGCGAAAGGCGCAGCGAGCCGGCTCGGGCCGTTTCCTGATCGCAAGCACACGACCCCGCCCCGACCGTTCTGGCCGCGGCGGGGTCGTGTGCCGAGTGGACTCCGCGCTCGCGTCGTGCCATTCAGCAAAGGCGGCCGGACGACTCTGGAGAACCTGCGTGTGTCCTGCCCCAGACACAACCTGGAACCGGGGAATCGGGCCTAGTCGGCGAAGCCGCATCCTACCGACCCGGGCCGCTCCCGGTGACTCGTGATGTTTCCGCGGTGTAGATTCGGACGGAGGCCCGGCGGACAGGGCCGGTACGCTCGCAGGAGGCAGCATGGGCCGCAATGGCGGGATCGGTATCATCGGGGTGATTGTTATCGTGCTCATCGTCTTGTTCGTTCTCGGCAAGTTGTAGCTCGGATCGGCGCGTCGGACGACCGAAACTGAGCGTCTAACCGATCCGCTCGTTTCGTGGCGGCCCACCGCGCTTGAAGGGTAGCCCGAGCGTCGCGACAAGTTGGGCGGCCGGCCTGGGACTGGGCCCAGGAGCAGCGCGGCCCCGGTAGGGCCAAAGGTTTCGATCGCTTAGGACAATCGGCATTGGCTGCACGGTCGATTGTGGGGTAGCGTTTGGGCGTCGGGCCTGATGCTCTGGAGAAGTCGGACCCGACGGCAATGATCTGAAAGTGCCCGGCCTTATCCAGCCGGGCACTTCGCGTGCGCTTCGTATTTGACCGCCTGCAAGGTTCGCGGATCGACGTCACCAGGAGACGGCGACGCTTGAGGAGTCGTCTTTTTACGTCTTGTCGGGCTCCTGGAGTGCCTCTGCGTCATCGGGCTCCCCCGAGTCGGGATCGATCCCCATGAGCGCCTCAAGCGCCTCATGTGCCCCGACTTCTGGCTGTTGGTCATCAAAGGCGTCATGGAGGCTTGCCGAGAGCCCCTCGATCTGGCGCTCGTCGCGATCTGGCCCGGTCTCGACCACTCGGATCTCCTGTCAGGTGTGAGAGCCGATCGTAGCCCTCGATTGTTAATGCCCCTCAAGGAGATGGCGGAGCGGGGCGACCGGCGTAGATGAGGAACGGATCAGGTAGACGGGCCCTCCTCGGAGGATCAGCCGCCTTCATGACGGGTCGGCATGGCGAGCAACAACCTAGGGCGTCTTCGGCCTCCGTTTGGCAGCCCTCGTCGTGGCCGACCGGTAGTGCGCCTGGGCGGTGGCCTCGTCGGTGTCGGCGCTGGTGGTCTTTGACTGGGCATCGGCAGCATCTGCGGCGGCTGAGCGGGCGGCCAGACTCGCCGCGGCAGCTGTCTTGCTCGCCGATGCATTGGCAATCGTCATCGCTTCGAGGGCGCTCTTGGCGGCATCGGCGGTCGCCTTCGTTGCGGTCGCTGTCTTTGCCGCGACGTCCGCTGCCTCCTCATTCGCCAAGTTGCCCCGTCTCGCCACCGCCGCGGCTCGTTCGGCGGCTCGTAGCTGCTGCAGGGCTTCTGCTGCGGCCTGTCGTTCGGCCGCTGACTCGGCTTCACTCACTGGAGCACCCCTCTCCCATCGTGGCGGAACGTCGAGCCCGTCAGAACGTTCCCTCGTTGCCCCAGACCCGACTCGGCCAAGGTACGCCTAGGGGTAGGCGGTAGACCCCGCATCAGTGGTACTAGCCCATCCGATCTGCCCATGGACGGAGTCTGGCCGGGAACCCGACCATTCGGTGCGAGGTTGACCGGTAACTCCGGGCGGTGATAGCGGTTTGCCTCGGCGTTAGCACAGAAACGCCCGGGGCGGCTCCTGCCGTCCCGGGCGTTTCGTTGTGCATCGGAAGACTTGTGAACGGCTCCCAAGTAAATCTGTGCTCCGCCCCTGATCGCCACGATTGAGTCATCGTGTTGGCAATCGCCCACGCCGACCGTTCACAGGCCGAGGCCGTGATAGGGTGCGGCCAGAGGTGACGACGGTGCGAAGCCTGGTCCTGTTTCTCGCGGTGGTCGCGGTGCTAGTAATCATTCTGTCCTTCGTCGCATCGGCGGCGA
>PNAZ01000070.1 GCA_003169655.1 Chloroflexota bacterium
GATCACGTCGGCATGGCTGACGACGGCGTAGATCGCGTCGGACCCCAGCCGCTGGTTCCAGTCCCGGACGGCGGCCACCGCCCGGGCCTGGGTATCGCGCAACGCCTCTCCGTCGGGAAAGGTGACGGCCGAAGGATGGGCCTGGACCGTCGCCCAGAGCGGGTCCTTGACCAGGACCTTGAGCTCGCCCCCGGTCCAGGCGCCGTAGCGGACCTCGCCGACCCGCTCGTCCACCTCCCGGGCCGGCGCCGGGCTGCGGTCGGCGGCGATCGCGTCGGCGGTCTCCAGGCAGCGCTCGAGCGGGGAGCTGACGATCGCCGCCAGTGGCACCGGGGCGATCCGAGCCGCCAGCGCCGCGGCTTGCCGCCGGCCCCGATCGTCGAGGTGGACGCCCGGGGTCCAGCCAACAAGGATCGGCCCGGTCAGCGCGGTCAGGCCATGGCGAACGAAGAGGACGGTGGTCACGGGAGCCAAATCGTACCCCGGCGCCCGGTGACTGGCGAACGGAGGCCGGCCGTATGATCGTGGTGATGGCTCGCCTGGTGACGCGCAGACCCGTGCCGGTCAGCCGCGAGCCGCTGGGCATTCGCCGCCAGGCGGTCCTCGGCCGGCGCACCGTCGGCGGGCTGCTGGGCGTCGCGATCCTCGTTGGCAGGACTCTGCGGTGAGCGGCGTGTCGGTCCAGCTCGTGGTTGGCCTCGCGTTGCTGGGCGTCGCGATCGTCCTGGGGCTGCTCGCCTACCGCTGGCAGCCGGTTGCAGCCACCGACGGAGAAGCGGCCCGCGCAGCCTCGGCCGGCTTCGAGCGGGCGCGCGCGTTCGCCGGGCTGGCGTCCATCTCCGGGCTCGTATTCACGATCAGCGGCATCGTCAACGCGAGTGGACCGGCGATCACCTACATCAACCCGACCCCCGACACGGTTGCCTCCGTGGATCGCGGAGCCCTGCTCTACGACGCGTCATGCGCCCGCTGCCACGGCGCCGAGTACCGCGGCGACGGCCCGGACGCCGGGACCACCGAAGTGCCGCCCTCGAGCCTGATCTCTGACCTCCTCGCCGGCCACTCCGACTCGGACCTGTACGCCTGGATCCGGGACGGCCTGCCTGGCGGGATGCCCGGCTCGGGTACGACGCTGACCGATGCGCAACGCTGGGACCTGGTGAACTTCCTGCGGGGGATCAATGGCCAGGGGCCGTCACCCGACCTGGTCCCGACCAGCAGCCCAGCCGCCATGGCCGGATTTGGCCTGATCGGCGGTCTGGCGATCCTGCTGTTCGGCTGGTACACGAGTGGGATTCGCCGAGGCCGGGCACGGACCCGGGGAGGTCATCGATGAGCGACGAGGCGCCTCAATCATTCGCCCGCCTGGAGAGTGGAGCGGCGTGGCGGCCCGGCCCGGCTGAGCTCGAGGGGGCGCGCCTGGCAGATTTCATCCGGGCCGCGGGCGTGGCCGATCTCGAGTCGCTCCAGGCCCGGGCGGCGGTCGATCCGGCCTGGTTCTGGTCGGCGGCGGCCGAGGACATCGGGATTGGCTGGCAGCGCCGGCCGACGACGATCCTCGACCTCGCCGGGGGCGCCGCACGGGCGACGTGGTGGGGAGGGGGAGCCTTCAACCATGCCCTGGCCTCGACAGAGCCATGGGCCGCGACCCGGCCCGACGGCGAAGCCCTGGCCTGGGAAGGCGAGGACGGCGAGGTCCGGCGATTCACGTGGGCGGAGCTGGATCGCGAGGCCCGCCGGGCGGCCCGGCGCCTCGCTCGCCTGGGGATCGGCTCCGGCAGCCGGGTCGGGATCTTCCTGCCGATGCTGACCGAAACGGTGATCGCCGTCCTGGCCCTCGGCCGGCTCGGGGCGATCTTCACCCCGATCTTCAGTGGCTATGCCGCGCCGGCCGTGGCCGCCCGTCTGGAGGCATTCAACGCGACGCATCTGATCACGGCCGACGGCTTCTACCGTCGGGGCGCCGTGATCCCGCTCAAGGCCGTGGCCGACGAGGCAGTCGCCTTGGCGCCGTCCGTCCGCCGGGTGATCGTGGTTCCCCGGCTGGCGGCCGTCCCGATCGAGATGGATCCGGAGCGGGACGCGCCTTGGGAAGATCCCGCCAGCTTGCTCGACGCAGAGGACGCCAGCGACCCGGTCCTCGACGCCGTCGCGACAACCGATCCCGAGCAGCCGTACATGGTGATCTACACCTCGGGCACGACCGGCAGCCCGAAGGGCACCGTCCATGTCCACGGCGGCTTCCCGATCAAGGCGGCGCAGGATCTCGCCCACACGTTCGACCTGCGGGCCGGCGACGCCCTGTGCTGGTTCACCGACCTGGGCTGGATGATGGGCCCCTGGGCGATCAGCGGGGCACTCCTGCTCGGCGCCCGGCTGGTGATCTACGAGGGCGCGCCAGACTGGCCCGATCCGGGCCGGCTGTGGCAGCTCGTCGGCACGCATCGGATCACCCACATGGGCGTCAGCCCGACCCTGATCCGGGCGCTCCGGGTCCATGGCGACGAGCCGGTCCTGGCCCACGATCGCTCGAGCCTGCGGATTCTGGGCTCGACCGGCGAGCCATGGAACCCCGATCCGTGGGACTGGCTCTTCTCGGTCGTCGGTGGCGGCCGGCTGCCGATCGTCAACTACAGCGGCGGGACCGAGGTCGGCGGCGGCATCCTCGGCTGCAACCTGCTCCGGCCGATTCGCTCGACCGCGTTCAACGGACCCTGCGTGGGGATGGCCGCCGACGTCGTCGATGCCTCAGGCGCGCCCGTGCGTGGAACGGTCGGCGAGCTGGCCATTCGCCAGCCCTGGCCGGGGATGACCCGCGGCTTCTGGGCCGAGCCCGACGACGAGCGCTACCTCGAGACGTATTGGCGACGGGTGCCCGGGCTCTGGCTGCATGGCGACTTTGCGGCGACCGATTCCGACGGCTTCTGGTACATCCATGGCCGCTCGGACGACACGCTCAAGGTGGCCGGCAAGCGGGTCGGGCCGGCCGAGGTCGAAGCCTGCGCCGTGGCCCACCCTGCGGTCATGGCCGCCGCGGCGATCGGCGTGCCCGATGCGCTGAAAGGCGAGGCGATCGTCGTCCTGTGCGTCCCTCGGCCCGGCGTCGCCTGGGACCCGGCGATCGCCCTCGAGGTGAGCCAGCGGGTCGTCCACGAGCTGGGCAAGCCGGTCCGGCCCAAGGCGGTAATCGCGGTGAGCGACCTGCCCCGGACGCGGAGCGGCAAGGTAATGCGCCGGGTTGCGCGGGCGGCCTACCTGGGCCTCGATCCGGGCGACCTGTCGGCCCTCGAGAATCCTGCCGCGGTGGAGTCGATCGAGGCCGCGGCCCGGGCGTAGAGCCGTTCCGCCGCGGGCCGCTGCCAGGCCTCTAGGCCTCGGGCAGGACCTTGCCCGGGTTGAGGATGCCGAGGGGGTCGAGGGCGGTCTTGACGGCGCGCATCATCGCCACCGCGCCGCTGCCGCGCTGGAGCTCGAGGTAGTCACGTCGCGAGGCGCCGATCCCGTGCTCCGCGGTGACGGTTCCGCCAAGGGCGATCGCCGCCCGGTACAGCGCGTCGGTCGCTCGCCCGAGCTTGGCCTCGCCGTCCGGGTCGTCGCGGTCGAGGATGATGTTCGGGTGCAGGTTGCCATCGCCGACGTGGCCGAACGTCGCGATCAGGAGGCCCTGCTCGGCTCCGATCCGCTCGATCTGGGCTAAGAGCTCCGGGACCCGCCCGCGGGGCACGCCGACATCCTCCATCCGGGCCACGCCGAGGCGCTCCATCGAGTTGAACGCGAGCCGCCGCGCCTGGCGGAGCAGGTCCGCCTCAGCCTGGTCGGCGGCCAGAATCGTCGAAGCCGCTCCGGCCCCCAGGCAGGCTGCTTCAGCAAGCTCGAGCGCCCGGCTCGCGGCGATCCCGGGCAGATCCGATTCGATCATCAGCATCGCCGCGGCATCGCGGTCGAGGCCGAGGTGATGGTCGTCGTCGACCGCCCGGATCGTGGTCTGGTCCATCAGCTCGAGCGTGCACGGCTCGACCCCGGCGGCGGCCAGGGCCGAGACGGCGTCGCCGGCCGAGGTCAGGCTCGGGAAGAAGGCCAGCAGGGTGGCCTTGGGTGGCGGCGTCGGCCGCAGGCGGAGGGTCGCCTCGGTGATCAGCGCCAGCGTGCCCTGGGAGCCGACGATCAGCGGAATCAGGCCGTAGCCGGCGACATCCTTGGTGGTCTTGCCGCCGAGCCGGACGACCTCGCCGGCCGCGGTCACGATCTCGAGCCCGACGACGGCATCCCGGGTGACACCGTACTTCATGCAGCACAGGCCGCCAGCGTTTGTACCCAGGTTGCCCCCGATCGAGCAGATCTCGGTGCTCGCCGGGTCCGGGGCGTAGAACAGGCCCTCGGCGGCCACGGCCCGCTTGAGCGCCGCATTGAGGATCCCCGGCTGGGTGACGACGACCAGGTTCGCCCGGTCGATCTCGAGGATCCGGTTCATCCGCATGAACGAGATCGTCAGGCCGCCGGCGACCGAGATCGCACCGCCGGACAGGCCGCTGCCGGCGCCCCGAGGCACGACTGGAATCCGATGCTCGGCGGCGAGCCGGACCAGGCCGGCCACCTCGGCGGTCGTCGTCGGCAAGGCCACCGCGAGCGGCGGCGGCGGCTCGAGATAGGCGGTCTCGTCACGACGGTAGGAGTCCAGGTCGATCGGATCGGTCAGGACGGCGACCGAAGGCAGGGTGGCGCTGATCGCGTGCAGGAACGCCACGCCGGTTGCCTGGTCGACGGTCGTGGATGTGACCATGGCCGCAGGATAGCCCGACCCGAGGCGCGAGACGTCGAGGGATCCATGGGGATTGCCCGCATGGCCTTCACTGGACCTTGCGGCTCCCGATGCTCGGTGCATGGGCATTCCAAGGGCAAAAGCGGGCTTAAGGTCCGGAGGAGACATCGCCGATGCCTCGGCGTGGCGGCGCCGTGGCTGATTCACGCTCAATGGGCGTCAGTTTGACGTGTGAATCTGACGCGATGGGCGTCCGTCGAGCCTAGTGGCCGAGCCTTGTGCTCAGAGTGACCATGCAGGGAGCGCGAAGAGGTGCAAGGGCTGCGAGAGCGCGGAGCGAGACACGGCCCGAGGCCGAGGCGAGCTCACGAGGGCGAGGCACTCCGCCGAACGCAGAGGCAGCGACCGTTGTCCGCCTACAGCCACCAGGTCGCGAGGTCGGCGGCGACGTGGGCGATCGCCGGCGCTGCGACGCTGCCCGAGGCGAGGCGCAGACCGGCCAGGAAGACACCCACGCCCAAGTCGAGGGGCACGACGTGCCAGCCGTAGAGGGGCACGTGCATCAGGGCGAAGGCGACGCTGGTGACGGCGACCGCGACGGTCAGGCCAGAGGCCTCTCGCAGCGCGTTGAACAGGGCCCCGCGGAGGACGAGCTCCTCGGCGCTGGCGACGAGGATCGTGACCAGCGCCCAGGCCGCGAAGTCGGCCTTCGGCACTGCCCGCAGCGGCTGGCCAGCGAGCTGGCTAGCGCCGATCGCCAGGACGACGAGAACCGCCGCGCCGGCCAGGCCGATCATCAGGGCGGATGGCGCCGGCATGGCGGCGCGCATTCCGCCCGCGCGGGCCAAGGCCAGGAAGGCGATCCCGAACAGCGCTCCGACGAGGTACGGCGGCGCTTCGGCCACCGTGGCGGCCCAGCGGGCACCGACGATGATGGCCAGGGCCAGCCCGATCCACGCCGGTCGGACGAAGCGCCGAACCGCCGACGAGTCGGTCGCCCGAGCAGTGCCCGCGCTCGTTGCGATCATCGGAGCCTGGTCAGCGGCTGAGGGGCACGAACTGGATCGAGCCCGTCGCGTAGGTCGGCGGCCAGACGAAGGTGTACTTCTGGACCGCCTGCCACTGCCAGATCACGGCCGCTGCCCGCAGGTTCTGGCCGAGCGTCCCGGTCGCGCTCGAGAACTTGACTCCGGCGCCATTGGGCAGGCTGCCCGTTGGCAGGTCCAGCGCGCGGGCGGCCGTCGCAACCTCGTCCGCGCCAAGGCCCTTCGGAGCCGCGGCGGGCAGGACGTCGTGGAAGAGGGCCCAGGCGGCCGAGAAGCCGGACAGGGCCTCCTCGCTCGGTCCGGCCGCCGGCGAGGTCTCGTCGATCGGCCCGACGATCTGCGGCCCGGTGCTCGGCGCAGCGGCCGGATCCGGCGCGCTGCCGTACTCGTCGGCGGGCGCCGTGACCGGGTTGTCGATCGCCCAGGCCGCGGCGAGGCGGTCGTAGACGGCGCGGGCGGTCGGATCGAGGGCGGTCGGCTGGAAGCCGCCGGTCGGACGGTCCGAGGCGAACACCCCAATCGCGTCGGCGCCGAGCTCGCCGGCAAAGTCGGGCGTGCACTCGGCCATCGTTGAGCCGATCAGGGCGGCAACCTTCAGGCCGGCGCCGACCATCGCCTTGCGGAAGGCGACACCGTCGTCGATATGCGAGGCGAGGATGATCACCGACGGCTTCGTCGCGGCGAGCTCGGCCATCACCTTCGGCCAGTCGGGGTAGGTCAGGTTGTACGTCTGCTGGTCGACGATCTGGCTGCCGTTGGACCGCGCCGTCTGTACCGCCGCGGCCGCGACCGACTGGGGGTAGGCGTCGTTGGCGGCCACGATCGCCAGGCGCACGCCGGCCGCCGTGGTGCCCAGGCGCGGAGCAAGCTGGGTTGCCGCGAAGTCGGCCGAGTTGTCGCCCAGGTTTGTGCTGCTGGCCCCTACCCGGAAGACGAGCGGCAGGCCCCGGCCCGTCAGCTGGTCGGCGACGGCGCCGGCCTCCCAGTACACCAGGCCGGCCTGGTCGGCGGCCGCCGCCGCCGGGATCGAGAGCTCGGACGAGTAGGCCCCAACGACCACGGAGACACCATCGGCCCGGAGGGAGGCCATGGCTGCCGGTGCCCCGTCGCCAGACTCCAGGTCGCGGAGGTCGAGGACGATCCGCCGTCCGCCGATCCCGCCGTCGGCGTTCACGAAGTCGGCGGCCAGCTGGACGCCCCGCAGCTCCTCGAGGGCCAGGCTGGCCGCGTTTCCGCTGATCGGGAAGACGGCGCCGATCCGGATCGGATCGCCGGTCGCGGCTCCGCTCGGACTGGCAGCCGCCGGACTCGTGCCGGCGGCGCTCACCGAGCAACCGGCCAGCAGGGCAGCCGCGGCAATGATCAGGAGGCGGCGCAGGGGAGCCGTCATGGGTGTCCTCCGTGGTGCCATCTGGACTGAGTTTGCCCCGGATCGGTCATCGACGCTTGCGCTTGCGGCTGGCGCCGCGGGAGCCGCCGCCGCCCGCCGGTNNGCTCGCCGCCTGGACCCGGGCGAGCTCGATCCGGCGCCTGCGCCGGAGCACGAGGAAACCGATCCCGCCAAGGACGGCCCCGACGACCAGGATCAGGATGCTGACCTCGAGCGGCCCGAAGCCGCCCTTCGCCGCGACCAGGGCAAAGTCGCCGAAGGACGTGGTGGTGCCCAGGAAGAAGGCCGGGGAGCCGGACGGCGACGACGCGATCTGCGTCCAGGCGGCGTTGGCGTATTGGGCGACGACAGCCTCGGTCGTGGCGTCCGGCGCCCGAAGCACGAGGGTGACGTCGGTGCCCGTCTTGGTCGACAGCGCGACGCCGTTCTGGTCGGTGACGCTGTAGCTGTAGACGTTGCCCAGGATGGTGCCCACGTTCGATGGCGCCGGCGGCTGGATCGGCTTGATCGTGATCGTCACGGAGGTGCTGCCAGGGGCAAGCTGGAACGCGTCCGGTGACGCGATCAGCTGGGCCTGGGGCGGCGATTCGCTGGTCGCCGCATTGAACCCGGGGCTGCTGCCATTGGCCAATGGCTCGGTGACCGTGGCGGACGTCGGATCGCCCGTCTGGCCGGCGGCCGGCGCGAGGTAGTGGTATGGCCCGAGGACGGTCAGCGCGTCGAACAACGGGGCGGCGACCGGGGCCAAAACCTGGGCGGCCACGATCATCGCGATTCCGGCGGCCAGCGTGATCGGCGCCGCGAGGCTCCGCCCCCGGACGAGATCGACGATCCTCAATGGACGGTGAAGATGATCTCTGGCGTCTTCACTCGCGGATCGAACGGGGCGTGGTCGGCGGCCACGAACTCGGCGTACATCACGTAGGTGCCGGGATGGACCGGCAGGTCCTGGGTCAGCTGGTAGTTCATCGACACGAGTGCATTGTCCACGTACAGGTGGACATGACCAGTCGTCGGGCTGATGTTGGTCGTCGTGGCTGGCACGATCGTGGCACCCTGGAGCGTCAGGACCACGTGCAGCGTCGTGCCCGTGACGACCTCGTTGGGGGTCGGCGAGACGAAGGTCAGGACAGCGGGCGACGATGGCCGCGACCCGGCTGGGGTGGGTGCCACCAGGCTCGGGCCGACCGACGGCACGCTGGTCGAGCTCGAGCTGCCGCACGCCGCGACGGCCAGGAGGACGACGACGGTCGCCAACGCGAGCCGGCTTCGGAGGTGGATGAGGGAGGGGAACGAGCGAGCCATGGCTTGCCTCAGGGGGTGACCGGGATGTCCAGCTGGGTCGTCAGCTGATCTCCGTTCGGTGCCGGACCGGCCACCGATAGTGTGTACGTCCCGGCGGCAAGGGTGGTGTCGGCCACGAAATGGCCGGGCTCGAGCTGGCGCGGATCGAGGGCCGTCGCCGCGCCATCCTTCGGCCCGAGGACCATCACGATTGTCTGTACGGCGAG
Organism: Chloroflexota bacterium; assembly: GCA_003169655.1. Taxonomy (GTDB): domain Bacteria; phylum Chloroflexota; class Limnocylindria; order Limnocylindrales; family CSP1-4; genus Palsa-1033. The sequence continues at coordinate 8,707 of PNAZ01000070.1, forward strand.
CTCGTTGCCGGCTGCATCGAAGAACGTCGTATGGACCTCATTGGCTCCGGCATTGCCCGGATCCAGGTAGACCTGGATCGAGCGACCGGCTGAGAGATGGACCGTGTAGATCGTCGGCAGGCCGGCGACCGCGTTCACGTCGATCGTGGCCGGGGTCGTGCGGGTGATCAGGTCGAGGTCGACCTCGACCGAAGCCGTCCCGTTGACGACCAGGGCCGTGACCTGCCAGGCGCCGACGAGGGACAGGTTCGAGCCGGTCGCACTGAAGACGCCCGGAGCGATCGCCGGCAGGTCCAGGCGCGAGCTGCCCACGTCCGAGCGGCCTGGGAACGTGAAGCGCAGGGAGACCCCGGTGGCCGCAGCGAGTGGTGCTCCGGTGTCGAAATCGGTGACCGTCGCCTTGAACGTGTTGAAGCCGGCCATCCCGGGCGAGACCTCCAGGCGCAGCTTGAGCGACGTCCCGAAGTCGGAGCCGGCCAGGATGACCGGCTGGACAGCCGGCGCGGGGGCCGCAGCCGAACCGCTCGTCTCGGTCGGCGGCGCGAGGTTGACCAGCGAAGCCGAGAGCAGGAGGACCGTGCCGCCAACCAGCAGCTCGGCCGAGCCGATCCGGCGCAGGCCACTCAACACCCGACCCGCGGCCGGCACGTTCCGGAAATGATTTACCGCGCCAAAGATGGCCAGGACGCCGAGCAGCGCCGTCTTGGCGATCACGAGATGCCCGAAGTCCGTCGACAGCAGGTTGGAGATCGTACCCACCTCGGAGATCGCCCGCAGCAGGCCGGTGCCGACCACGATGGCGATGCCAGCCGTCGCCAGCATCGAGAAGCGTTTGGCCAGGCGGGCGGATGTTTGGTCGGGCTCGCCACGCAGGTTGACGAGCAGGCCGAGCAGGCCGCCCAGCCAGAAGCCGACCGCGACCACGTGGAGCACCTGGACCGGTACGTCAAGGAGCGGGTCGCCACCGGCCGCCGCGTGGCTGTAGGCGACGTCGGCGATCATCCCGCCGGTTGCCCCAAGCGCGACCACGGTCAGTGCCAGCCACCCCCGGCCTCGCCGGAGCCAGACGAATACGATCGCCAGGCCGGCGACGACCATTGGCAGGGTTCGAGCCACGATCGCGCCGCCGAACGACGTCTGGAAGACACGCCCGAGGTCGACGCCGGCATCGTTCAGCTGGAAGCCGATCACGAGCCCGGTGCCGGCCGCGGCGATCAGCCAGGCGATCGGCAGGATCCGTCTGACGGACGCTGGCGAGTCGTGAGCGACGAGCGCCCCGAAGACAGCCAGCCCGAGGAGTCCAACGAGGCCGAGATAGAGCAGCCAACGGCCGACGATCGCGCCATTCGACGGGCCGGCCGACGTCGTGACCGTCGTGGACGAGCTCGACGATCCGGCCGCCGGCGGGGCAACGCCGATGCCGAAGGCAAACGAGCCTGTCGCCAGGTGGCCATCGACCGCGGAGACAGTGCGCCAGGCCACCGTGTACACCCCGTTCGGGAGGTTCGGCTTGAGGGGCACCGCCAGCTGGACAGGATTACCCGGAACCGGGGCTGTCGGTCCGGACGTCACCGGTGCCCCGGTGGTATCGAGGACCTTGATCGTCGACAGGTTCGGGTCGGGCCGCTCCCCGAAGACGATCGACACCTCGCTGGGCGATGTCGTCAGCGTCGAGCCCGCGCTGGGTACGCTCGACTGGGGCAGGGCATGGCCCNNGCGGATCACCCTCAGAAGCATGAGCGCAGCCTGGTCAGGCGGATGGACGCCGGCCGCGCATGGCCATCGCCAGGGCCGCCAGCCCAATGATCACCCCGGCTGCGCCGATCGCACCCCCGACGAGCAGAGCATTGTTGGCCGCGCTCTGGGCGCTCGCCGCTGCCGCGCTCGCGGCATCGACGGCTGCGTTGTCCACGGGGCCAGGGCTCGGTGCGGGTGCTCCGCTTGATGGCGCCGGGCTGGCGGCCAGGCGGGTATCGATCCGGTCGAGCCGGGTGATGATGTCGGTCAGGGCCGGCAGCTGGTTCGGGAACTGGATCCCGGTCGCATCGACGACCGAGTTGAACGTTGCGTCGCTCGAGGTGGCCGTCTCATCGACGGCTGTTCCGTCGATCGTGCCGCTGAGGTGGAAGGTGTAGTCGCCCGGCGCGGTCGGGATGAGTGGCGCCTCGTAGTCGCCGGGGATCCCGAGGCCGGTGTCCGGGTCGAACGTGTTGAGCAGGTCGAGCGGGTCCGATGTCTTGCCGCCGACACTGACGGTGACCTTCAGGTCGCCATCATTCAGGTCGGTGACCGCCTTGCCGGCGGCGTCCTTGATCACGACCTGGACGGCATTCTGCTCGCCGACGTAGGTCGGCTCGTGGACCCAGCCGAGGGCGACGGTGTACTTGCCAAATGTCTTGACGATGTGGGCGTCAGCGACGCCCGCGACGAGCATGACCGCGAAGGCCGAGGCCACAAGTGCGACGCCAACGCGTCGGGATCGAACGAAGTGCACGGTGAATCCTCCGTGAGGCCGCCATCGACGATGGTCAGCCCGGACCGCTGATTCGAGTGACCGCTCGGCGCAGCTGGCGCGAGCGGGCTCAGGCGACCGTATGGAGGGGCGGCGCCCGGCCCGAGATCCTGTAGCTGGTGATCGAGGCGTGGCGGCGGTCGAGCCAGGGGAGGCGATGGCCGACCAGCAGCCGTGGCGATCGGTCGAGCCGGGCCCGGGCCGCCTCGATCCGTGCAACCAGCACGTCTCGCCGCCAGCGGTAGAGGGCATCGACGAGCGCGGCGATGAGCGACACGACGGCGAAGACGCCGAGGACCGAGTGGTACTGGACCGAGCCCAGGACGGCCAGCCCGGGGGCCGCCAGCCCGACCGACAGGTGCTCGAGGTTCTCGACGACCACGAACAGGAGCAGGGCGACGGGCAGGATCAGCAGCCAGGCCTTGAGCAGGTGGCTGACGAGGTCGACGGGCCGGCCTTCGCGGACCGAGATGCCGCCGGCGTCCAGCTGGCGGGCGAGGTTCGACAGCCGGGCGAGCCGGATGATCCCGGCAATCGCCAGGCTCAGGGCCAGGCCGGCCACCACGATCACCGTCCCGGTCCACTGGTCCCCATGGCCGGTGCGGGCCAGGGCCTGGCCGAACGAGCCGCCGTCGGTCAGCAGGAAGACGGTGTCGTGGGCCAGGACGAAGGCGACCGCGGCGAGAGTCGCCAGCCGAAACCGATCACGCCAGGAGCCCTGGATCATCGGCCCACTGTACGCGACCTTCCGCCGTTCCGCCGCTACCCACACGGGTGGAGCACGATCAGGCCGGCAGGGCGAACCAGAAGCGGGTCGTGCCCTCACTCGACTCGGCCCCCACCCGGCCGCCGGCCGCCTCGACCAGCTGCTGGACGATCGACAGGCCGATCCCGGCCCCGCCATGGACCCGATCACGTGACTTGTCGACCCGGTAGAAGCGCTCGAAGACGTGGGCGATCTCGTCGGCCGGGATCCCGTCGCCGCTGTTCGAGACGCTGACCAGGATGTCGGCCGGCCGCCGTTCGGCCTTGATCGCGACCCGGCCGCTACGGGGCGTGTAGCGGGTCGCGTTCTGGAGGAGGTTGCCCAGGACCCGGGCAAGGGCGTCGGGATTGGCCTGGGCCGCCAGTCGTTCGGGCAGATCGAGCCGGACAGCCAGTCCGGCTCGCTCGAGGCCGGGCATCGCAAGCTCGACGGCAGTTTTGATGGCCGAGACCATGTCGATCTCGGAGTGCGGCGCCGGGTCACGGCCGGCATCACCCTCGGCCAGCGTATCAAGCGAGGCGGCCAGGCGGACCAGCCGTTCGGCCTCGTCCCACAGCGAATCGAACGTCGAACGATCGGCTGGGATCACCCCATCGCGCATCGCCTCGAGATAGCCCTGCAGGTTGGTGAGCGGGGTCCGCAGCTCATGAGCGGCATTGGCGATGAACTCGCGGCGCATCCGCTCCTGCTCCTCGAGGCTGGCCGCCATCTGGTTGAACGAATCGGCCAGGCTGGCGATCTCCTCTGGGCCGCGGCGCGGCACCCGGACCCGGTAGTCACCGGCGGCCACCGCTCGGGCCGCCGCCCCGATCTCGGCCAATGGCCGGGCGAGCCGCCGGCCGAGGAGGACGGCCATCACCACCCCGGCGGCGATCGCCGCCCCGATCGCGGCCAGCAGGACGACGGTGATCGATTGGTCGAACATCGCATGGGCGGACTCGGCGGTCGCCCCGTGCTTCATCATCAGGTCGGCGAAGACCGACCCGCCGACGACGACAACGCCGAACGAGACGATGGCCACGGCGAGGGCCGTCGTGAGGATCGCCGCCAGGGCGATCCGGGCGCCGACGCCGCGCGACCAGGCCGGCCGCCGGACGCGCCAGCCGCTCATCGGGGCGATGCCCCGGGCGCCGGCTCGGTCGCCCGATAGCCGACGCCCCGGACGGTGGCCACGAAGCGTGGCTCGGCAGCGGTGTCGTCGAGCTTGTCGCGCAGCCGGCCGATGTGGACGTCGATCGTCCGCTCGAGGACCGCCTCGGCGTCGAGCCCGTAGATCGCGTCTAGGAGCTGGTCGCGGGTCAGGACCCGCCCGTCAGCTTCGAGGAGGGCAACCAGGAGGCGGAACTCGATCGCGGTCAGCGTCACCAGCTGCCCGGCCAGGGCGACCGAATGGCGCTCGCGGTCGACGACGAGCTCGCCGTGGGTCAGCGGCGCCGTCCCGTCCGGCATCGCAGCGGCGTCGCGCGCCGGGCGCGTCCTGGCGAGGACTCGTCCGACCCGCACGAGGAGCTCCGCCGGCGAGAACGGCTTGGGCAGGTAGTCGTCCGCACCAAGGCCCAGGCCGGTGATCCGGTCGCTGGTCGTACCCCGCGCCGAGAGGACAATGATCGGCGTGTCGCCCGTCCGCCTGATTGCTCGGACGACGTCGAGGCCGTCCACTTCGGGCAGCATCAGGTCGAGCACGACCAGGGCCGGCCGCTCGCGGGCCACGGCGGCCAGCGCGGCCCGACCGTCGGCGGCCTCGATCACCGGGTAGCCGGCGCGCTCGAGGTAGGCGCGCACGAGCCGGACGATCTTGGCATCGTCGTCGACGACGAGGATCGGTCGAGAGGCTTGAGGCGGCATGGGGGCCATCGTAGTCAGCGGCCCATGACGGCGTCGTGACGGCCGATGAAGGTTGCGGCCGGCGCTGACACGCGTTTGTCATGCAGGCGCGCTACGGTGGATTGGATGACCACTCCGACCAGCCCGGGGGCGTCGCCCGGCGAGTCGCCGACCAATCCGTCCGAAGAGGCCGCCCGCGAGGGGTTCGGGTCCCGGCTTGCCCGCCGCGGGCGAGCCGCCTGGCCGCCGGCGCTGGCCGGCCTGGCCGCCGGCGGCGCGGCGCTCGCCGTTGGCGAGCTGATCGCGGGGATCGTCCGCAACGCACCTTCGCTGGTCAGCGTCGTGGGCTCGCTGGTCATCGCCCTGCAGCCATCCGGCGCCAAGGAGCTGATGGTCACCCTGTTCGGGACGAACGACAAGCTCGCCCTGAACCTGGGCGTCCTGATCGTTGCCATGCTGATCGCCCTGGCCGCCGGGATCGTGGCCGCCCGCCGCTTCCAGCGCGGTGCCTGGATCTTCGTCGGGTTCGGCCTGCTGGCGGCGTTCGCCGCATGGGAAGAACCGCTCACCTCGCGCCTCTTCGCGATCNNCTGAGCGCCCGGTCTGGCGGCCAGCGGACAACCCAGCCGAGCGGCGGGCAGCGCTCGTGCAGGCCGCGGCCAGTCGTTCGGCGCCCACCCGGCGCCAGCCGCGCAAGGGCAGTCGGCCCAGGTCGCGGGAGGCAGCGACCGCGGGCGCGGCTGCGACATCGACAAGCCCCGAATGGACCCGCCGCCGCTTCCTGATCGCCAGCGCCAGCACGCTGGGCACAGCCGTGGTCGCCGGTGCCCTGGGCCGGAGCCTCGTCAACGGCCAGCACCCGACCGGCGTGGTCAGTACCTCGAGCCTGCCAGCCGTCCTGAACCCGATCCCGCCGCTCAGCTCGACCGAGTCCTTCACGATTGCCGGCCTGACCCCGATCGTGATGCCCAATGACCGGTTCTACAAGATCGACACCACCCTGCTGACTCCGCAGGTCGACGCGAATGCCTGGCAGCTCGATGTCAAGGGGATGGTGGACCATCCCCTTACCTTCACCTACGACGACCTGCTGGCGATGCCGCTCTTCGAGCAGTACGTGACGATCGCCTGCGTGAGCAACGACGTTGCCGAGAACAACCAGCCCGGCCTGAACCTCGTCGGCAACGCGCTGTGGACCGGCGTGCGGCTGAAGGACGTCCTGAACAACGCCGGGATCCAGGCCGGCGCGACCCAGGTGGTCGGCCGCTCGGTCGATGACTTCACGGTCGGCTTCCCGACGGACTGGGCAATGGCCGAGGGTCGCGAGCCGATGATCGCGGTCGGGATGAACGGCGTGCCGCTGCCCGCCGACCACGGCTTCCCGGCCCGGCTGATCGTGCCCGGCCTGTTCGGCTATGTCTCGGCCACCAAATGGCTGGCCTCGATCGAGCTGACCACCCGCGAGGCGGTCGACGGCTACTGGATCCCGCTCGGCTGGGCCAAGGACGGNNGGGCCGGGTCAACGTCGCGGGCGTCGCCTGGGCGCCCGATCGCGGGATCCAGGGTGTCGAGGTCAGCTTCGACAACGGGCCATGGCAGCCCGCCCAGATCAGCCAGCCGATCTCGAAGGCGACCTGGGTCCAGTGGCTGCTGCCCTGGACGGCGGCCCATGGGCCGCACTCGATCGAGGTCCGGGCAACCGATGGCACGGGCGAGATCCAGACGGCGGCGATCAGCGACCCGGCCCCCGACGGCGCCCGTGGCCACCACCGGATCACGGTGTCGGTGGGCTGATCCGCTCCTGGTGGACCTCGTCGGGCGGCCGCTCCGAGCGGAGGACCGGCAGGTCGCTCTGGCGGCGGAGGTGGAACGAGACGCCATAGGCTTGGCCGGTCTCGACGTCGAGGCGCGGGATCGCGGTCATCCGCCACCCCTCGCCCTCGATCGCGATCCAGCGGGCCAGCGCCCGGCCCTCGAGCAGGACGGCATCGAGCAGCTCGAACGCTTCGGCCGGCAGGCCGAGCATCGTCTCCCGGGCGGGCAGCCCGAGGCACTGCCGGCCGAAGATCGCCACGAAGGCGGGATTGCCATAGACGACCAGGTGGCCCGTTCCCAGGCACATCCCGGCCGGTCGCTGGCTGGCTGGGGTACCGGTCATCGGGCCCTCCGTCGGCTGGCGGACCAGCATGACAGGGCCGCGCAAGCGGTCATCCGGCCGCAAGGTCCAAGCCGATAGCCTGTTCGCGTGAGACGCCTGACAGCCATCCTGGCCGCCGCCCTGCTCGTTACGAGCTGCAGCCCCGGTGCAAGCTCGAGCGAGTCCACCGGATCGGCCGAACCGATCGCATCGGCCAATGGCCTCAGCCCCATCGGGGCCGGGCTCGAGGGCCCCGCCGGGCTGACGGCCGCGGTCTTTGCCTCCGGAATCCTCCAGGCCGCCGCGCTTGCGTTCGATTCCCAGGGCCGGTTGTGGGTCGCGAGGCGGCCTACACGGATACCGGCCAGGATGGCGTCTATCTCGTCACGGCTGGCGGGGCTACGCCGATCGAGGTGATCAGCGGGCTGCACACCGCGCTCGGCCTGCTGTGGGTCGGCGACGCGCTGTACGTCGCCTCCAGCTGCGGCGTCGCGGCCTACAGCGGCTTCAGCGGGACGGCCTTTGCCAGCCAGCGGACGATCCTGGCCTTGCCGGCCGGGGTCGGCGAGGTGAACGAGCTGGTCCTTGGTCCCGACGGCCGGCTGCGGCTGGGCGTGTCCTCGCCCTGTGATCACTGCGTGCCAACGTCGGCCGACTCGGCGGCCGTCCTGTCGTTCGCGACCGATGGCAGCGACCTGAAGGTCGAAGCCGCCGGGATCAGGGCGCCCGTCGGACTTGCCTATGCCCCCGGGACGAGCGAGCTGTTCGTCACGATGAACCAGCGCGACGACCTCGGCGACCTGACGCCAGGGGACTGGCTGGCGGTGGTCAGCGCGGGTCAGGGCTGGGGCTTCCCGGCCTGCGACGGCGAGGGCGGCTCGGCCTGCTCCGGCGTCCCGGATCCGGTGGCGGTGCTCGACAAGCACGCCGCCGTGAGCGGCGTCGCGATCGTGGTCCCGCCGCTGAGCGGGACGTCCGGCACGGCCGCAATCGTGGCCGAATGGGCCGCCGACAAGGTCCAGCGGGTCAGCCTGGCCGGCTCGGGCTCGACGACCACCGGCACTGTGGGGCCGTTCATCACCGGGATGGCGAACCCGGTGCCCGTGCTGCTCGCTCCCGACGGCAGCCTGTTCATCGGCGACTGGAAGACCGGCACGATCTACCGGGTCGTCGGCCCCTGACGCACGAAGGCTTCGATCCCATCGAGCAGGCGGGCCAGGCCGAACTCGAACTGCTGCTCGTACGTGAGCTCCTCGGCCTTGATGACGACCTTGGCGAAGTTCGGATAGCTGCCGCCGTCGATCACCGACCGGACGTAGGGCGCCAGCTGTGCCCGCCACTCGTCCTCCGAGACACCGGTCCGGCGCTTCGCCTCAAGCTCACCCAGCTCGTCGGCGACCGCACCATGGACGAAGCCGAGGATCGCGCCGAGGATCGAGCCCGCGACCGTCGCGTCCGCGGACAGCTGGGCCACCACGGCACTCGCGAACTCGGCAGCGCGCAGCGTGTTCGGGCCGAGGGCCAGCCGGCTCATCGCCTGGCTGGCGAGCCAGGGATGGCGCAGGAACTGGTTGCGCCGGCCGCGGGCGATCAGCCGGAGATCGGCCCGCCAGTCCCCGGTGGGCGCCAGCGGGATCGGTTCGTTCGGGCTGGGCGATTCGCCGTTGACGGCGTCGGCCATCAGCTCGAGCAGCTCGTCCTTGCCCTTGACATAGCGATAAAGCGACGTGGTGCCGGTCGCCAGGGCGGTCGCCAGGTGGCGCATCGAGAGCCAGGTCGGGCCTTCCTGGTCGGCCAGCGCGATCGAGGCCTGCACGATCCGGTCGACCTCGCGCAGGGCGCGCGGGGACGCGTCCCGGAGGCGGAGCCAGACGAGCACCGGCGGCTCGGTCGGCGGTCGACCCCGACCGTGGTGGATCGGGCGGACGACCAGCGGCCGCAGCTCCTTGCGCCGCAGGGCTCCAGTCACTTCACCATCTCCGCTCCATACCAGGTCCACATTGCGCCAGCAGGATCGCCCCGGGCGCCGCGCTCAGCCGCCCGTTGACACCGAGTATACCGCCCGGCTACAGTGTAGCCACTACGGCAACAGTGTTCCCACTTCCGAGCTGGAGCATTCCTCCATGGACCCAATGATCACCGTCGAGCACCTGGTCAAGCGCTACCGGAAGTCGGCCGTCGCGGCCGTCGATGACATCAGCTTCGAGGTCCAGCCGAGCGAGCTGTTCGCCTTCCTCGGCCCGAACGGGGCCGGCAAGACGACCACGATCTCGATCCTGACCACGACTCTGTCCAAGAGCAGCGGCACGGTCACGATCGGGGGCCATGACCTCGACCACGAGGCGAAGGCGGTCCGCCGCGAGATCGGGATCATCTTCCAGAACCCGAGCGTCGACCAGCACCTCTCGGCCGAGGAGAATATCCGCCTCCACGTCGCGATCTACGGGCTGTACGGCTATCGGCCCTTCTATCGGCTGATGCCCGCCGAGTATCGCCAGCGGGTCGAGCGCCTGGCGGCTGTCGTCGGTCTGTCCGACGACCTGTTCAAGCCGCTCAGCAGGTATTCGGGTGGCATGAAACGCAAGCTCGAGATCATCCGCAGCCTGATGCACCGGCCGGCCGTGCTCTTCCTCGACGAACCGACGTCTGGCCTCGACCCGATCAGCCGGCGCGACCTGTGGGAGTACCTGCGCGAAGTCCGGCAGACCGACGCAACGACCATCTTCCTCACGACCCACTACCTCGAGGAGGCCGAAGGCGCCGATCGAGTGTGCGTGATCGATCACGGCCGGATCGCGGTGATCGGTACACCCGAGGAGATGAAGGAGCGCCTGTTGGAGCGAACCGTCGAGCTCGACGCGGTCGATCGGCCGGCACTCGCGGCGGACCTCCGTTCGCTTGGCCTGCGGCCGACCCAGCTGCCCGACGGGGTCTTGCGGGTGGCCTTCGAAGGAGCCACCGCCCAGGACCTGATCGGCCGGATCGACACGCCATTGACCGTCCTGCGCGTCCGCGAGCCAAGCCTCGAGGAGGCCTATGTGGAGCTGCTTCGCCAGACCGAGGAGGCCGCCGCATGAACGCCCANNGGAGTTGAACGCGACCTTCGCGATCGCCTGGCGGGAGATCCTGCGGGCGGTCAAGAGTCCGGCCTCGCTGGCCTTTACGATCATCTTCCCGGTCCTGTTCATCGGCGTCCTGGGCGGCAGCATCTCCCAGAACCTGGGCAATTCGCTGCCGTTCGCCTACCTCCCGTTCATGCTCATCGGGATGATCGCCAACTCGCTCTACCAGGGCACGATCGCCGGGGTGACCAACCTGGTCGAGGAGCGCGAGAACGACTTCACGGCCGAGCTGTTCGTGGCCCCGATCTCGCGCTATGCGGTGCTCCTGGGCAAGATGCTCGGGTCGGGCGTTGCGTCGCTCGTCTCACTGGTCGGGATCTTCGCGATGGTCGTGGTCATGCAGATCCCGATGAACCTCGGCGATCTGCTGCGGGTCCTGGCCCTGGCGCCGGTGCTCGCCCTGGCCGGCGGTGCGCTGGGGATCTTCTTCATCGGCTTCGTCCACGACCCCAAGGTCGCGGCGATCGGCGTCCCGCTCCTGATCTTCCCCCAGATGTTCCTGTCCGGCGCCCTGATCCCCGTCTCTGCCTCGACGGGGCTGTTGGGCTTCCTGGCCAAGGTCATCCCGATGACCTACAGCATCGATCTGGCTCGCAACATCTTCTACTGGGGCAAGCCCGAGTACAGCGCGGCCGTCCTCAACAGCCCGATCCTGGACTTGGCCGTGACGGTCGGCCTCTTCCTCGTGTTCACGATCGTGGGCACGGTCCTCTTCGTCCGCTCCGACCGGAACCGCTGATGTCCGCCGCGGGGCTCGCCGAAGGTCCTGTTGCCGATTCGTCTTTGATGGGCTATATTGTCAATATGACGTTAACTATCAGCGCGGAGCAAAACGCCTCCGCCGCCCCGAGTCGCCGTCGAAAGCTGGCCGACGAGCTGATCGAAGAGCTCGTGTCGACCCCGCGCGAGAAGATGAACGCGTACCGGGCGTGGCATCGGGGCGCCCTCAGCCTGGTCCACCTCAACGTGCTCAGCGTGCTCGAGGCGGAGGGTCCGATCTCGATGGGCCGGCTGGCCGAGGCACTCGACGTCTCGGTTGCCAGCGCGACCGGGATCGTCAGCCGGATGACCACCCGCGGGGTCGTTGAGCGACGCCATGACAGCGCCGATCGTCGGGTCGTCCTGGTCCACCTGACCGCGGCCGGGGCGAACGTCAATCAGTCCCTCGAGGTCCATCACCGGGAGCGCCTGGGCGAGCTCCTCGAGCAGCTCAGCGCCGAGGAGATGGCCGGCTTCCTGCTCGGCCTGCGAGCGATGCACGCGGCCCGCGCGCGGCTGCTGGCCGCCGCCGACGCGGCGTCGACTGCACCTCTGGCGCCGGCCCCGGCGACCGCCGAGGCCGGCCGATGATCAGCCTTCTGCGGACCTACCTCCGGCCGTACCGCGGCTCGCTCACCCTGGTCGTGATCCTGCTCCTGATCGGGGCGGTCGGGACCCTGTACCTGCCGGACCTCAACGCCGACATCATCAACAACGGGATCGTGGCCGGGAACAACGACTACATCATCAGCACCGGTGCCCTGATGCTCGTGGTGAC
>PNAZ01000077.1:0-6437 GCA_003169655.1 Chloroflexota bacterium
GGACCTGGGCGACCTCGGAGTCGAGCTGACCGCGGGCGACCTGACCGACGTCGACGCGATCGTCGAGCAGCTGGCCGGGGCCGACGCGCTGGTGCACATGGCCGGTTCGTATCGGATCGGGATCCGGCCGTCGGAGCGACCGGCCATGCTCGAGGCGAATGTGGGCACGACGGCCCGGCTCCTTGACGCCGCGACCAGATCGGGCACGCCCAGGATCGTTTACACCTCGACCGTCAATGTCCTCGGCAACACCCACGGCCAGGTCGTCGACGAAACCTACGCGCGCGACCTTGCCGAGGGCTTCTTCAGCTACTACGACCTGACCAAGTTCCAGGCGCATGAGCTGGTCGCGGCTCGAGTGGCCGGCGGAGCGCCGATCGCCACTGCGATGCCCGGCGGAGTCTATGGACCGGGTGACCATTCCGAGGCGGGCGGCCAGCTCGCCCTCGCCCACGCAGGCAATCTGCGCTACTTCGCGCTCGGTGACATCGGCCTGAGCTGGACCTACGTCGACGATGTCGCCGATGGGATCGTGAGAATCCTCGATCGTGGCCGCCTCGGCGAGTCTTACATCCTGAGCGGCCCGTCGCTCCTGCTCAGGGACGCCGTCGGGGCTGCGGCGATCGCCGGACGCAAGCGTCCGCCCCGGCTCGCCCTGCCGACCGGCCTGCTGCGTCTATTCATCCCGGTGAGTCGACGCTTTGGGGCGATCGGCGGTCTGCCCGCAAACCTGGCCGAGACCATCAGGGCAGGTAATGGGGTCGCGTACTGGGCCCGGGCGGCCAAGGCCGAGCGCGAGCTGGGCTTCAAGGCCCGTGACCTGGAGTCCGGATTGCGCGCCACGTTCGGGGCGTAGGCCTACACTCGCAGCCATGGGACGCGAACTGCCGATCTTCGAGCCGCCCAACGCGAGCGCCCATCACACGGACACGGCCGGCCTGTCGATCGCGCTTGGCGGCGGCCCGGACTTCGGCGGCGGTCACGGAGCCGACGGCAAGGCGCCCGACGGCCACCCACCTGATGGAACGACGGCCCTCCGCCGCCATCCCGACTGGATCAAGGCCCGAATTCCCTCCGGCGAGAACTACCACGATCTCAAGGCCCTCCTCCGGGGTCTTTCGNNGCCACGATCATGATCCTGGGCGACACATGCACCCGGGCCTGCGGCTTCTGCGCGGTGAAGACGGGCCGGCCGACCTGGTTCGACGACGACGAGCCGCGGCGGGTGGCCGAGGCCCTCGCCAGCCTCGACCTCGAGCACGTCGTGATCACCAGCGTGGCCCGTGACGACCTGCCCGACGGCGGCGCGGGGATCTTCGCCGAGACGATCCGCCAGGTCCGCGCCCGCTCGGCCGGCATGGGCGTGGAGGTCCTGATCCCCGACTTCAACGGCACCGACGCGCCCCTGCGCACGGTGATGGACGCCCGGCCGGACATCCTGAACCACAACCTCGAGACGGTCGAGCGGCTCCAGAAGCCGGTCCGCAAGCGAGCCCGCTACGGCCGCAGCCTGTCGGTCCTCGAGCGGGCCAAGGCCTACGCCGTCGCCGACGGCTGGACCGTCCACACCAAGTCGAGCCTGATGGTCGGCCTGGGCGAGACGCGACCCGAGCTGAGCCAGGCCTTCCGCGACCTGCGCGCGGTCGACTGCGACATCCTGACGATCGGCCAGTACCTGCGCCCCTCGCTCCAGCACCTCGAGCTGGTCCGCTACTACCACCCCGACGAGTTCGCCGAGATGAAGGCCGAGGCCCTCGAGCTCGGCTTCCGCCACGTCGAGTCGGGACCGCTCGTCCGCTCGAGCTATCACGCCCGGGACCAGGTGCCCGGCGCCGAGCTGCGCCGCGCCCGACGCCAGGCGACGATCGATGCCGACGGCCGGATCGTCCCGGGCGGCCTGCTCGATCAAGACGCCCTCGCCGGCTGAACCGGTCGTCCCGCCGCCGACGAACCTCAGGGTGTGAACCAGCCGTCTCCCGATCCACCACGCAAGGCGGCCGTCGCCTTCGAGGTGACGCCAATTGGCCGTGGTCGTCGACGGCGGATCGACCCCGGCTGGATCGTCGCGGCATTCGTCATCGCGCTGCTGCTGGCGGCCATCGTCCATCCCTGGCAGACACCAACTCCGGCCTCAGCCGTCGTCCCCAGCCCGAGCCGACAGAGTCCGCCCGCGATCTCCCCGCTGGTCCAGGGCGCCCTTTCGGCTGCCACGCCGGATCCATCGATCGCAGCGGCCCCATCGGCCAAGCAGGATCCATCCGCCTCCGATGTCCTTGCCATCGATGTCCACGACCTGGCCGGCAACCAGGGTCCGTGGGGAGTTGGTGTCGGGGCGGCTGTCAGTCCTCCGTTCCAGCCCAGCCTCAGGTTGCCTGCGCTCGGGATCGCCACGGACCAGGCCTGGTGGGCGTGGATCGTTGTTCACCCGCTCACGACCCAGGCCACGCCGGCGACCAGCGTTGACGAGGTCGAAGGCCTGCCCGTCGGCCAGCTCTGCACTGGAATACCGGACCTGCCGACGGGGGCCCAGGTCCTCGTGGTCACGACTCCGTCGGGAACTCCGGCGAGCCTCCAAATTCGGGGCTGGCGGGAGGTCCGGCACGACGAGCCCAGCGTGATCCAGCCGTTGCCCGGGGTCAGCGCGCTGACCCNNCCGACGGGGCGGCCTGGCCGGACGGCCGCTACGAGTTCCGCATCGGCGGGTCGAGCCAGAGCAGCCAGACCCGCTTGACCGTCTGCCTCGGCCAGCCGTAGGTCAGGGGTCGGCACCCCGCGCGTGGGCTATCCTCAGGCGATGGCGACGATCTCGCGCAAGACGGCCCTGGCCGAACTCCACTGCCACCTCGGCGGGGCCGTGACGCCCTCGATCATGTGGGGGATCGCCCACGCCCAGGGGATCAAGCTCCCGACCAAGGACTACTGGGAATTCCGGGACATGATCACGGTGTCCAACAAGCGCAGTCGCAGCTTTGATGGCTACCTCCAGCTCTTCCATTGGACCGAGCTGATCCAGTCCTCACCGCTGGCCGTGGAGCGCTCGGTCTACGAGGTGGTCGGCGGCGCCTATCGCAAGAACAACATCACCACCACCGAGTTGCGCTTCAACCCGATGAAGCGGAACCGGGGTGGCGAGCAGGACCTCGACCACATCATCGCTGCGGCAGTGCGCGGGATGGACCGGGCGTCGCTCGAGTACCCGGTCAAGCCGGGCCTGCTTTTCTGCCTCGACCGGGCCTTCCCATACGAGCTGAACGAGATCCTGGTCGAGAAGGCGATCGCCTGGCACGACCGGGGCGTGGTCGGGATCGACATCGCCGGACCGGAGAGCTCGACCTTCCGGGTCGCCGACTATCGGCGCCTCTTCCGGCGGGCGCGCCAGTTCGGCCTGGGGCTGACCGTCCACACCGGCGAATCGGGCCCGATCGAGGAGGTCGCCCGGGTCGTCGAGCTGCTCGAGCCCGACCGGATCGGCCACGGCGTCAAGGCGGCCTACGACCCGCGCGCGATGGAGATGCTCCGCGAGCGGGGGATCGTCCTCGAGATCTGCCCGACCTCCAACCTCAACACCGGCGTCGTCTCGAGCTGGGAGGAGTTCCGCTGGATCTTCGACCAGTTCCGGCGCAACGAGGTCCGCTTCTCGATCAACACCGACGGCCCGGAGATGCTCAAGACGTACATCCGGGACGAGCTCCAGACGCTGGGTCGGCTGGGGATCCTGTCGACCGATGACCAGCGCGTCGCGATCGACACGGCGCTCGGCGCGTCGTTCGTGCCCAATGTCACCGATGTGATCCCCGCCGTGCTCGAGCCGGCCCGACGGGCCGAGGTCGAGCGCGAGGAAGCCTGACAGTGATCCGGATCAGTCCGGGCGGGCGTTGATCCGGTAGGTGCAGGACCGATCGCCGGCGGCGATGTGGGTCTCACGCACGACGTCGGCCCCCAGCACCTCGCGGAAGAGGGCCAGCTCGGCCTCGCAGGCCGCGGGATCGCCGGCCGCCACGTGATAGATCGCGCAGTTGTGCTCGCGCAGCCGGATCGTCCCGTCCGCGGATAGCTCGGCGGCGCACAGGTAGCCCTGCTCGTCCTGGATCACCGCCAGCTCACGGACCCGCTCGAAGAAGGGGGCATCGGCGCCGGGACTCTCGTCGAGGCGACGCTGGATCCGCTCGGCCGTCTGCGTCCGGCGCGTCTCGAAGACCCGGTCGACGAGCTCGCGGCCGCCGATCGCGTCGATCGCGGCGATCAGGCCCGTCGCCAACCCGTCGTAGTTGGCAGGGAAGAGCTGCTGGGCGTTCGGCGTGACGTCGTACAGGTGACGTGGCCGGCCTACACCGTGGCGCTCGGTTCGGCGCGAGACGAGGCCTTCGCCCTCGAGCACCCGAAGCTGCTGGAGGACGCCCGTCCGGCTTGCCCCGACCAGCCTGGCGAGCTGGTCCGGGGAGCTGGGGCCCGCGGTCCGGAGGGCCAGAACGAGCTCTCGACGAAGCGTCGGCGCATGCCCGTCCGGGTGGGCGCCCGGGCCGTCTCCTGGGTCGCCGGCGTGATGAGGCGCCGGGAGCGAGTCGTTCAGGTGCGGCGAATCGAGGCTTGGGCCCTCCATCACGAGTGAGGCTAGCAGAGGGTCGTCAAAGCCGCTCGGGCCTCGGGCGCCCGGTGGGCGAGGGGCGCCCGGCCCGATTACCGTTCGTGAGGGGCAGCGTCCCTCCCGGGCAGGTGGCCCGGTGTACCCTCCGGCTGTGGACCTCGACCTCGCCCCGGAGCACCTCCTGCTCCGCGACACAGTGCGCGACTTCATGCTCGGCGAGGTCGCGCCGGAGATCGACGAGCACGAGCGAGCCCGGCGTTTTCCCCGCCCGATCGTCGATAAGCTCGGTGTGATGGGCTGGCTGGGGATCCCGTTTCCCGAGGACGAGGGTGGGGCGGGCCTCGACACCCTGGCGTATGCCATCGCGGTCGAGGAGATCGGCCGGGTGTGGGGCTCCCTCGGGCTGATCGTGGCGGCTCACACCAGCCTCGGCTGCGGGCCGCTCCATCAATCCGGCTCGGCCGAGCAGAAGGCACGCTACCTCGTGCCGATGGCCGAGGGTCGAACGATCGGTGCCTACGGCTTGACCGAGCCGGGCGCCGGCTCCGACTCGGGCGGGACGCGGACCACGGCCCGCTTCGAGGACGGCCCGGATGGCGGCAGCTGGGTCCTCGACGGCGGCAAGCGCTTCATCACGAACGCCGGCCAGGCGGGCACCTACATCATCACCGCCCGGACGGGAACGAGGCCCGGGGCGGCCGGCGCGGAGGGCGATGGCGGCGCCGAGATCAGCGCGTTCATCGTGCCCGCCGAGACACCCGGCTTCAGCGTGGGCCGGCTCGAGGAGAAGATGGGCCTCCACGCCTCGGCCACCGGCGAGCTGATCTTCGAGGGCGCCCGGGTGCCAGCCGCCAACCTGCTCGGCGAGCGGGGCGAGGGCTTCCGGATCGCTCTGCGGACGCTCGACGGCGGCCGAATCAGCATCGGCGCGCTCGCCGTCGGGCTCGCCCAGGCCGCCCTTGACGCCGCCATTCCGTACGCCCAGACCCGCCAGCAGTTCGGCCGGCCGATCGGCTCGTTCCAGGGGGTCGCGTTCATGATCGCCGACATGGCGACCGAGATCGAAGCCGCTCGACAGCTCGTGTGGCGGGCGGCGTGGCTCAAGGACCAGGGTCGTGACTATGGGCTAGCCGCCGCCCAGGCGAAGCTCTTCGCCTCCGAGGTCAGCGCCCGGGCGACAAACGCCGCCATCCAGGTCCACGGCGGTTACGGCTACATCGAGGAGTACAAGGTTGAGCGCTATCTGCGCGACGCCAAGCTGACCGAGATCGGCGAGGGGACGAGCCAGATCCAGCGCCTCGTGATCGCCCGGAAGATCCTCGACCTGCGGGTTGTCTAGGGGTTCCCGCCGCCTCCGCCATCGCTGCCGTTGCCGCCGTCACCGGCCGCTGTCGTGAGGACCTGGCGGAGGGTATCCCGGAACTGGGTACCCCACGGGCCCTGGCCGGCCAGGACGTACGGCGACGGGTCGATCGACTCGTACGTCTCGGGATCGGTCACGAAGCTCAGGGCGCACTGCGATACGCTGCTCGACAGGCGCGACCAGGTCGGGGCGTCGGCAAAGATATAGATGTGGATCCGGACCGGCGCGGCCTGGTCCAGGCCCGAGGCTGTGAAGCCGATCGCGGTCGACACGAGGCCGGAGTCCTTGCAGCCGGCATCCCCGGCGACCTGGTCGGTGACCGTGATCCCGGCGTCGCCGAGGAGCGACGCGATCGACGGGAAGTTGGCCGGGCTGGGCGCCGGCAGATCCGCGACCCGGGTCCCGCAACCGGCCAGGAGCAGCGCCAGCAGGCCGACGAGGAAACGGGACATGGCCCCGAGGCTACCACTGGGCGGCCCGGGCCGCCCC
>PNAZ01000077.1:6503-12866 GCA_003169655.1 Chloroflexota bacterium
CGCCACCCCAAGAACGCCGTCCGCCTCGACCTGCCGGTCGGCGAGCAGGGCGACGGCCCCGACGACCGTTACCGCCGGGCCGCCCGGACCTTTGCGACCTGGCGCTCGGACGGCACGTTCCACAAGGATCCCCGACCGTCGCTCTACGTCTACGAGCAGGCCGATCGGGCCGGTGACGTCGCGGACGGGCGGGTCCAGCGCGGCTTCTTCGGCCGGCTTCCGCTCGAGCCGTTCGGCTCCGGCGCCGGGGTCGTACCCAGTGAGGCGCCCCTCTCCGCCCAGCGCGAGGATCGCTACAAGCTGCTCCGGGCGACCGGCGTCAACACGAGCCCGATCGTGTGCCTGTTCGATGATCCGGGTGGCGGGGCGAGCCGGATCCTGGCCGAGGTCGCCCGGCTCCGGGCAGACATCGACCTGACTGACCAGCACGGCACCCGCCATCGGGTCTGGGCCCTCGCCGCCGACGGAGCCCAGGCCGAGGCGGTGACCGGGTTGCTGGCGGCGATCAGCTCGGCGCCGGTCACGATCGCCGATGGCCAGGCCCGCTACGAATCGGCCCTGCGCTACCGCGACGAGCGACGGATGAGCCGCTCGTGCGAGGAGGACCCGGCCTTCGACTACATCCTCGCCCTGTTCGTCGCGGGGCCCGACGCGGCGACTACCCAGCCGCTGACGGGCCTCGTCCTCAATCCCCACGAGTGGTAGGACCGATGACCGAATCACCAACCGGTGTCCGGCCGATGGCCGCCAGCGTTCCGACCCGGCCGGTCCGCAAGGACGAGATCGAGCTGAGCGAGCGGGGCATCTACATCGAATCGTGGCTGCCGGAGCGGCGCTCGCGCCGCCGGCCACTCCTCTTCGTCCATGGCGAGCTGGCCGGCTCGTGGGTCTGGGAGCACCACCTCCAGTATTTCGCCGCCCGGGGCTGGGAGGGCCACGCCCTCAACCTGCGCAACCATTTCTGGTCGCAGACGGCCGACCCCACGACCCTTTCATTCGAGACCTACACCGAGGACGTCGTCGAGGCCATCGAGCGGCTGGGCTCCACGGTGGTCGTGGTCGGCCACGGGATGGGTGGCCTGCTCGCGCTCAAGGCGATCGAGCGCCATCCGGTCGGTGGCCTGATCCTGCTCTCGTCCGAGCTGCCCAAGGACCTTCGCCCGCCGGCTCACTCCCACGAGCTGCGCGAGATCCCCGAGGTCTACGGACGCGACCTGCTGGGCTGGGAGACGCTGCCCGAGCGCCTCCAGCGCGACCATCGCGACCTGGCCCTGGCCGACATCCTGCGGATCCAGCACCTCCTCGGCCAGAAGCCCCACGAGGCCGGCGCCGCCCGGCGCCAGATGATCTCGGGCGTCCCGATCGAGCGAGCCCGGCTGGGCACGATTCCGAAGCTGGTCATCGGGGCTGGCCTCGATCGCTACGTGCCCGAGGCATCGAGCGAGCGCCTGGCCGAGTGGCTGTCGGCCGAGTACGAGCCGTTCGGCGCCCACTCCCATTTCGGGCTCGTTCTGGGCGAGGCGAGCCACCTCCAGGTGGCCGAGACGATGCGCGCCTTCCTCGAGGCGAATCACCTCTAGGCGCCCGCTGGTATCATTCCGGCCGGTCCGGCGCTCGACGCCATCGGCCGACCTGCCGCATTCGTCTAGAGGCCCAGGACACCGCCCTCTCAAGGCGGAGATCACCGGTTCGAATCCGGTATGCGGTACCAGCGCCTCGATGGCCTTCAACGGGTAGATCGCCGAGGGAAGCTCCGTGACCGATTCGCCGGTGCGTCGCCTGGTCATTCTCGCCGAGGGCCGGTTCGGACCCCATGACGGCAAGACGGCGATGGGCGTGATCCGCTACGGCCAGGATCCGGTCGTGGCCGTGATCGATTCAACGAACACCGGCCGCAACGTCCGGGAGTGGCTGGGTGACCGGCCCCGGTTCGACATCCCGATCGTCGCCTCGCTGGCGGATGCCCTGGCGCTCGGCTCCAGCCGTGGGGCGCCGACCGCCCTCCTGATCGGGATCGCGCCGACGGGCGGCAAGCTCCCGGCGGCCTGGCGGCGGGCGATCCTCGACTCGATCGGGGCAGGGCTCGACATCCTGTCCGGCCTGCATACGTTCATCGGCGACGATCCCCAGTTCGCCGCTGCGGCGCGGGCGGCCGGCGTCGAGATCGTCGACTACCGCCGGCCGCCCAGCCGTGAGGAGACGGCCGTCGGTCGCGCCCACGGCCCGGGCAAGCACGTGATCCTGACGGTCGGGACCGATTGCGCGATCGGCAAGATGAGCGTCGCCCTCGAGCTGCGGCGGGCGGCCAGCGAGGCCGGCCTCGCGTCGGTCTTCGTGCCCACCGGCCAGACCGGGATGATGATCGACGGCTGGGGCGTGGCCGTCGACCGGGTGGTCAGCGACTTCTCCAACGGGACCTGCGAGTGGCTGGTCGAGCAGGCTGAGTCGAAGGGCGACTGGATCATCGTCGAGGGCCAGGGCTCGCTCGACCATCCGGCCTACAGCGCGGTCACCCTGAGCCTGATCCACGGCAGCACGCCGCAGGCGATGGTGATGGTCCACAAGCCCGGCCTGCCCGAGCACGACTGGGACCACGTGCCGGACCGGACCTTCCCGCTCCAGCCGCTCAACGACTTCATCCGCCTCCACGAGCAGATGGCCGGGGTCGTGGCGCCCTCCAAGGTCGTGGCGGTCGCCCTCAACACCTCGCTCTACGCTGATGAGGCGGATGCCCGACGGGTGATCGCCGAGACCGCCGCCGAGACCGGCCTGCCCGTCGACGATCCCGTCCGTTTCGGACCCCAGCGCCTGTGGGGCGCGATCCAGGCCGGCGTCGAGGCCCTCGACCCGACGATTGCCCGGCGATGAGCCTGGAGCTCACGAGCGAGGTCATCCGACTGCCCTATCGCGAGCCGTTCCGGATCGCCCGAGCGCACGGCGGCGACGGGATGAGCTCGGTCGTGGTCGAGCTGCGCAATCCTGCCTGGCCGGGCCTGGTCGGCTACGGCGAGGGCTACCCCGACGCGTATTACGGCGAGACGCTCGAGACGATCGGGATCGTCCTGCCGCTCCTGCTCGCCTCGATCTCAACCGAGGCCCTGGAGCGGGCGGCGACCGACCCGGAGGGCGGCCTCGAGGCGATCGGCGAGGCGTTCTACGCGGCGATCGCCCACCACGGCGCGGCCAAGTGCGCGCTCGACACGGCGATCCACGATCTCGTCGGCAAGCGCCTCGGGCGGCCGCTCTACGCGCTCCTCGGCCTCTCGCGGGCGATCGGCCCAACCGACTTCACGATCGGGATCGACGAGCCGGAGGTGGTCGCGGCCCGAGCGGCAAGGGCGACCCGCTTCCCGGCGCTCAAGATCAAGGTCGGCGGCCCGGCCGATCTTCAGACGCTCGAGGCGGTCCGGGGGGTCTTCGCAGGCCCGATCCGGGTCGACGCGAACACGGGCTGGACCCCCGAGCAGGGAGCCCGGCTGATCCCGGACCTGGTCCGCCTGGGCGTGGAGCTGATCGAGCAGCCCTTCCCGGCCCACCGCCTCGACCAGCTGCGCTGGCTCCAGGAACGATCCGAGCTGCCGCTGGTAGCCGACGAAAGCGCGGTCACGATCCGCGACCTCGACGGGCTGGTGGGCGTGGTCGACGGGGTGAACGTCAAGCTGGCGAAGTGCGGCGGGCCGGGGCCCGCCCGGCGAATGCTGGCCCGGGCCCGGGAGCTCGGCTTTCGGACCTTCCTGGGCTGCATGGAGGAGACGTCGCTCGGAATCGCCGCCTCGGCTCACGTCGCGATCCTGGCCGACTGGATCGACCTGGACGGCTGCCTGCTGATCTCCGGTGACCCGTTCGAGGGCCTCGAGCTCGGCTCGGACTGCCGCTGGCAGCTGACCGAAGCAGGCGGTCTGGGGATCCGTCGCCGGGCGGTCTGAGCTGCGCCCGCCGTCCGCCGGCGCTCACCCGGCTCGCCGGCGCCGGCTTCGCACGTGTGGACAACTTGGTGGACGAGATCGTGGACAAACCCCCTGCCCCCGATCCGGGGCGACGCC
Source organism: Chloroflexota bacterium (assembly GCA_003169655.1). Classification (GTDB taxonomy): domain Bacteria; phylum Chloroflexota; class Limnocylindria; order Limnocylindrales; family CSP1-4; genus Palsa-1033. The sequence goes on from PNAZ01000077.1 coordinate 10,547, forward strand.
TATCATGGCCTGAACGGGCTGGGACACCTTCGGGAGGAGGGGATCCCGGCACCCCGATTGCACGCGGCCAGACCGCCCGCATCCGCGGTTGAGCGCGCCCTGCAGACGCGAGAGGAGGAGGGTTCATCATTGCCTGATACGCGCACGCCCACGGCGGTCGACCCGTCCGCCGAGGCGATCGATTTCGTCCGGTTCTGCTATCTCCGACGGAGGGTCGGATGGCCGGAGCTGTACGACGAGATGTGCGCTGTCGCGAGCCGCGGCCTGTACCACGGCTGGGGCCTGGCCGAGCTCTCCGAGCACGGGATCGGGTTCTCCCTCTTCGAGACGCCCGCCCTCGCCCGGGTCGCGGCGGACGTTGCCCGGGAAGAATCCGAGCGGCGCTCGACGAGCGCGATCCCGAAACCCGCGGTGACCCACTGACGGTTCCCCCGGAGCGCATGACGCGACCCCTGTCGATGCGGCAGGGGTCGTTCGATTCCCGGGCCGTACCTGTCTGGCTTCCAGGACCCGTGCCAGCGGCTGCCCTGGCGGCCTTTAGGCGCGGATCTGGCGGCGGGCCATCTCGCCTTCGATCTGCCGCTCGGCTTCGACGTAGCGGTCGATCTGGTCGCGGATCTCGTTCGCCTCTGGCGCGTACAGGTGGACCTGCTGCTGGAGGATGTAGCTCAGCCGGCGGCTCGTCATCCGGACGTGATCGAGGTTCTTCATCAGGACGAGCGGATCCATCGCGGCGAGGTCCGCGGGGTGGTACATCTCCTGCATGGCCGCATTCTAGCGGGGCTCCGGCGCCCTCGATCGTCCAGTGGCTAGATCAGCTAGACGGCCCGCAGGCGGCGCGGCGGCCAGTCCCAATCGACCGGGGTCGCGGCGCCACTGAGCGCCCGGCGCCGGCCGGCTTCGGTCGCGCCCAGGACCAGGATCCGGTCCAGCTTTGTCGCCCGGCCGGCCTGGTCGCCCCACAGCTTGGTCATCTTTCGCCCGGCGGCCACGTCGTCGAGCGCGACCCCGGCCAGGCGATAGCCCGCCGGCAGGGCCGCCTCGGCCCACACTCGCTCGGCCAGGCCCACCCCGCCGACCAGCTGCCGCCCTCGGTCGCGTTCCACGTCGCCGATCACCAGGACGACCACCGCGTCGTCGGCAAGGGCCGGCCGGAGTCCGTCGAGGACCTCGCGCATGAACTGCAGATACGCCGTTCGATGGTGGGCATCGTCGAGGGCCGCGTCGATTGCAGCGGGATCTTCGCCCAGCAGCCAGGCTCGCATCCAGTTGTAGTAGCCGTACTTGACGACCCGCAGGTAGGGCGGCGAGGTCACGACCAGACGGGCTCGATCGGGCAGTGCCCTGGCCCGCAGGGCGGCTCGCGCCCGAACGCCGGCGTCGCGCGCGTCGCCGAGGAGGGCGAGCCCGTTCGACGCGGGCGGCGGCTGGCGGTATAGCCGGGTCAGCTTGCGGTCGAGGCAGGCGAAGACGTCCCGTTCCGGCGAATGGAAGTCGGTCCGGGCCACGAAGTCGCGGACGTAGCCGCGGGCCATGCTGAACGTGTTGGGCATGACTTCCGAGAGATAGCTCGCCGACTTGCCGTGGAGGATCCCGGTCAGGCCCGCGGCCAGGAAGCGATCGACCCGATCGTCGAGGTTGAGCACGGTCCGGACGAACAGCAACTGGGCGAACGTCCGCGGGTGGAACGAGAGGGCAACCTCGATCGGGACGGGCTCCATCCCGTCGGTCGCGGCCGCCGACGAGCCGGCTGACGGGACGAGGATGCCGTCGGGGCCCGGCGCGGCGAGCAGCCGCAGGGAGAGGGCCAGCCAGGCGGCACCCTCGTTGGCCCAGCGCAGGCGGAGGGCGGTCAGCCGCGTCCGGGCCTCGGCCGGCGAGGCCGGCTCGACCTTGGCCGCCGTGAGCAGGAAGGCGAACGGATTCAGGTCGTTGCCGACCCCGATCCGGCCCTCGGCGCAGGCCTGCAGGGCCGTGGTGCCGCGCCCGCTGAACGGATCGAGGACGACGTCGCCCGGCCGCGACCAGCGGGCGATGAAGGCGTGGGCGAGCGCGGCCGGGAAGCTCGCCAGGTACGAGCACATTGGATGGAAGCTGTGGCCCCACAGCCGCTGCTGGTCCTTCCACTCCGGGGCGATCGCCAGGCGGGGAAGCTCGGCGGGCAGCTCGAGGGCGAGCTGAGCCGCGTTCGCGGTGCGGGTCGAGAGCTGCAAGGGCGCGGCGCTGGCGCGTTGGGCGCGCGGCACGTTCGGGCGGGACCTCCGCGGAGTGTCTGTCGTCAGCCTGGAGCGACGGAGGCGGAGTGTAGCACGCTGATTCC
>PNAZ01000086.1:0-8361 GCA_003169655.1 Chloroflexota bacterium
GTGGCCCACGACGACACCCGCCAGGAGGTCGCGGATCAGTCGAGCGGTCGAGCTGTCGGCATACGTGTAGCCGAGGCCGCACTCCTCGCCGGCCGTCGCTTCGACGATGACGATGGTCGTGGCATCCCAGCTGAGGGTGCCGTCCGATTCGGGCGTGGCGGTGGGGATCCGGTAGGCACTCACGTCCAGCCGGCTGATGCGGTCGAACGAGCCAGCTTCGCTTGAAGTCCGTGATTCGGCCAGCCCCGTCATCGGTCGAGGAACGTGAGCGTCGTGGCGACGACTGGGGTGGGGCTGCTACCTGCGCTCGGTGCGGTCGTCCCATCTGGACAAGTGAGGCCGTGCTTCATGCCTTCAACATGGGCCTATGGGACCGTCCGCGTCCGTCGGCTCGCTGACACACGGCAGTGCACCAACGTCAAACGGCGGCCGTGCCAACTCAGATGCCGACCGCCTGCTCATAGAACATGTTGTCCTCGCGCGAACCGCCCTGGCCGGCGCCCAGGTCCCGATAGTCGGCCACGAACTCGATACCGCGCAGCCATTTGACCATCTTGAAGCCGAGTTCGGTCTCGACCCGCAACCGCAGAGGAGCACCGTGCGGGACTGGTAACGGCTGCCCGTTCATCTGATCGGCGAGAATCGTTTGGGGGTGGCGCCCCAAGCTGATATCGAGCGACTCATAAAAGGGGTGGCCCAAGGTATCGGACTGATATGAACGGAAGATCAGGAATCGGGCGGCCGGCAACGGATGGCAGGCGTCGAGAATGGCACTCAATGGGATGCCGCCCCATTCAGCGATGCCGGACCAGCCCTGGATGCAATGGTGTTTCGTGATCTGGGTCTGGACGGGCATCTGGTGCAACTCGGCGAGCGTCAGGCTGAGCGGCGTCTCGACGAGTCCGTTGATCTCGAGCCGCCAGGCGCTGAATCCATCTTCAACCAGGTGCCGATATTCGGCGGTGTTCGGCGGTGCACCATTCACTAGGAACTCAGGCGAGATACTGCTCGGCGGGTAGTGTTGGCGAGAACGCGTGCGCACCGCTAGAGCCCGCATCAGCGGTCGGATGATCCGTCCCAAGGCGTGTTGGGTCGTGCGCGGCCAGCGTCGAGAGCCCCACGCCGTGACGGCGTAGATGGCCAAGATCGAGGCGATGAGGGCCAGTCCAATCGCGACCGCCAGGCCCTGGTCGGTCTGATGCTGCCCGAAGATAATGTCACCCATGTTGTTGGAGAAGCCGGTCACGATCACCAGGAACGTGTGAGCGGCAATGAACACGACGAATGCGAGGAGGCCTAGAAAGTGCAGGCTGCGCGCCCCCTGGCGACCCCCGAATAGGCGCGCATAGCGCGGGAACTGGGCCTCGATGCCGGGTGACTGGGCTGCGCCCGTGAGGATCAGGAACGGGCCCAGCAGGAACACGACCGCGGCATAGGCAAGCTGCTGGAGCGGGTCATACGGTAGGCCGGCGGTTGGCGCTGGCTGGTGAAGGCTCAGATAGCTCAACAGGGTATGCCAGGCGCCGGGGAAGATCGACCACGAGGTGGGGATGAGCCGCTGCCACTCACCGGTGGCGAAGAGCAGGGCGACATAAACGCCACCATTGAGGACCCAGAAGAGTGCCGCGGAAAAATGCCAGTGTCGCCCCAGGCCGAGGTTATTGCCGCCCGGCTGGCCCAGCCACGCTGAAACGTCGCGCTCCTGCTCGAGCGCNNCCACTCGGTGCCCGGTGTGCAGTGATCGTTCCAGTACAGGCGCGGATAGGCGCCAAAGATCTGGATGCCCGCCCGGATCAGGAAGCCGATGAAGAGCACGTTGATCCAATGCGCCGCGCGGAGCCAGACCGGGAAGTCGATCGTCACTGACTACCTCCGGACCGCCAGCATCGCGGCTATTGGATCTCGACTCTGTCGACGACACCATGCGTCCGGGGTCGAGTCGCACCAGAGAATTCGAGGGCCGCCATGCAGGCACCACGACGGCTCAAGGAAGCGTGGACGAACTCCGTGACCTCGTGCTCCAGTCGCCGGATCTCGCGATCCGCGACCCACGGCGGGCTGTCTTGGTCAGCCGCCTCTCGCAGCTCAAGAGCCCGTGCGAGCTCTTCGAGCAGCACGTAGGCAGCCATGCCCAATTGGTCTTGCCCACGACGGGCTGGTGACGTCATTGTTGGGCTCGCTTCGCCTTGGGCAATCCGATCAGGATCTCGCGCGGAAGGGTCGTGCAGATCAACCATGGAGCGCCCCTCTCAATGGGGTCCTCGCTTGCTCTCCTGCGCTCGAGCGTCATCCAGGCCCAGGCCAGGTGCATCGTCCGGACGGACGGTGCCGATGCCGGCGTCGTCGGGGCCCAGGCCAGGTGCATCGTCCGGACGGACGATGCCGATGCCGGCGTCGTCGGGGCCCAGTCGGACTTCTCGGTCAACCTGGTGGATCCTGGAGCTCGACATCATTCCTCTTCCGGACGACCTCGTCCTGACAGCGTGGGCGCCTCAAACACTGGCTGTCTGAACGTGGCTGGCGCCATGCGCCACGGTTCAATTCCATCGCACAATGCGCTAGGAAAGCGCTACGCAACCGTCATGTCGCTTACCCTCCACCGCTCCGTGGGTTGCATTGTTCCTGCCGGTTCGCCCTTGTTGGCTGTCTGGCATCGTGCTCGCCGCGCGTCATGGCACCCCGATGGAGGTGACACGCGACAAGGAGAGCCCGAGGCAATAGACGACACCTGGACGCCGCCTGCGATGTTCGGTCCGATGCCTGACAGACAGACTCGTGGCTTTGCGCGGAACGTATTCCAATGGATCCGGAGCGGGACGGGGTTCGTTGGTGCCCGCGATGTCGTCTGCCCGACAGGGCTAATGTGGGGCCAACCACAACACCCGCATCTCGGCACGGCGATGGCTGAATCATTTCCGGCGCCAGGCGGCCCCGGCATCGCGCCCACGTGGTCGAGTAGCGCCAAAGACGCCGTTGGCACCTCCCCGGTCTCGAGCCGTGTCTGGTTCACCGTCGGCCATGGGATCCTCAACGAGATCTACTGGCCGCGGGTGGACCGGCCCCAGATCCGCGATCTCGGATTCATCGTGGCCGACGACGCAGGCTTCTGGAGCGAGGTGAAGAGGGACACTGATCAGGAGATCAGCTACCAGCGACAGGGCGTCCCGGCCGTTTCCGTGATTCATCGCCATCCGCGCTACGAGCTCCGTCTGCGCATCTGTTGTGACAATGTCGCGGATATTGTCAGGATCGAGGCGCACCTCCAGGATTGCCGCGACCGAACGGACCCCGAACGGGTGGCCCATCCGCTCCGGCTGTACCCCCTCCTGGCGCCGCATCTCGGTCTTAGTGGCCTTGCCAATCGAGCGTGGATCGGCGCCTACAAGGGCCGCCAGTTGCTATTCGCCCAGCACGAAGTTTCCGTGGTCGCGCTCGCTTCGGATCCGGCACCCCTGCGCCAATCGGTCGGTTATGTCGGCGCATCCGACGGATGGCAGGATTTCGCGGCCCATGGTCGCATGACCTGGACCTTTGACTGCACCGATCTCGGCAACGTGGCAGGGATGACCGAACTCGCCCTCCATGGGGGCAAGGCCCAGCTCGCTCTGGCGTTCGCCGGCCGACCTGAGGAGGCCGCGCTCGAGGCCAGCGCGGCACTCGCTGGCCAGTTTCAGAATAATTGGGACGAATATGTCGCGAGCTGGTCAGAGTTCCTCGACACGACCCGACCCGCGCCTCGCAAGCTGCGCGCTCCGGAGCGTGCGCTGTACCTGACCTCGGCATCCGTGCTACGGACACATCAAGACGCCACCGAGCCGGGTGCGACGGTGGCCAGCTTGTCGATCCCGTGGGGCAACGCCAGCAATGATCGAGGCGGCTACCACCTGGTCTGGTCGCGCGATCTAGTCGAGGCGGCGGGTGCACTCGTGGCCCTTGGTTCACGACCGGCGGCACGCCGGACGCTCGCCTACCTCGTGGCAACCCAGGAACCAGACGGCCACTGGGTCCAGAACCAATGGCTTGATGGCGTCGCCTACTGGTCGGGTGTGCAACTCGACGAGGCCGCCTACCCAATCCTTCTCGTCGGAGCTCTGCGCAACTCCGGTGCGGCCCATCTGCATGGCAAGGGCGGTCAGACAGCCGAAGATCTCGAGCGGCTACTGACGGACCGGGCGCTTGATCGGATGATGGCGACCGCCGCCGGCTTCATCGCTCGGTCTGGACCGCTCACGGCACAGGATCGCTGGGAGGAGACAGCGGGGTTAACCCCCTCGACGCTCGCCCCGGTCGTGGCGGCACTCGTCGTGGCCGCACGCTATCTTCCGGACCCAGCTTCGACCTACTGCCTTGAGCTCGCCGACGATTGGAATGCCTCAATCGAGGACTGGACCTACGCGACCAACACGCAACTCTCTCGTGAACATGGGGTCGACGGGCACTACGTCCGGATCGCTTCGCCCGCGGTCCTCGCCGGAGGGCCGATCTCGACCCCAGTCCCGGTTCGCAACCGACCCATCGAGCACGCGTTCGTGCCCGGCGACGAGATGGTCGGCACCGACTTCCTGGCGCTCGTCCGTTTCGGCCTGCGTCTTGCAGATGACCCGCGGATCCTCTCGAGTCTGGCGGTCGCCGACGACCTTCTCCGATCCGAAACGCCGAGTGGCCCGGTCTGGCATCGCTACAACGGCGATGGCTATGGTGAGCATTTGGACGGCAGCCCGTACGACGGGACGGGGATCGGCCGTGGTTGGCCGCTGCTTGTCGGAGAACGCGGCCACTACGAGTTGGCCGCGGGGCGGGACGCGCGGCCTTACCTCGAAGTGATGCGTCGCATGGCATCGCGCGGCGGCATGCTGCCGGAGCAGGTCTGGGACGCGGACGATATCGCAGGTCGTGGTCTGTTCCGTGGACGCCCGAGTGGCTCAGCCATGCCGCTCGTGTGGGCCCATGCCGAATACATCAAGCTCGTTCGCTCGATCGCGCTGGGTCATCCGATCGACCGACCCGTTGACGCCTGGCGGCGGTATCACGGTGTCGCCCCGAAGTCGACCCGGGCGACGTGGCGGTTCACGGCACCCAGCCCGAGCATGTCGGCAGGTCGCCTGCTCCGGATCGAACTACTCGCACCAGCACGGGCTCGGATCTCGGTGGATCGCTGGCGTACGTGGATTGACATCGAGGCTCGCGCCACGGGTCTTGGAGTCTGGCTGGTCGATGTCCCAGAATCGGAGCGGATGACTCCGGGAGATGTGATCGCCTTCACCTTTTGGTGGCCCGAGGCTGACCGTTGGGAGGAACGAGACTTCCAGGTGGCCGTCCAAGGCTGATGCCTGATGGGCCGAGCGCGCGCGGTGGCGACCGACAGAGGTCAGCGAGATGACCGACTCGGCGGCGTCGCGCCCGATACATTCGAGGTATTCGCGGACCGATCGGCTTCGTGGCCGGAGTGGTCAGCCCGAAGGCGGACGATCGATCGGTCGCCTATCGTTCAGGAGGTTTCGTTCATGACTGTGAAGACGATCGTCGAGGGGGACGGTGCGGACAAGGTCCCCACCCTGAGGAAATTGCGCGATACCGACCAGACCATCTCGAGCTCCGACGAAGACATCAGAGGCCGGACGGTCAAGGACAAGGACGGTCGAGACATCGGAAAGATCGAAGGCCTGATGGTCGACGATGCCGAACAAAAGGTTCGCTTCATCGAGGTGGCGACCGGTGGCTTCTTGGGCTTTGGCGAAACCAGGTCCTTCATCCCAGTCGAGGCGATCACCCGAATCAGTGAGGGTGAGGTGTCCATCAGCCACACGGGCGAACACGTGGCCGGCGCACCTCGTTACGACCCAAGCCTCGTCGCGACGGACACGCACTACTTCTTCAATTTGTACCCGTACTACGGATACCAGGGGTACCTGGGATTCTACCGGCTGGATGCTGGCTACCCGTACCCCAAGACCGACCACGACCGCAGCAACCAATCCGGCGGGCTAGCTCCCGATACCGATCGCGACGCCTGACGCAGGTTAACCCAGCCACGGACGAGTGGACGACGGATGGAGATCTGTGGCGGCGGCGCCGGGCGACTTGATGGGGTGTAGCCTTGGCATCGTTAACGGTGTCCGCGTTCGAGGTCTTTTGTGGGCATGATCAAGGCTCCGCGAGCGGAGCCTGGTAGCCGGAACGTCCGAACGGATCGAGAGCCGGCGCAGGGTCGATATCGAGGCGTGCCGAGCGTTGGCGGGGTGCCAGATTCAGTATCTGGACTGGCGTGGGTGTCTCGAACCGCAGGCCAGGACCCTCGCGCCCCTGATCCCCGACTGGACGTTAGGGACATACCTGCCGGGTCTGCTCCGTCATTCCTTCGAACAAACCTGCTCCTGGTCGGTCTTCCCGGGGTCGACGCAGAGCACCTGATCGACCGTTCGAATCGCGTGCATCTCGAACGAATGACCACCTTGATGACACCCGGCAGCCCGGTCAACCGTGTCTATTTCCCGGAGACCGGCGCGCTCGCGGAGCTCATCTTGATGGCCGACGGATCAGCGGTCGAGGTTGGCCTCGTCGGTTGGGAGGGGATGGTCGGCTGGCCTGCCGTGTTTGGTAGCCAGGTCAGCCAAACCTGGGTCCTGTGCCAGACGAGCGGACAATTCCTCGAGATGCCGGCGACTGCGCTGGCCGAGGCGGCTGATCGGAGCTCAGAGTTGCACCGACGGCTCCATCGTCACGCTGCAGCCGTGATCGGACAGCGAGCGATCTCGGCCGCCTGCGATCGCCACCACGATGTCGTCGCGCGCTGCGCGCGTCATCTCCTTGCCGCGCGCGACCTAGGCGACAACGATGAACTGACACTAACCCACGAGTTTTTGGCACTCCGGCTCGGAGTCCAGCGGCCGACCGTGACGGTCGCTCTGAGCGAACTCGAGCGGCTCGGCGCGGTCACCCATCGGCGAGGACACGTCACGGTCGTGAGCAGGGTAAACCTCGAAGAGATCGCCTGTGAATGTTACTGGGCGATCCGCCGCGAAGTTGGGCGCCATTTGGACTGGCTGCCGACATCGGTCCAATCGTGGTTCTCCGACGCCGGCCGTCGCACCTGAGGTCGTCCACGGTCCTCGTAGCGGTGGTCCCCTTTTGGGGACAGACGGGATCCGCCAGCTGCCCCAATCACTCGGGCATCTTTGTCAGCCAGCGGACGGACGCCGGCCGAAACGGCGATCTAGCCTACTTTGCGAGAACTCTGCAGCGCGGGCAGCCAGACGAGCGGCCACGCCCCTTGGATCGCCGTGATTGGGATGCGGATCGTTCGCAGAGAAGGATGACCGATGCGACTCGATTACCGGGCAGCACTCCCCGAGGCGGTTCGCGCAATGAACGGCCTCGAGCAGGTCGTCGAGTTGAGTAACCTCGAGCCGCGCCTGCGGGAGCTCGTCAAATTGCGCGCTTCCCAACTCAACGGCTGTGCGTACTGCGTGGACATGCATACCAAGGATGCACGGGCGATCGGTGAGGACGAGCAGCGCCTCCACCTGGTCGCTGTCTGGCGCGAGGCGCCGTTCTTCACACCCCGTGAGCGGGCCGCACTCGTTTGGACCGAGGCACTCACCCTCCTCAGCGAGACCGCGGCGCCTGATGCCGCCTACGAGACGATGGCGCACGAGTTCGATCCGGTCGAACAGGTTGCGCTCACTCTGGCCATCGTTGCCATCAACGGTTGGAACCGCTTGGCGATCGGATTCCGGCAGCCCGTTGGCTCATATGTATCCAGTCGCCACCCCTAGCCAATCAGAATCTCATGACGATTCGCTCGGTCGGGCCGTCTGCCTTCAAGCGGGCATGCGATGAGCCAACGGCGACCGATGGCTACGCTGTGCTGATGGAACTGGTCTGGCCACGGGGACGCATGAAAAAGCACCCATGGGTCGATCCTTGGGCTCGTGACCTCGGTCCGAGCACGACGCTCCGCAGCTGGAACGCGTCGGAAGACGGTCGGGGAACCGATCGACATCCAGTCCGCCGTCACAGCAAAAGAGGAGACGCATTGGCACGAAAATCAGGGCGGCTGCGCCGTCCACCGGCCGAGCGGTTCGCCGGACGAGAACACGTCTTCAATCTGCCCGCGATGGCGGGCACGCTATGGCGCGAGGATCACCCGGGCGCGGACGGTCACAAGCAGATCACACTCTTCCACGAAGGCGACGTGGCGCTCGTCTTGTTCGATTTCATTGCCGGGGGCGTCCTTGCTGATCACGAGGCTGATGGCTATGTGACCATCCACACTGTGTCGGGTGAGCTCGAGGTTGCGACCTCCGAGACGATCCACCAACTACCTGCGGGCGCGCTCCTCGTCCTCGCTCCGGGTGTTCG
>PNAZ01000086.1:8491-12284 GCA_003169655.1 Chloroflexota bacterium
ACCGACGTGCCGATCGGGGCGCTCACCCTGGTGATCATCCTCGACGTGCTCGGCCAGGCCGTGGCAGCCGACGTGGCCCTCCTCGTCGGCGTCCTGGCGATGCTTGCGGCCGCGCTCGCCGGCTACGCCGACTACTCCACAACCGACGGCCGGGCGCGCGTCCGGGCGACCGTTCACAGCACGATCATGCTGGTCGCGCTGGTCATCTATGTCGTCTCGCTCGGGATCCGGGCGACCGGTCCGGCGAACCGGACGGTGCCGATTGTCCTGTCGATCGGGGCGTATGTGATCCTTGCGGGCGGTGCCTTCGTCGGCGGCGATGTCGTATTCGCGCTGGGCAATATGGTCGACCGGCACGCCTGGCGCTCGTCCGGGACGACGTGGCAGCGGCTCGACGTCACCGAGATCGCCGAGGGCACCCTGGTCAAGGCCTCGGCCGGCGGCCAGGCTCTCGTCCTGATCAGGACCGGTGCAACGATCCAGGCGATGGACGAACAGTGTGCCCATGCTGGCGGCCGCTGAGCGAGGGCACGATCGTGGACGGCTGCATCGACTGCCCCTGGCATGGCTCCAGGTTCGAGATCGGCACGGGCCGACGGCGGCGCGGGCCGACGGTCTACGACCAGCCGCACTTCGAGGTCAGGCTCGCCGAGGCGGCCGGCTACGAGGCGCGCCGGGTCTCCTAAAGGGGAGCCACGCGAGCCAATTTGGCCGAGATCTCGGCCGCCCGCACCCCGGATCGTCCGGCTGCTCCGCCGCGAGGCAGTGGCAACGATCGCCGGGCGTGAACCGCTTGGCCCGTTACGAGCCGTTCGGCGTATCGTCGACGAATGTGCCGTCACTCCGGCCGCTAGCCTCCTCCGACGGACCCGGGGGGCCTGCTATCGATTGGACCGGGCCGCCACTGCCAGCCGAGCGTGCCTTCAGCTGCCGTGGTGCCGTGGTAGCCACCGCCCGGGCCACGCAGGATGTAGGCGATGGCGACGGCGATAACCGCTCCGGCGATTGGCCCGACGAGGTAGACCCACCACGAGGTCAGGTCTCCAATCACCAGGGCTGGGCCCAGGGAGCGGGCCACGTTCATCGAGGCCCCGCTGACGGGTGCGCCGAAGAGCCCGGCGAGAACGATGTAGCTCGCCACCCCGATGGCATTCATCGGCCCGATGTTCTGGGCACCTGAGGCGGTGCCCAGGATTGTGCTGATGAGTCCCACGCTGAGTACCAGCTCCCAGGCCATCGCCGTCGCTTCGCTGATGCCTGGACCGGGCGTGCTAAGGCCGGCGGTCCCCTGCCGGCCGAGCAAGGTCACGAGGAGCACGGTTGCTAGGCTGGCGCCAACGAACTGGGCCGCGATGTAGCCGGGCACGCGACGCCAGGGGAAGTCGTTACGCGGGGCGAACGCAATGCTGACGCCGGGATTGAGGTGCGCTCCCGAGACCGCGCCCATGAACAGGATGATCGCCCCGACCATCAGGCCTGGGGCCGTGACCTGTGCGGTCAAGGGAACCATGTTTCCGCCGAACCGGGCGTTAACCATCCCGCCGCCCACGGCGACCAGGACCAGCAAGAAGGTCCCAAACATCTCCGCGAACAGGCGGCGCCATTCGAAGTGAGCGTCCATGAAGTCCGTCGGGCGGCCGCGCGAGGAGAAATGTCCCGGTTCTTGGATGCCAGGATGAGGATGCATCGGTCGGCGGCGGTCAAGCCTACGCGCGCTCGAACCGATGGACGAGTCCGTCCAACGCCCCAGCGCGAGTGCTCGTTGCGACTACTGGTGCGGGCTGAACCCCATCGACGTTCGCTCGTTTGTTCAGGCCTTCGATTGGGCAATGCCGCCTCGAACTTCCGGCATCGTCGCGCGCAACGTCGAGAACACAGTCCAGCCGCATGCTCCTGATCCTCCCTGAGCGCTCGACCCTGGCAGGTGCCTGCGCCATCGTATGTCCGCTATCTGACCGATTGCTTTGAGCTTCCGGAGGATCGAGCCTGCGACGGAAGTGCTTGGCTTTGGGCGTTCGTAAGCGTGCGGACAGAAGTGTTGGAGCGGGTCGCTCTACGGTCGGCCGAGAGTGAACCCGTACCAGTGGCCCCATTTCGTGACCATTCGCGGATCGCGGGCCGCAGGCGAGGTCCACCGGCAGATCTACGAAGTTGGTTGTTCCTGGCCAACAAACGCTCGGAGGCTCAGGGTGGAATGTCGGGTAAAGATAAAGATCGTTGACTGGCAGGACCGGGAGTTCATCGTCGCGCTCGATGTCGGCCTCTCGGATGCCTTGCGATCTGGCCTCGAGGCGGATTGCTTCGCCCTCGCCGAGCGGGTCCAGATTGCTCTGCGCAATGACGGCTATCCGGATGCCCAGATCGGGTATACCCGCTCCGTAGATGACGTCCTGGCTCGGGTTGCCCATTGGACCGTGTGGCGGAATGGGCAGCCACGGACGCGGGGAGCCTGAGCACTCCCAACGAGCGGCGCGGGCGGCTCCGCGAGTTCATCCTGACGGTTTGTGATCTACGGCCCATGCCGATGGCGTTCGGCGCGGGTTCTCTCGGCATGGTCTGCGTTGACGGTCCTCCTCGGCTTGACCGGACAATTCACCAACCGTGCAAACACGGCCGTCTTTCAGTGTTGCTGGTCCAGCAACCAAGGGCTAGCTTCGGACGGACGCCGGTCCTAATTCCAGTCGTCGCTGGGCCGTCGGCTCACACTCAATCATTTCACTAGTCTCTATTTCCGCTAGGGTCAGCGTGTGAGGAACAGAACAACAGTCGACCATCCGATTGGAGCCATCGCACTGCTCGAGGAGCCGAACCGACGGTGGCTCTATGACCTGGTTACGGACCGTCGCGAGCCGGTCGGCCGCGAAATGCAGCCGTGGCGCTCGGAATCAGCCGGGAGCTTGCCGCCTTCCACCTCGACCGACTTGCCGAAGGCGGGCTGCTCGAGACTCAGTACCGCCGTCGTGGCGCCCGAAGCGGGCCAGGCGCCGGTCGCCCCGCCAAGCTCTATCGACGGTGCGGCCGCACGGGGCAAGGCTCGCGTGCGGCCGGGTCACCCATTGCTGACGGCCCACCTCGACGTGCTGCGTGGAGCGGGCTACGAACCCCGAGTCGAGAAGGCCGCCCACCTCGGCAACTGCCCCTATGACGCCCCGGCCGCGGAACATCGTGACCTGACGTGCGGAACGAACCTCGCCTGGGCGAAGAGGGGTCATGGACGGACTGGGCTCGCCCACGAACGCCCGACTCGCCGGAGCCCGGCCACTGCTGCGCCGTCTTCCAGGCAGTTCCCGGCTGGACGCGGGCGAAACGGCCGTGAATTCCGCACGATCCGGCAAGAGAGTGAGGTCGAGATGCCAACCAACGGCGTGGAGGAACGCGCTGTACCGAGTGTCACCAACCCATTGATGAGCGGCACCGGGCTAACTGAACTGCCCACGGCCCTGCGTCTCCAGATCCTCACGACCGAGCACTGGAGCTTGCTGTCGACTCGGGCCATGAGCTGGAATGAGACGTCGAGTCGCACGGCGGCCTTCCTTGCCGCGCTGTCGGGTGCGGTCGTGGCCCTGGCATTGGTGGCCCAGGCCACCGCGTTCGGCGAGGGCTTTGTGACCTTTGCGGTGCTGATCCTGCCGGTCGTCCTGTTCCTCGGAGTCGCGACCTTCGTGCGGCTTGTCCAGATCAACCACGAGGATGTCCGCTGGGTCATCGGAATGAACCTGCTCCGTCACGCGTACCTCGAGGCGGCGCCGGAGTTGCGGCCGTATTTCATCACCGGCTGGCACGACGACGAGGC
>PNAZ01000086.1:12354-13059 GCA_003169655.1 Chloroflexota bacterium
CGAGGTTTCCGGAAGGAGGCATCGTCTCCGACTCCCACCATGATCCCAAGCCAATTCGATGACTGTCTCGACTCAGGGCAAAGTCACTGGTCCAGCGGACCACCTGCGGCGTCTGACGTGATCGCGGCGGTTCGAGCCGCGATGCCTGGGACGGCCGGTTTGCGCTCGGTCGTCAAGCCGAGGCGCCGCAAACAACTCGATCCGCCCGGGGCCTGGGCACAGCGCCTGGCCCAGACCCGACCGAATCTCGTGACCGATGTGCTGGACGGGCTCGCCTCGAATTACGGCCGGCCAGCCTGGAGGCGCTACCGCGAACCGACCAGCCAACTCGTCCTCACGATTCTTAGCCAAAACAGCGCCGACACGAATGCTGAGCGGGCGTTCGACTCGCTGCGCCGCGCGTTTCCATCGACCGAGCCCGTCGAGAGCCATGAAGCCGGCCACGGTTGGGGCGGCCTTGGCCTGGAGCCCGATGCCCCGCCCGACTGGCTGGCGGTCGAGGAGACCCCCCTGCCCAAGCTGGTCGAGGCGATCCGGCCCGGTGGTCTGGCCCAGCAGAAGGCGCCCCGGATCCAGGCCGCGCTGCGCCTGATCCGGGCTGAGCGGGGCGATCATTCCCTGGAATTCCTGGGGGAGATGCCCGCTCTGGAGGCACGCGACTGGCTCACCCGGATCGATGGCGTCGGCCGCAAGACGGCCTCGGTC
>PNAZ01000133.1:0-2394 GCA_003169655.1 Chloroflexota bacterium
GTCGGCTTCGAGCTGTTCAAGAAGTTCTCGGCTCGCTACCCGCGCCCGGCGATCGTCGAGATGGGCGGCAAGAATCCGGCGATCGTCACCGCCCGGGCCGACCTCGAAGAGGCGGCCGAAGGGATCGTCCGCTCCGCGTTCGGCTTCAGCGGCCAGAAATGCTCGGCCAACAGCCGGGTCTACGTCGAGCGGCCGGTCCACGACGAGCTGGTCAAGCTGCTCGTCGAGAAGACCGAGGCGCTGACGATCGGTGACCCGCTCATCCGCTCGAACTGGATGGGGCCGGTGATTGACCAGCGCGCGGTCGACCGCCACCAGCAGGCATCGGCCGAGGCTCGCCGCGACGGGACGGTCTACGTCGGTGGCGAGCGGCTGACCGACGGCGGGCTGGAGCGCGGCTTCTTCGTCGAGCCGACGATCGTGGGCAACCTGCCGGTCGAGCACCGCCTGTTCGCCGACGAGCTGTTCGCGCCGTTCACCGCGATCGCGCCGGTCGACTCGCTGAGCGAGGCGATCCGGCTCTCGAACGAGAGCGTTTACGGCCTGACCGCGGGGATCTTCAGCGAGGACCCGGCCGAGGTCCAGCAGTTCCTGGACACGATCGAGACCGGCACGCTGTACGTCAACCGGCGAGCGGGGGCCACGACCGGCGCCTGGCCGGGCGTCCAGGCCTTCGGCGGCTGGAAGGGCTCTGGCTCGACCGGCAAGGCCGGCCTGTCGATGTACTACGTCGCCCAGTTCCTGCGCGAGCAGAGCCACACCGTCGTCGACTGAGCGCACCGGGGCGGGCCGGATCGCTCGGCTATACTCGGTCGCGCTATCCAGACTGCATAAAACCTATTCGTCCGTGAGCCCCGCGAGCCTCGGCTCCGGCCAGCCCAGAGGTGTCCCGTGACCCAGGCCGCGACGCACGCTACGAACCGCCTCGCGGGCTCCCGGCCCGTCCCCGACATCCGGACCGAGATCCCTGGTCCGAAGGCCCGGGCCCATATCGCGTTCGACGAGACGTGGACCTCGCCCAGCCTGCCGCGCGCCTACCCGATCGTGCCGGTTCGCGGCGAGGGCCTTGTGGTCGAGGACATCGACGGCAACCTGTTCCTCGACTTCGCGGCCGGGATCGCGGTCACCTCGACCGGCCACAGCCACCCCCAGGTCGTGGCCGCGATCAAGGAGCAGGCCGCCGAGCTGATCCACTTCTCGGCCTCCGACTTCTACCTGCCGATCTATCCCGAGGTCTGCCAGCGGCTCGCCCGGCTGGCCCCCTTCGACGGCCCGGCCCGGGTCTACCTCGGCAACTCGGGCACGGAGGTGGTCGAGGCGTCGATCAAGCTGGCCCGCTACGCCACCCGCCGTCCGTATGTCGTGGCCTTCCTCGGCGCGTTCCATGGCCGGACGTACGGCTCGCTCAGCCTGACCGCTTCGAAAGCGAAGTACCACGCCGGCTTCGGGCCGCTCCTGCCGGGCGTCTTCCACGCCCCGTACGGCAAGGTCGACGACCTGCGCTGGTTCGACGAGGTCCTCTTCGACAAGCTGGCGCCTGCCAACGAGGTCGCCGCGATCATCGTCGAGCCGATCCAGGGCGAGGGCGGCTACATCGTGCCCGAGGACGGCTTCCTGGCCGGCCTCCGGGCGATCTGTGACGAGCACGGGATCCTGCTGATCGCCGACGAGATCCAGTCGGGTGCCGGCCGGACGGGCCGGATGTGGGCCGTCGAGCACTGGGCCGTTCAGCCTGACATCCTGCTGTCGGCCAAGGGGATCGCCAGCGGGATGCCGCTGGCCGCGATGATCGCCCGTGCGCCGCTGCTCGAAGCCTGGGGCCCCGGGGCCCACGGCTCGACGTACGGCGGCAACCCGGTCGCCTGCGCGGCGGCCCTGGCCACCCTCGACCTGCTCGAGTCGGGCCTGATCGACAATGCGGCCCGGCGCGGCGTCCAGGCGCTGACTGGTCTGACCGAGCTGATGGCTCGCCGGCCCGAGCTGATCCGCGACGTCCGGGGCAAGGGCCTCATGCTCGGGGTCGAGTTCGACACGCCGGACCACGCCGAAGAGGTCCAGTGGGCGGCGTTCGAGCGCGGCCTGCTCGTCCTCGAGTGCGGCAAGTCGAGCGTCCGGATGGCACCGGCACTGACCGTCTCCGAGGCCGAGATGGAGACTGCCCTGCGGATCTTCGGCGAGGCCGTCGTCGACGTCGCCACGGAGCATGGTGAGATCCTCCGGGCGGCCACCGCCGCGGGCGCCATCACCGGCGTCGAGGCGAGCGGCTAGCTCCTCAGGCGAAGGCGGGACGATGGGCACCTCGAAGGTCGCCACGATGCACGACGCGATCGCCGCGATCGTGCGCGACGGCGACACCGTGGCGATCGAGGGCTTCACCCACCTGATCAGCTTCGC
>PNAZ01000133.1:2404-8320 GCA_003169655.1 Chloroflexota bacterium
GCCCGCAAGCTGATCTTCAGCTGGCTGGGCAATCCCGGCGTGGGCGGCCTGAACGCGATCCGGCGGGTCACCGAGGGCGAGCAGCCAACGCTCGAGCTCGAGGAGTACAGCCACTTCGGGATGGTCGCCCGGTACACNNCGCCGTGCCGCCGCTCAAGCCGGACGTCACGATCGTCCACGCCCAGCGGGCGGACGCGAGCGGCGATACCCAGGCCTGGGGCCTGCTCGGCTGCCAGAAGGAGGCGGCCTTCGCCGCCGAGCGGGTGATCGTCGTCGTCGAGGAGCTGGTCGACGAGGCCGTGATCCGGGCCGATCCGAACCGGACGATCATCCCCGGCCTGATCGTCGATGCCGTCGTGGTCGAGCCGTGGGGCGCCCACCCGTCCTATGTCCAGGGGACCTATGACCGCGACAACCGCTTCTACCTCGACTGGGATCCGATCAGTCGCGACCGCGCGGCAACCGAAGCCTGGCTCAAGGACTGGGTCTTCGGCGTCGGCGGCCGGGCGGAGTACGTCGAAAAGCTCGGCGCGGACCGGCTGGCGGCCCTCCGACCGTCCGGCCCGGCGCCGTCGGGCTCGGTCAACTACGGCGAATACCGATGAGCGAGACGGGCGCCTTCTCGAAGTCCGAGATGATGATCGTGGCCGCCGCTCGCGAGCTCGCGGGACAGCGCGTCTGCTTCGTCGGCGTCGGCCTGCCCAACATCGCCGTCAACCTGGCCAAGCGAACCGTGGCGCCCGACCTGGAGCTGGTCTATGAAGCCGGCGTCTTCGGCGCTCGCCCCGCCCGCCTGCCCCTTTCGATCGGTGACCCGACGATCGTCACCGGCGCCACCGCGGCGGTCAGCATGTTCGAGCTGTTCGCGTTCTACCTGCAGGGCGGACTGGTGGACGTCGGCTTCCTGGGCGCGGCCCAGATCGACCGCTTCGGCAACATCAACACGACNNGCCCGCCAGATCTTCGTGATCATGCGCCAGTCGAAGCGCTCGTTCGTCGAGAAGATCGACTTCCGGACTTCGCCCGGCAATCTTGGCGGGGCGGCCAACGCCGAGCGGATCCGGCGGGAGCAGGGCTGGCTGGGCCGCGGTCCGTCGGTCGTGGTCACCGACCTGGGGATCTACCACTTCGACGACGACGGCGAGATGCGCCTCGATTGGCTCCATCCCGGGGCGACGCTTGAGGCGGTCCGGGAGACCATCGGCTGGGAGCCACGGGTCAGTCCCGACCTGGGCGTGACACTGGCGCCGACGGCCGCCGAGCTCGAGCTGATGCGGGTCGAGCTCGATCCCGGCGGCGCCTACATCCGCTAGGCGCGCTCGCGGCCGACTAGCCGCCCTGTTCGATCAGGGCGACGAGGACGTCGACGTCGTCGCTGCCCAGCACGCCCTGGTATTTGGCCCGGACGACTCCGTGATCGTCCACGACGAAGACCCACGGCATCGAAGTCGGTCCCCACGGAGCTCCGCCGATGCCCCAGGCGTTGGCCGCGTCGGTCAGGGTCGGATCGGCCAGCGAGCCCTCGAGGACCGGCGTGTCGGTCACCACGTCGTAGCGGAACGGTTCGACGTGGATGAAGGGCACGTCCGGCCAGCGGTCCTCCAGGTAGCGGGCCATGATCAGGGCCTTGCCGCAGGCCGAGGTGACGCGGAACTTGGCCGAATCGAACACCAGGACGAACGCCTGATGGGCGCCGAGGACGTCGCTGGTGGACTGCTGATAGAGCCTCAGGTCGGGGATCGGGTCGGTGGACAGCTGGGTCACGTCGCCTGCCACGTCCAGCAGCGTGGGGCTGTGAATGACCGGAGCGGCCGACCCGATCGAGGCCGACGTGCCGGGATCGAGCGCGGCGATATCGGTCGTTCCGCTGAGGGCCACCGAACCTGGGGTTGCCGACACCGAGATGTGCCACCAGCCCGGGGCCGGGATGGTCACGCTGGCGACGTACGAAACCGCGACCACGCCGGGTGGCTGAACCGGGATGGCCGCGACCGGGTTGCCCGCTGGGGTGCCGTCGGTTCCGATCAGCTGGACCGTCGGCCGGATCGTCGTGTCATTGAGCGGGCCCGCCGGTCCGGACAGCGCCAGGATCAGCGGGCTCGGTCCACCGGCCCAGATCGAGGTCGAGTCCACCTCGACCTGGAGCCCTCCGCCGGCTGGGGCGCTGGTTGGTACCGGCGGCGTCTGCTGCGGCGTGGCCGTGGCGGGCACGCTGGCGATCATGCCCAGGGTGGCGAGCATGCTCCCGGCGGTCGTGCCGAATGGGAAATGCGCCCGGAGCTGCCCATTGGCGTCGACGACGAAGACGTCCGCCGTGTGCGACATCGAATAGGCACCGACGACGCCGGTGTCGACGCGGGCGTACTTCACGTTCCAGGCGTCGGCCGTCGCCCGGATCTGGTCGTCGGAGCCGGTCAGAGCGGTGAACTGGGTCGACCGGTACGAGTCGAACTCCTTGAGCCAGGTCATCGTGTCACGTTCCGGGTCGACGGTCACGAACAAGGTCCGGATGCCGGGGCCGTACGCGGCCATCACCTGTTCGACGACACCGATGGTGGCCGGGCATACATCCGGGCAGTGGGTGTAGCCGAAGAAGACGAGCACGGTCCCGCCGCGCATCGAGGCCAGGGTCTGCGTTTGGTCATCCGGGTCGGTTAGGGCGATCGCGGGGGCCGCCCGAACCGTCGGGTACAAGAACGATGCGGGATCGACCGAAGACGCGGCCGATGCCAGACCGGCCACGCTCGGCTGGCTCGGGGCGCCGGTCCCACCGCCGCTCGAACCGCTCGAGAAGCCGCCCCGGAGCGCCGTCGCCAACACGAGGCCGAGACAAGCCCCGGCAAGGACGAGAACCAGCCAGAAGGCGCCGTCCAGCCGGCTCGCGGGGGCGTGATGCGATCCGACCACCGCCGGACGATGGGCCATGATTCAGACCTGCCGGACGGTGGCCTGGACCACGATCGTTCCGGCATGTTCGAACTCGAGATCGAGCTCGAATGAATCATCCGATCGGAGCGGTGCGCTCAGGCCGCTGATCATCAGGTGGTAGCCGCCTGGGGCGAACGTCACGGTTGCGTCGGCGGGACAGGTCACCTGGGCGACGGACTCCATGCCGATCATCCCCGACATCTCGGGCTGCGTCTCGTGGAGCTCGACGGATGACGCGTCGGGGCTCGATGCGAACACAAGCGTGTCATCCGTGCTGCCCCGATTGTCGATCGTGAGATAGCCCGCCGCGGGCTGATCGATGCCGCCCGCGACCTGGACCCAGGCTCCCCTGACCACGATCCCAGGTGGAGGGCTCGGCGGGGTGCCCGAGCAGGCCACGGTCCCGAGCAGGACCAGTGCGGCTGTGAGCGGTAGCGATCGTCCGCGGATCCGGGCCACGGAGAGGAACCGGCGGGTCACCGGGAACCTCAGCTGATGATGGCTTTGACGATCGCGTCGACGTGCGCCTTCTCGGGCACGACGACGAGCGTATTGACCATCCCGAACATCCCGCTCGTGCCCTCGACGTGGGGCAGGATGTGGCAGTGGAAGGCCCAGATGCCGGGCGTCTTGACCGTGATCAACGCGTCGTAGCGCTCGCCAGGATTGACGCCCAGGGTGTCGCACTCGAACGCGGCACTGCCAAGGGCATGGCCATCACGGGCCACGACCTTCATGACGTTCCCGTGGACATGCCAGGGGTGCATCATGATCCCCTCGTTCATGAACCGGATCCGGACCGTCTCGCCGACGGCCGCCAGGACGGGGACCGTGGCTGGAAAGCCATGGCCGTTGATTGTGAACCCGCCCAGTGAGTCGTTCGAGATCCAGATGTACTCGCGGTCGTACTTCACCGGGTCGTCCCTGGGATCGACGATGAACGCGCCCAGGAGGCCGCGGCCGACCTGGTCCGTGGCGTTGTGATGGGAGTGGTACATCAGCGAGCCCGACTCGGACGC
The DNA here is from genome assembly GCA_003169655.1 of Chloroflexota bacterium. Classification (GTDB taxonomy): domain Bacteria; phylum Chloroflexota; class Limnocylindria; order Limnocylindrales; family CSP1-4; genus Palsa-1033. Next base: position 6,352 of record PNAZ01000133.1, read on the forward strand.
GGTGAACTCGTAGGTGTAGGTCGCCCCGGGCGTGATCGGCTTCTGGGTGACGAACGGCACGCCGTCCTGGAAGAAGTCGTCGAACAGGACGCCGTGGAAGTGGACGCCGGTCGTTTCCTTCAGGTTGTTGGTGAATATCGCCCGGACGCGGTCACCTTGCGTGACGCGGATCGTCGGGCCCGGCCACTGGGCGTTGTAGCCGAGGGCGGCGACCGGTGGCTGGAGCTCGTCGATGTGCTGGTTGATCTCGTCGATCGTGAGGTTGAAGACCTTCACGCCGTTGTCGATCGTGGGCTTCAGCGGCTGCAGTGCGTCGTTCAGGAACAGCTGGGGAACCTGGGCGAAGGCCGGCTTGGCGCTCAGCTCCGGATAGTTGTCGGCTGCGCCGAGGATGTCGGCGAGCTTGGCGAAGGCAGCGTCGCCGTAGACCCCCTTGAGCGCTGGAGCGAGATTGCCCAGGTAGCGGCGAACGGCCTGGCGGGCATCGACGTCGTGCTGCGTCCACCCCTCGGGAATCGGATCCCCGGAGGCTGCTGGTGATCCAGCAGGTGGGGCCGACCCGCCCGTGGCGGGAGAGGCGCCGAGCGATGGGGCCGCGCTGGCGAGCGCAACGGGGGATGGGGACGCAGCCGTCGGCGCGGCGCTGCTCGCCGGACCGAACGTCCAGTTGGCGACAGCCGGGCCGCAGGCGGCGGCCAGCAGCCCGCCGCCGGCCAGGGCCACCCCGCGGATGAAGCCACGCCGGGAGAGGCCGGACGTCCCGGCCGGCGATTCGCTTCCGGACTCGGGGTCGGCCTGGTCGGGATCGCGGGCGCCCGCGTCGACAGGATCGAGGAGGGTGTTCATGGCCCCGATGGTCCGTTTCGGAGCCGCCGGACGGTAGTGACGAACGGCCCGAATCGTCGGGCCGCGGGTCATCCCCGGACTCGCGCTCGTACAATCGCGCGGTGAGTGCAGTGCCCGACGAGTTCGCATGACCGGGCGGGTCTTCCAGCGTTCCGCAACCCCGCCGCTGGTCGCCGTGCGGGCCGAGGGCTCGACGATCTGGGATGCCGGCGGCCGGTCGTACCTCGATGCTGCCGGTGGCGCCGTGGTCGTGGGCATCGGCCACGGCCGGGGTTCGGTCGCCGAGGCGATGGCCGATCAGGCCGGCCGCCTCGCCTACGCCCACGGGGGTACGTTCACGACCGAGGCACTTGAGGCCTACGCCGTGGAGATCGGCCGCCACCTGCCCCAGGACGACCCGGCGATTTACCCGGTCTCGGGCGGCTCGGAGGCGATCGAGACGGCGCTCAAGCTCGTGCGCGCGTACCACCTGGCCCGCGGCGAACCGGACCGCTGGGTCGTCTTCGCCCGCTGGGGGAGCTACCACGGCAACACCCTGGGTGCCCTCGACCTGTCGGGACGCAAGCCCCTCCGACGGCCATACGAAGGCTGGCTCGGCCGGTTCCGGCACGTGTCGGCGGCCTACCCCTACCGGGCTGGCGAGCCCGGCGCGAACGCCCTGGGCACGGCCGACGAGCTCGCAGCCGAGCTCGAGCGGGCGATCGAGGCGAGCGATCCGGGCAGCGTGGCCGCGTTCGTGGCCGAGCCGATCGTGGGGGCCACGCTGGCCGCGGTCGTTCCGCCCGAGGGCTACTGGCCGGCGATCGCCGAGGTCTGCCGGCGGCACGGCGTCCTGCTCGTCGCCGACGAGGTGATGACCGGCTTCGGGCGGACCGGTCGNNTTCGTGTCGGCGGCCGGCCCGATCGCTGACACGGTTCTCGGCGCGGGACCGTTCGTCCATGGCTTCACCTTCAGCCACTCGGTCGTCGGCGCCACCGTTGCTCGCGAGGTCCTCCGGATCCTGGAGGCCGAGGACCTGGTCACGGCCTCGGCCCGGAAAGGGGAGCAGCTCAGGACGCTGCTCACGAACCGGGTCGGCGAGCATCCCAACGTGGGAGAGATTCGCGGCCGGGGCCTGATGGT
>PNAZ01000130.1:0-16917 GCA_003169655.1 Chloroflexota bacterium
AGTTGTGCTGGTTTGCGTTCGACCGCCAGCCACCCGCCGCCGGGCCCCGATCGAGGGGCAACATATGGTAGCCTGTATGGTATGGAGCGAACGACCGTCTACCTGACCGAGCAGCAAAAGCGGGCACTCGAGCGCACCGCCAGGGCGGAGGGCCGAAGCGAGGCCGAATTGATTCGTGAGGGGATCGACGTCGTCACGAGCCGACTCCAGGCCGCCGAACCTGTGCTGCCCCTGTTCCAGAGCGGCCTGCCTGGCCTGGCTGAGCAGGTGGACGAGGAGCTGGCTGGGTTCGGCGAGCGGTGATCATCCTCGATACGAGCGGCCTGCTCGCCGCGATCGACGGCAGCCAGCGCCAGCACGCCGCGGCGGCTGCGGCCCTCCGCGGCGCTGACGCTCCGCTCCTGCTCTCGCCCTTTGTCCTTGCAGAGCTCGACTACCTCCTTGCCACGAAGGTCTCGCCGCAGGCATCCGCGGCCGTCCTGGATCAGGTCGCGATGGGCGCGTATCGGCTCGAGCCGATGGCGGCCGACGATATTGCCCGGGCCTCGGAGGTCATCCGTCAGTACCGCGATCTCCAGCTCGGACTGGCCGGCGCCTCATTGGTCATCCTCGCCGAGCGCTACGACACTCTGAACCTGCTGACGCTCGACGAGCGCCATTTCCGGACAGTTCGCGGTCCGGGACGAAGGCCGTTCCGGCTCTTGCCCGCCGACGGGTCCTGACGCCCGGTCAGGGACGTCCTGAGAAGGACGGCTAGCCCTTGACGGCGAGTACCTCGACCATGCGGATGTCGGGATCCTTGGCGAGCAGCTGCGGGCCTGCCGAGGCGAGCGCCGCGGGGATCTGCCCCGACATGTGCGCCTGGCGCGCCGCTTCGTCCTCGAAGGCGTCGAAGATGCCGAACGTCGAGTCGTTGACCTTGAAGCCGTACCAGACCCGCGTGCCCGGTTCCTGCTCAACGATCGCCCGACCGCCCTTGACGAACGCCTCGACCTCGGCTTCCTTGCCAGGTTTGGCCTCGACCAGGGCCAGGACTCCAAGGGTCAGTGCCATGTCGTTCTCCTCGTGCGTGGATACCTGGCTCGGATCAGGTCCTCCACCCTAGCGCGAATGTCCAAATCGGGCCTTCGCTCGATGAGCTTGGGACGAATGTCGCTGAGAGACGCGGGAAGTCCGAATTGGACCCGAAATCGCCTCCCCCGGCGGGCATCCGGCGATCATTCGTGCAGGGCGGCGGCCGACTGAGCCGCGGTTCAGGCCCGGAATCGCCCGATACCCGACCTAGTGCGCCCTGGTGGCGACATCTGTCCGAAGTTCGGGCCGGCACCGTAACCAGGGCCCGGGCCCGGGCTCTCGTCCCACCCGCTTGACGGCCACGTGATACAACCGTATGGTTGTATCAATGGCCACACCGAACGCCGACCACATCTTTGCCGCCCTGGCCGATGCCACCCGGCGTGACATCGTCCTGCGGGCACTCGCCGGCCGTGAGGGCGTTGCCGAACTGGCCGGGCACTACCCGATGAGCTTTGCCGCGGTGCAGAAGCACGTCGCCGTGCTCGAACGCGCAGGCCTCATTACCAAGGAACGTTCGGGCCGGCGCAAGGTCGTGCTCACCAACATCGAGGGGCTCAACTTGGCTCGAAGCCTGCTCGATCAGTACGAAACGCTGTGGCGCGGTCGCGTCGAGCGGATGACCCACCTGATCGCCAGCAGCGAGGAGACCGACCGATGACTGTCACCGCTGTCCGCAAGGACGCCGAAGCCCTGACGATGACTCTGACGGCCGAGTTCGACGCGTCGCCGACGCGCGTCTGGGAGCTCTGGGCCGATCCGCGCCAGCTCGAGCGCTGGTGGGGTCCGCCGACGTACCCGGCCACCTTCACCGCCCATGACCTGGCGCCCGGCGGGCACGTGGAATACCACATGACCGGCCCCACCGGCGACCAGCCGCGCAGCTTCTGGGACATCCTCGAGGCTGATCCGCCGCGTCGACTCGTCTTCCTCGACGGGTTCGCCTATGCCGACGGGACGCCGAACACTGACTTCTCGCGCAGCGAAGGCCGCGTGACGATCGAGCCGATCGATGGCCAGCGCACGCGGATGTCGATCGAATTCCACTACGCGAGCGCTCCAGCGATGGAGCAGTACCTGGCCATGGGCATGGAAGAGGGCCTCACGGGCGCGGCCGGCCAGATCGACGCGATCCTCGCCGAGGATCCAGCGGCATGACACCTCTCGAGTCGGATCAAGCGCCGATGCGAACCGACGATGATCGCCAGGACAACGAGGAGGGACCGATGACCACGATGACCGAGCCGACGACCCACACCCTGGAGGTGCCGGGCGCCGTCCTGACCTACGACGTCCGGAAAGTCGGATCGAGCGCCGCCCCGACGCTGCTCGTGATCGGATCGCCGATGGGCGCCGGCGGGTTCGTCACGCTGGCCGGGCACTTCGCCGATCGGACCGTGGTGACCTACGACCCTCGCGGGGTCGAGCGCAGCACCAAGGCTGATCCCGCCAGCCAGTCCACGCCCGAGGAGCACGCCGACGACCTGCACCGGCTCATCGCCGAGCTCGGGGCGGGCCCGGTCGACCTGTTTGCCAGCAGTGGCGGTGCGGTCAACGCACTCGCCTTCGTGGCCAGGCACCCTGAGCAGGTTCGAACACTCATCGCGCACGAGCCGCCGCTCGCGTCGATCCTGCCCGATCGTGAGGGCGCGCTCGCGGCCTGCCGCGCAGTCCATGACACGTACCTGCGCAGCGGATTTGGCCCGGGCATGGCGCGGTTCATCGTGGCGGTCAGCCACCAGGGACCATTCGGCCCGGACTACGCCAGCCAGCCGGCGCCCGATCCGGCAATGTTCGGGATGTCCACGGAGGACGACGGCAACCGGAGCGACCCGCTCCTGGGTCAGAACATCATCTCCTGCACGCATTTCGAGCCCGACTTCGATGCCTTGCGGGCGGGCTCGACCCGAATCGTCATGGGTGCCGGCGCTGAGTCGGAAGGCCAGATGGCGTCCCGTGGCGCATTCGCGGTGGCCGAGCGGCTCGACACGACACCGGTGATCTTCCCGGGCGGCCACGCGGGCTTCCTCGGCGGTGAGTACGGCCAGGCCGGCGATCCCGATGCCTTCGCCGCGAAGCTACGCCAGGTCCTCGCCGGGGCCTGAGACCCCGCGCATTCATGATGGAACGTTGTCAAGTTCGCCGCAGGGCAGCGATCACAAGCCGAGATGCAGGCGAAGCGCGTCCTCGATGTCGAGCATCAGGGCGTTGGGAACAGCACCAAGCCGATCCCCAAGTCGGCCAACGGCAATGGAGCGGATCTGCTCGGCTTGGGCTTTTGAGTCGCGACTGAGGCCCGTGGCGGCGGCCGGCAGGAGAACCTGGAACGGGTAGACATGTTCGAGATTCGAGGTCACAGGAATGACGGTGATCACGCCTCGCCCAAGCCGCAGTGCCGTCTGGTTCGCGGCGTCGTTGCTGACAATGACCGCGGGGCGGCGCTTGTTGGACTCCGCGCCGCGCACCGGCTCAAGGTCGACAAAGTAGATGTCACTGCGGCGCATCACGATTGCAGCCCATCCGCGCTCGTCGACTCCCAGGCCTCCTCTTCGCCGGCAGCTGTCCACTCCGACGAGGCCGCTTCGTATGCTCCGCCGAGTTGGGCCGTTCGGAGAGCACGAATAGCTCGATGGACCGCCGCCGACCGGGAGCCCAGTCCCTGTTCGCGGGCATAGCCGTCCAGGAACTCGACATCTTCACCTGGCAAGCTCACGCTGACTTTCATACCCAAATACTACCACTGGTAGGCGTTGGGTAGGAAGACGCACGCTTCGATCCTCCAGCGGGTCGTGTCATGCCATAGTTCGCCCATGAATGCTGATGCCTTTCGCCATTTCTACGGCTACCATTTCGCCGAGAATCGCAACATGTGGGATGCGTACATCACGCCGCTCACCGATGAGCAGTTCACTCAGGACGCCGGCTATTCCCATGGCTCGGTCCGCAACCAGGTCGTCCACCTGATAAGCGTCGACGACCTCTGGTTCAGCGGTTTGCGCGACGTCGACGGCGTCGATTCGCTCGACCCGGCGGCCTTTGCGGATCGGGACAGCGTCCGCGCCCACTGGGATGGCGTTGAGCAACGGATGCGCGACTACCTCGCGACGCTGAGCGACGACATGCTCGACCAGAAGCCGTTCGCCGAGGGCGAGGACAAGGACCTGATCCTATGGCAGGTCCTTCTCCATGTCGTCAACCACGGCACCGACCATCGCGCGCAGACGCTCAGGTTGCTGAACGACCTGGGTGTCAAGACGGTCTCGCAGGACTACATCTTCTACGTGTACGACCACCCGTAGGTGGCGTTCGATCTTGGCCGCTTCCTGGACGCGCAGGAGGGTGTCTATGCCGGCGTGCTCGAGGAGCTGCGCGGCGGCCGCAAGGACACCCACTGGATCTGGTTCACCTTTCCGCAGATCGCCGGGCTGGGGCGTAGCTGGATCTCGCAGCAATACTCGATCGTCTCGCTCGAAGAGGCTCGTGCGTATCTCGCAGACCCAGCCCTTGGTGCCCGCCTGCGCGAGTGTGCCGGGGTCGTCCTGGCGACGAAGGGTCGGACCGCCAACGAGATCTTCGGCGAGCTCGACGCGATGAAGGTCCGTTCGTCAATGACGCTGTTCCACCGTGCCGCGCCCGATGAGCCGCTCTTCCAGCAGGTCCTCGAGCGCTACTACGGCGGCGTTCCGGACGCTTTGACGGACCAGCTCCTGGCCTAGTCGGCCGCTTCGCTCAGGGTCTCGGGCCGCAGGTTGCGGTCATGTGGATGGTCTGGCCGATGTCGTCGGAGCCATCGACGGTCAGCGTCGTCGTCCCACCCGAGTCGGAGAGCTGGGCAGTGCCGCTGTTGCCGGCGTTGCTGGTGTCGACGATGGTCCCGGGCGGCTCCCCGCCGGCTTTGGCATGAACGTCCACCCCGAGATGGAAGGCCGACGTCGACGAGCCAGGAAGCAGGTCGTCCGCGCCGAACGTGACGTCGATGATCTCGAAATCGCCCGAGTGCGGAAACTCGAAGTTGAAGGCTCGAGTGTTGCCGGTGAGGTTGATCTCCGCGTCCCCACAGAGCCGGGCCGGTCCGGTCGAGGTGTAGCTGCCGTCGCTGTCCGCGGTCGCCGACAGGTCGAGGGTGATCGTCGCGGGTCGGTCCACGCCCACACCAGCGCCTCCGGTACTCGTCGCCTGGGGAGCGGTCGAGTCCTCCGCCGCAGGCGCTGTTTCGGGCGCGAGGCTGGCGACGACATCCTCGGATTTGGCCGATTCGGTCGCGGCCGGCGCCCCACTGCACGCCGACAGGGCGAGCAGAAGCGCGATCGCGGCTGCCACACGCGGGGCCGTGCTCATCAAAGCCGTCTCGTCATCCGCCCGAGCCTAGCGGATCGTGGGGCTCGCAGCCAGGCCCCGGGACCTCAGATCTCGCTCGAGTGGACGATGTGCTCGAACTGGCGCCAGAGGACCACAACCAGGAACGCCGAGCCGGCGAAGGCGAACCAGAACGGCGCCGTGATCCCGAACGTCTTCGCGAGCAGGCCGCCGATCGGCGTTCCGATCGCCAGCCCACCGATGATCGCGACGCGGTAGACGCCGCCGACCCGACCGAGGAGGGCGTCAGGGACGGCACGTTGACGCACGACGGTTGAGGTCGTGCCCCACACGAACGCATGCGCACCGAATACCACGAGGGTTCCAAGGGCGATCGCGGCCGACGTTGTCAGGGCCAGGATCAGGTGGGTGCAGGTCTCGATGATCAGGCCGACACGCATGATGTCGGACAGTTTGAAGCGCCGCTCGAGTCGCCCGTACGAGACCGTCCCGATCACGCCGCCGAGCGCCGCGGCAGTCGTCAGCAGGCCGAACCCGACGGCGTTCATCCCGAGCCGCTCGCCGGCATAGAGGACGAGCACCGACCAGGCGGCCCCGAACGTGATGTTGAACGTGAAGATCGTGAGCGCGAGGGTCCGCATCGGTGGGTGCGCGACGAGCCAGCGCATGCCTTCGAGCATCTCGTGTCGCACCCCGGGCCGGTCGGCCTGCGCTTGCCTGACGTCCGTGGCGAGACGCGAGATGAGGACCGCGCCAAGGGCGAACCCCACAGCGTTCGTCGCAAACGGGATCGCCGGCCCGATCGCGAAGAGGAACGCACCAACCGGTGGCAGGAGGAGCTGGTTCGTGAGCAGCTGGGCGCCTTGAATCCGTGCATTGCCGATGCCCAGGTCCTCGCGTGCGACGAGACCGGGCAGCAGCGTGCTAGTTGCGGAGTCGGCGAATGTCTCCGCCGTTCCGAGCATGAAGAGGGCGATCAGGACGAGGACGATGCTGACCGCCCCGCTCGCGATCACCACGACGAGCGCCGCCAGCACGAACGTCCGGCCCAGGTTCACGATCACGACCATTCGCCGGCGGTCAAACCGGTCCGCCGCGACCCCACCGATGACGCCGAACAGGAGGACCGGCAGGTACTCGCTCAGCAGCGCCATCGAGACGAGGAACGGGTCACGGGTCAGGGAAGCGACGAGCAGCGGGCCGGCGGAGACCACGACGCCGTCACCGATCCCGTTGGCGATCGACGCCGACAGCAACCAGCGGAACTTGCGTCCGAGCCTGCTCGGAGCGATGGCCTCAGCAATCCGGGCGATCAGTCGCACCGGCCGGAGAATAACAGCCGGAATCCCGGCACCGTGGGCCGATCCGACGCATTCGCCCGCCACCCGGGGAGCGCCGCCGGCCCAGCGCTGCGTCGGTATCCTGAGCGGGACGCCAACATCGCAGCCCAGTGGAGACATCGATGGACTTCAACAGCATCCTGATCGGGTCCGAGGATGCCCCGGCCCTGGTTGAGTACTACACCAAGGTGCTGGGCGCGCCCACCTTCTCGGACGGCACCTACACCGCCTGGCAGCTCGGATCGGGCTTCGTGACGGTTGGGCCGCATTCGGAGGTCAAGGGCAAGAACGCCGCTCCCGGGCGCCTGATCTGGAATATCGAGTCGAAGGACGTCAAGGGCGACTTCGAGCGCCTGAAGGCGGCCGGCGCGACCGTGATCACCGCGCCGTACGAGTACGAAGGCCAGCCCGGCTCGTCGATCGCGACGTTCGCCGACCCGGACGGCAACTACTTCCAGCTCCTCAGCCCGATGGAGATGTAACGACCTTCGACTGGCCTACTTCGCGATCTCCCAGATGTGGCCGGCGGGATCCTGGAAGCTGGCGGTCCTGACGCCCCACGGGCGGTCGATCGGGCCGTTCAGCAGNNAGCAGGTTGACGAGCATCGTGCCGAAGCGGAAGACGGCGGAATCCGGGTCCTCGAACACGACGGGCAAGCCGAAGACCCGCTCGTAGAACTCCCTGGTTGCCGCCAGGTCCTCGACGAACAGCGTGACGGTACTGATCCCGCTCGGCCAGGCACCCACGATCGCACCTCTCACTTCGCAATTGCCGGCTTCTAGGCCAGGCCGCGGACTGCCCAGGCACGGGCAGGAACCACGAACGGGCCGGCGCCCAGCAGGCGGCGGCAGGCCTCGCGCAGCTCATCCCGACCTTCCGCATCCAGGCCGGCCACGTACGACCCGGCCGGGCCGACGCCCCGGGTGAACGGCTCCCACCAGCCCTCGAAGGTGGGGTGCTCGAGGTCGGCCGAAACGACTGTCTCAACCAGATCGCGAAGGCCCGCGGCTTGGAACAGCTCAGCAAGGTGGCCCTCGCGCGCCCCAGCGAGCTCGGATTCGTCTTCGACCTTGGGGTTGAACTGATGTACTGCTCGCCAGAACACGCTCAGGGGGCCCTGGCCGCTGGAGTGATCCCAGACGCATGCGGCAACGACGCCGCCAGCTCGCGTCACCCGCTTCATCTCGATCAACCCGGCGACCGGATCGGCCATGAAATGGACGACGAGCTGGGCAATAGTGACATCGAATCCGCCGTTCGGGAAGGGCAGATGCTCTGCGGATGCCTGCAGGACAGTTGCTCCCGGGAAGCGCGCCCGGGCCGCCTCGACGAACGGCTCGGATGGATCGACGGCGGCCACATTAGCGGCATCGACTCGCTGCACCAGTTCCGCTGTGAGTGCGCCCGGGCCACAGCCAACATCGAGGACCCGTTGGCCGCGCTCGACGCCGCCGAGGTCTGCCATCTGTATCGCGAGCAAGCGCGAGTAGCGGCCCATGAAGTTGTCGTAGGCGTCGGCTGCAACATCGAAGCTCACCCGCCGACTCTACCTTCCCGCGCGACGCAGAATCCGGTGCGAGACTTTGTCGGCATCGAACCGCTACTGTGGGCGTTCAGGACAGATCTTCCGGAGGACGAACGATGTCAAGTCGACAAGCCGCGCGGACCCATGGTTTGACCAGGCTCACCCTGCTGGCATTGGTGGCCACGCTTGCGGTCGCCTGTACCTCATCGGCCGCGACGACTGCTCCGGTGGCCTCGCCGTCGCCATCCGTCGGCCTCGGGACGATCACCTCGCCGGTACCCAGTGCGCCGCCAAGCAACCAGGCATCCACGCCACCCGCCTCCACGCCGCCAAGCGCGGCCGGGTCGCCGGGCGGCGAGCCGCAGCTCCTGGCAAACCTGTGCGACATGCTCGACNNCCGATCCAGGCCTTCCTGACGGCATCACTGCCGCCGGGGATGCAAGCGGGGATGCAAGCCGTCAGCGGAATTGGCGTCTCGGCCAAGGGTTCCGTCGCCACGATCGGCACCAACAAGAATGCGAGCCTCTACATCGACTTCGGGACCTTCGGGATGCTCGTCGTGACGTCGTCCGCCACGGCGACGCTCGACATGTCGGTGGCGCTCGCCAAGGCGCTCAAGTAGCTGGCCTGCTGGGGTGACCCGCCGCGGGATCGTCCTGTTCGGCCTGATGGCCGTGATCTGGGGCATTCCCTACCTGTTCATCCGGGTCGCGGTCGCTGAGGTCACGCCAGCCGTGCTCGTCTTCCTGCGCACCGCGCTCGGAACGGCCATCCTCCTGCCGTTCGCGATCGCCCGGGTCGACCTGCGGGCCGTTCTCGCTCGTTGGCGCTGGCTCGTCGCGTTCGCGGCGATCGAGATTGCGATTCCCTGGCTGATGCTGGCGTCGGCCGAGCAGCACCTCTCGAGCTCGCTGACCGGGCTGCTGCTCGCCGGGGTCCCGCTGGTCGGAACGGGGCTCGCGCTGGCGACCGGTGGCGCCGATCGGTCGAGCCGGACGAACACGATCGGGCTGCTGGTCGGGCTGGTCGGCGTCGCGGCGATCGTCGGCGCCGACTTCGCGTTGTCGGACACGACTGCCCTCCTGGAGGTGGGCGTCGTCATCGTCGGCTATGCGGTCGGGCCGGCGATCCTGGCCCGGCGGCTCGGCGGCCTGCCGTCTGTAGGGGTGATGTCCCTCGCGCTGGGACTGACCGCTCTCGTCTACCTGCCGATCGCCGCGACGCAGCTACCGGCGGTCATGCCTTCGCCGAAGGTCTTCGTCTCGATCGGGGTCCTGGCCGTCATCTGCACGGCCGTCGCGTTCATCCTGTTCGCCGCGCTGATCAAGGAGATCGGGCCGGTCCGTTCGACCGTGATCACCTACATCAACCCGGCGGTCGCGGCAGTCCTCGGCATCCTGGTCCTCAATGAGACGTTCACCCTGGCGATGGGTGTCGGGCTCGCGCTCGTGATCCTGGGATCGATTCTGGCGACGCGACGCCCTACGGCGGTTGCCGACCGGCGCCCGCCAACTCCCGAGACGATTTCGGCGGCATCAGCAGGGGGCAGCAATGGATGAGATGACGTGGTTGACCAACGAGCTGGAGCGCAGCCGCGCGGGCTTTGATTGGGGCATTCGGCAGGTGCCTGGACATCGTCTGGCTCTCCCGCCGCCCGCCGGCCTTGGTGAATGGCCTGCGATCCGTCATGTCCACCATCTCGCCTGGTACGAGCGCCAGATTGCGCTGCCCGGGATGCGGATCTGGCAGGGCGCCCCGGCGATCGAGCCACCCGACGAGGATGCGGCGTGGGCGGCGGACCAGGCCGCGTTTGAGCTTGAATCCGGACTGCAGTCGCTTGCCGCGGTCCGAGCCGAGGAAGTCGAGTTGCTCAAGAAGCTTGGGCCGGATGCGTGGGCTGCGACACGCGAGACGGGCTGGGGGAACGTCCCGCTGAAGTGGTTGATCTCCAAGACCTATCAGCACACCGCCGAGCATACGAACGACGCACTTCGAATCGCCCTGTTCTGGGACAGTTTCACCGCGGACATGGCCGCGGAGCCGGAGGATCAGCCCAATGGATGACGCCGCGGTTCGCGAGCAAGCCCAGGCCTTCTGCGACGCGCTTCTCGCCGGAGACGTCGACAAGGCGATCGAGTTCATGAGTGCCGAGCTCCATCGGAACCTGGGCGAGGTGATTGCGCTCCTGCCGCTGCCCGCGACGGAGACGGCGATCGAGTCGGTCGAGGCAGGCGGTGCCGGCTACAACGTCGTCCTGCGTCTGGTCGGCGAGTCCGAGACGGTCCTGATCCAGACGCGCTGGAAAGACCGCGATGGGACGCCCACGATCATCGAGGCGAGCCACCTGAGTAAGACTCCGACAACGCCCCCCGACCTCGCAGGCGAGTCCGAGGCCGAAACCCCGGCCTGACCGGCAACGAACCTCTTAGTGGTGCCCATTGCGCCCTCCGCGGGCTGGCCGCTCTGCGCGCCAGGGTGACCTGGCCATCCAGCCGGCCAGGTCGTTGTCGTTGAGCAGGCGATTGCTCTGGCAGGTGGGCCGGACGGCGACTTCGCGCTTGATCGCGTTCAGGAAGTGGCGGTCGAACGGTCCACGCGGATATTCCTTCATGACGGTGGACCGCACGGCGTCGACGAGCTCGTATCCGTCGCCCCGGACGTCGAGGCCGGTCGCTCGATCCAGGAGCACCGATTCGACGCCGTCGGCCAGGGTGACCCCCGCCCGCATGTGCAGGATGATCGCGATCGCCGCCCGTTCGGCCGAGTCCGGATCGAGGCCGGCGCGCTCGAGGAACCGCCTCGCGATCTCCGCGCTCTCGACCTCGAAGCACATCGTGTTCCGTTGAACGCGGGTGAGTGCATAGTCATGCATCAACGAGGCGGTCCACAGGATCTGGTGGTCGAACGTCCAGCCTTCACCCGTCGCGATCGCCGCGCCCCAGTAGTAGGCCCGCACCGAGTGGGTCAGGAGGTACTCCGGGAGCGCCCGCTGGGCCCAGCGCCAGGTCTTCGCCGAGACGTCGTCCTGGGGGATCGCGATCCCCGCGATCGCTCGTGGGAGTGGCGGCGGACCGCTCACGCCTGGACCTTCGCGGCACTCCCCCGCCCCACCCGGGCATCGATGTAGGTCATCCGTTCGCGCACGATCAGTTCCACGAGTTTTTTCGGGATGGGTTTCTCGCTCGTGAAGTGAAGCGTTCCCTTGGTGGTTGCGAACGCCGCGAACTCGTCCTTGTGCCGCTCGATGATCTCCGAGCCCATCGGGAAGAACGAGCAGTGGCTCTTGAACCCGTCGTACGAAACGAGGGCCCGCCCGCGGTATCGGAATGCCGGCATCGCGTAGCTGATCGTCTGCTCGGCCTGCGGTGCGGTGCGGGCGATCGTCTCGCGCAGGGCCTGGAGCGCAGCGCGTTGCGGTTCCGGCAATGCGGCCAGACGGGCATCGATCCAGGCAGTGGCTTCAGGAGGCTCCGTCACTTCAGCGGGCTCGGTCATCTGTGCACCCTCCCGTTCACTCATTCTCTGGCCGTGGGCTAGCGAGCTCCGGTGAGTCAATGTCGAGGACAATCCGGCGGCCGTCGCCGTCGACAAGGCCCCAGCGAACCCCGAGATCCGTGGCTTCGCCATCGGCGAGCAGTCGGACCACGGCGGCAGGCGTGGCCTTCGGGCCGAGGCGCTCGATCGCCCTGGCTACGGCGAATCAGGCCACGGCGGGTTCCTTTCCGGCGATCTCGCGCTCGGTGGTCGCCTCCGGATCGGGGGCCCCGGCCTTCGTCAACTGTTCGACCAGCTCGTGGGCCCGTCGGCGCCCGGCCGGCTTCAGGTCCAGGATCCATCGCGGCTCGGGTGTCGGGGCGGGCTCGGATGGCGCCGGCTGGGGCGGAGGAAGCGGCCTGGCCCCGGGCTTGGTGATCTCGATCACGTGCGGCTTGAGGGCCCTCGAGCGTGTTGCCGCGGGTCGACCACGATGCAGCGCCACCTTTGCCGCGAGTGGCGAGACGGCCGGCTCCGACTCGCGCGCGCCAGCGATGGCGGCCTTTGCCGCGTTCAGGCTGCCGAACGGGCCGCGGACCAGCGGCAGGCCAAGGTCGTCAGTCTGCTCAGCGTCGAGCACGACCCACGTCCCGGACTCGGGTTCGATCGTGAACCGCTCGTCGCGCGTCTGCCAGCGCCCGCCGCCGAGCCGCTTGAGNNTGCAAGCCGTCGATCCCTTTCATGGTTACCTCGCGCGGCTCGCCGAACGAGAAGGAGCGGTCAGTTGCAACGAGCTCACGAACCAGGCTCGAGGCGAGGATCTCGCCGCCCGCAGCGGCGGCGGCGACCCGGGCCGCGTAGTTGACCGCCTGGCCGAAGAACTCATTTGCCTGGCGGATCACTTCACCCGTATGGATCCCGATCCGAACGCGGATCGGCGAGCCGGGATCATCAAAGGTCGTCCGAATCCTGGCCTCGATTGCGAGCGCCGCTCGAATGGCGCGCCGCGCTGCCGGGAAGACCAGCATGTAGCCGTCGCCGACGCGCTGGACCACTGTGCCTGCGTGTTCCCGCGTCAGGCGTTCGACGACATCGTTGTGAGCTCGCAGGACCTCGATCCAGGCCTGGTCACCGAATGAACCGTTGAGCGCCGTCGAACCCTCGATATCGGTGAACACGAGCGTGATCGTGCCGTCTGTCGCCGCCAACCCGACGAGGTCCGGACGCTCGGCCTCGACCGCCTCGACAACCCGATCGAGGCCATATTCGAGCGGCACCCCAATCGTCTCCTCGTTCGGGGTGCCGACGGACCAGTGCTCGTGCACGACCCGCCACTCGTCTTGCTCCAGGCGAAAGATCGTGGTCACCCGCAGGTCGTGTTCGACCGCCCCCGCGGTCACCGTTGACCGAACGACCGTCCAGCCAATCTGGCCTTCAACCCAGGCCTCGATCTTCGGCTCGCCGAAGGGCGACCCGCCGACCAGCGAGAATTGCGCGCGCATGTACTCGGCGAACGAGTCACGGTCCGTCACGTACTCGCTGGCATCGGTCCCGAACATGGTCAGGCCGGGAGCGTACGTGTAGCGGGCCAGGAAGACGTCGTGGTCCCCGCGCTTGAATGCCGCCCACAGGCGGCTCCGGACGGCGCGCAGCTCGTCCGAGTGCGTCAGCGCTGGATTCGACCCCATCGTGTTGATTGTGATCCCCACAGGATCCGCCGTTGGTCCCATCCAATCGAGCACGATTCGGCCACGGACGTCCGATCAGCCCGCGCTAGAGTTGGGCCGAGCGACACCTGATTTCGCCTCAATGGATCGCAGGGGGGCGAGTGACCGACCCGAACCAGCAACAGCCGCCGATCCTGGAACCGCAGCTGGCCAGCTGGGAGGTTCCCAGCGCGCAACCGCAGCTGTCGAGCTGGGCCGTGCCGAGTGCGGCGCCCCAGGTGTCCGGTTGGATCCTGCCCAACCCGGTCCCGGTCCAGCCGGCATACGGCTACGTCTATGTCGGGTTCTGGCGCCGGTTCTGGGCCTACCTCGTCGACGCGCTGATCCTCACCGTCCCGATCTGGCTGATTGCCGCGCCACTGGTCTGGAACCCGTTCATCAACGCCTTCTTCCAGCTGGTCCTGACCCCGGGCGCTTACACCATCGATCCCACCACCGGGGCGTACTCGGCCACGCCGGCAACCCTGGCGGCGATGACCACCCTGATCAACAAGTTCGGTCCCCAGTTCGACCTCCTCTTCCTGGGGCTCTTCGCGGTCCAGGTGCTGTACTTCGGGTTGCTCTGGTCGCGACGCGGCGCGTCCCTCGGCCAGGAGCTTCTCGGGATCGAGGTCCGCCGTGAGTCGGACGGCTCGCGGATCAGCTTCAAGCGTGGCGTCCTGCGCGTCTTCGGCTACCTCGTGTCTGGCCTGATCCTTGACATCGGTTTCATGTGGGCCGCTTTCGATCCCCGCAAGCAGGGTTGGCACGACAAGATCGCTGCAACCGTCGTCGTCAAGCCGGTCGGACCCCGATCGAAGTCGGCACCGCGCTGGATCGTGGCTTTGGCGATTGCCGCGCTCCTGGTGGGTGGCATCGGGGGTTCGATCTTCGTCAGCAACGTCATGGCCCAGCTCCCCCATGACACGACCCCGATCGTCTCGGCCGAGAATGAGCCACCGGTCGGCTCGATCTGGTTCGGCGAGTCGGTGGACGACAACACGTTCGCCCTGACCGGCCGGTCAACCACCTTTCCCCGCGGAGAGGCGATCGCCTACGTCGCGTCCCTGACGAGAGATGTCCACAATGAAACGATCACCCTCCACACGATCTTCGCGGGCAAGGATCGGCTCGTCGACTCATACAACTTCGGCTCGAGTGGCGACGTCCTCGCCGAGCCGATCGAGAGCACCGTCCTGAATGGCTCGGGCCAGATGACCTTCGAGGTCGAAGACTCCGCCGGACTCGTCCTGGCGGTTTCGACGATCACGCTCCAGTAGTCACCCCTGCCACCGGCCGCCGTAGGATGATTTCTACGCGGTCGGGGCAGTCGGACGAAGGGCGTAGACCCGGCCTTGCTTGAGGTCGAGGTCTTCGAGCTCAGTCGTGGTCCGGACCTCGTAGGTGGCCAGTTCAAGCAACTCCTCGGACGGCAGGTACCGTCGGCCTGGGTCGCCGACCAGGACCTCAATCCCTCGATCTCGGGCCCTGCGCAGCCATGGCAGCACGCGCTCGGCAAGGCGCGCCTCGTACCAGCAGTCGCCGGCCAGGATCACCTCGGTGTCGGGCGGTTCGTCATCGAGGACATCCCGCCGAGTGATCGTCACCCGGCAGTGGTTGGCCCGGGCGTTGACGGCGATCGCGGCCGCTGCGAAGGGGTCGATGTCGGCCGCGACCGCCTCGAGCGCGCCGGCCCGCAGCGCCGCGATCGCGCACAGGCCTGACCCGGACGCCAGGTCGAAGACGCGCCGCCCTGCGACCGCTTCAGGATGTGCTTGCAGGTAGTGGCTCAGGGCCAGCCCGCCGCCCCAGGCAAAAGCCCAGTACGGCAGTGGCGTCTCTTCATCCCCGGTCTCGATCTGGACCGCGCGCCAGAGCGGAAGTGCCTCGTCCGCCAGGTGGAGCCGGATCCCCTCCAGCCCGGGTACTGGGCGCAGGACCGTATTTCGGAGGATGAACGCACGCAGCGAGGCAGCCACCCCCCGACTCTAGCGGCGCCCAGCCTCTCCGTTCGGCCAAGCGCCGCATTCCGCTCCGCCCCGGCGAGCATCGCAACCGGGCTCGTGACGCGGTTTTCGACAGGTACTGAGCGAGCTGCCGCGCCGGTGGTCGCAGGATCGTCGATGATTGGGCCACAGGCTGGACAGTGTCGTTCGGAGGCGGGCAGGTGAAGGTCGGCGTGGTCGTGCCCCAGGGCTGGCAGGGCGAGTACAACGGTTGGGAGCCGCTCAAGGCCTGGCAGCGGACTGTCGAGGTCGCCCGGCAGAGCGATCGGCTCGGCTTCGAGTCGATCTGGCTGTATGACCACTTCCACACCCTCCCGCGCCCGACCGATGAGATCACGTTCGAGTCGTTCACGTCGCTGGCCGCCCTCGCCTCGGTCACCGATCGCGTACGACTTGGACACGTCGTGATCTGCACGGCGTTCCGCAACCCGGCGCTCACCGCAAAAATGATCTCCACGATGGACTCGATCAGCGGTGGCCGGATGGAGCTCGGAATCGGCGCCGGCTGGAAGGAAGAGGAGTGGCTCGCCTATGGCTACAGGTTCCCGGAGACGAGTGAACGCCTGGCCCGACTGGGCGACGACCTCGAGGTGATCTCGGCGATGCTGGCCGGCGACAAGCACCAGCGAGCGACCTTCGAGGGCAAGTACGCCCACGTCCGGAACGCTCGGAACATTCCCAAGCCGATCCAGACGCCCCGGGTGCCGATCATGGTCGGCGGCAACGGCCCCAACGTGACCTGGCGGCTGGCAGCCCGCCATGCGGATGAGCTCAATCTGGACGGCATGACACCGTCCGAAGTCACCGCCGCGCTCCCGGTCATCCGGAGTCGCTGCGAAGAAATCCGCCGCGACCCGGCTACGCTGCCGGTCTCGGTCCACATCTGGGCTGCGACAGCCGGCGTATCCGGACCTGCACGGGTCGATCTCCTGGCCGGCTACGCGGAGCTCGGCATCAGCCGCGTGATGGGCCTGATCAAGGACTCGGTCAACACCGACGATGCAATCGAGTCGCTGGCCGTCGACGCCCGCGCGGCCGGTCTCGAGCTCGTCTAGCAAGGTTCTTCACCGGGGAAGGGTAGCGCGGAGGTCGAACTTGATTCCCGGTCGCGCGTCGGCCAGAGTTCGAGTCGATCCGCCGGGCGCCCAGCCCCCGGACGCGATGGTGGAGGTTCGCGCGTGAACAACCTGATCTACGGCAACCAGCAGCCCGACAAGCTCGCGGCCGGTGTCGAGGAGATCGTGCGCAAGGACCTCGGATCGCCTGCTCCCCTGCCCTACCGGATGCTCGACGTCGCTGGCGGCAAGGCGACCGTTGGCTCGGTCCTCGTCGACATTGGCAACGTGCTTGGATCAGGCCAGCTGACGCCACTCCTGACCGTCGAGATCGCCCTCGCCGGCAGCCAGCCGGCGACGCTCCAGGCCCAGCTGATCCGGCAGGGCGTGGGTGCCTACTGCGGTTCGCTCATCTTCGT
>PNAZ01000130.1:16931-21977 GCA_003169655.1 Chloroflexota bacterium
GAGATGGGCACGATCAAGGTCAAGGTGCCCCGAGTCTTCCACCTGTCAGCGGCCAACGGCGGCTCCCTCCTGGTGCTGGGTACCTTGCCGCGCCTGACGTCGCTCAACACGAGCGCCACGACCGATGCCCGCGAGATCATGGCCATCGCCGCGGCCGTCCAGGAGGCGATCTAGGCAGGCAGGACAATAAGGAGGTCGCGGGATGGCCGGTCGAGTCACGATCGAAAACGTCAATCACCCGGGCCGGTCGTCCACCGTCGACGCGGGGATGTACCAGGCAATGCGCACGGCGATGCTTGGCGCGCTGCCGGCGAAGGCACCCGGCCTGACCCAGGCCGAGATGCTCGAGGCGCTCAAGCGGGGCTTGCCCGAGGAGCTGTTTCCCGGTGGTGACAAGGCCGGCTGGTGGGCGAAGTCCGTCCAGCTCGACCTCGAGGCCAAGCACGTGGTCGAACGAGAGCGAACCACACCCCTGCGCTGGCATCGCGTGACCGGGTGACTGACGACAACGGCATCGCCCTGCGGGCGAGCGGGCTCGGACGCCGGTTCGGCACGGTCTGGGCGGTCCGGGGAATGGACTTCGAGGTCCCGCGCGGCCGGGTCCTCGGCCTGCTGGGTCCGAATGGGGCCTGGTCGGCAGCGGCTGGCGAGCCGCGTTCTTCGAGCGGGTCTCGGAACCCGGGTGCCGAATCGGCCTATTCGAGCGCCTGCCGAAGAGCGTCGGCGCCGTCGGTGTCCAGCGTTGTCTGGATCAGATCGCCCGAATACGGGCGGAGCACCGCCATCAGCGAGTCGGCCTCAGATTGCTTGACAACGAGGAAGAGCGCCGAGCGCCCCGGCCGCAGGGTCTTCTTGACCTCGTCGACGAAGTCGCTGCTCACCCCGTTGCCGATCGACATGCCGACGACCGCTCCCACGGCTGCGCCGATCGCGATCCCCGCCGGCGGGAAGGCAAAGGTGATCAACCCGCCGATGATCGCGCCTGCGACCGCGGCCGTCTCGGTGGTTCCGCTGACTTCGTTCGTCACGTGGGCAGTCCCATTCGGATCCCGCTCCACGATCGCGGTGTCCTCGAAACGGATTCGGCGCTGGTGCTCGAGAGCGCGCAGGGTCTTCATCGCGCCGCGGGCGTCGTTGAAGTGATCGAATGCGATGACGATCAGCTGGTTCATGTGGCTATCTTGAGCCGACTTGAGAAAACCGGGGTCGGGCGCCGGGTGTAGACCCTGGAGCGCTCACCGTCAGGGCGCCGCTAGCCAATCGAGGACGCTGCCCTACTAGGATGACGACGGCGCGCCGCTCGGATCGACGGGAGGATTCCAAGGTGATTCATCGCTTCTGCGTGCTGGCCGCGGTGGTTTCGCTCATCTGTGCGGGGTGTGAGGCCGGGTCTTCGCCGGTGCCGATCCCGGCTGTTAGCGCGTCCTCGGCTCCGGCGACCGCAAGCGTATCGACTTCGCCGCCCGCGTTCGTCAAACCATCGCCAGGCCCGAGATCGCCGTTGCCGACCCCGCCCACCTCACCGGCTGCTGCGACCCCCACGTTTCATCCATCCGGCTCGCTCGCGATGATTCGTGAAACGGTGATTCCCTGGCAGGACGGCGACAACGCAGACGCCAACGTGATCGTTGAAGTCAGGAATATCAGCACGTCGGCGATCGATCTCGCAGAAGACTTCCAGGACTACTCGGTATTGGATGGCACCGGCAATGGAGTCGCTGACGGGAGCCTGACTGGTCCATTTCCCTATGAGGTCGCGCCGGGCGCGCTCGGCTTCCTGACCGGCGATGTGATGGTCGGCGGGGGCGTCGCCGCGACCACGATGGTCCGCGTTACCACCACCACCACCTTCAGGAAGGCCACGCTCAAGGACATCGTCCTGACGGTCAGCGGGGCGGCCAACAAACCAGGCTCCGACGGGAGCACGGGAGCTTCAACGAGCGGAATGGTAACGAACACCTCCAGGATCACCGTCGAGGAGGTCGCCGTAGCTGCGTTCTACTACGACGGTGCGGGCGACCTCCTTGGCTACTCCTACGGCGGTCCGTCGAACCTCCGCGCCGGTCGAACGACGGCCTTCGCCACGATCGGAGCCCCGCCGCTCGACTTCAAGGCGATCACCCGCACGGTCGTGATCGCCGACTCATTCTGCCGAACGGGACCATGCCTGCCCTGAGATCAGGACCAGAACGCCTCGACGGCGCGTCCGTCGTCCACGTACTGCCAGACCTCAACGACCCGCTCATTCTCGAGCCGGAAGAGATGGATCTGGCGGCTGGGGCGACACGGCCTAGGCCGGCAGGCGGGGCCCGATCGGCACCGGCCGCGTCAGGCTGGGTCGGCGGGTCCGCCCGATTCGACCATCGTGGTCGGTGCGTTGTGGATCGCCGGGATCTGGCCGAGGCGGCCGGCCTGGTAGTCGGCCATCGCCTGGATCACCTCTTCCCGGGTGTTCATCACGAACGGCCCCATCCAAGCGACGGGTTCGCGGATCGGCCGGCCGCCCAGCACGATCACGTCGAGGTGCGGGCTGTGGCTGTCCTGCTGCATCGAGGCGGTCACGGTTACCGTGTTGCCCGGCCCGAAGACAGCCAGCTGGCCGGTCTGGATCGGGCGCGCATCGGTGCCCACGCTGCCGTAGCCGGCCAGGACGTAGACGAGCGCGTTGTAGTCGGCCCGCCATGGCAGGGCGAGCTTCGCCCCCGGGCTGAGCGTTGCGTGGACCAGGGTCATCGGGGTATACGTCGAACCCGGTCCGGCGTGGCCGGCCACGTCACCGGCGATCACCCGGACGAGGACGCCGCCGTCGCTCGAGGAGACGAGCGCGACTTCCTTGGCCCGCAGGTCCTGGTAGCGCGGCGCGGACCACTTCTGGGCCGCGGGCAGGTTGACCCACAGCTGGAAGCCGTGGAACAGGCCGCCGCTCGCGACGAGCGCCTCCGGCGGCTTCTCGATGTGCAGGATCCCGGCCCCGGCGGTCATCCACTGGGTGTCGCCGTTGGTGATCACGCCCCCGCCGCCATTCGAGTCGCTGTGCTCGAATGTGCCGTCGATCATGTAGGTCACCGTCTCGAAGCCACGACGCGGGTGCCACGGCGTGCCCTTGGGCTCGCCCGGCGCGTATTCGACCTCGCCCATCTGGTCAAAGTGAACGAATGGATCGAGCTCCGCCAGGTCCACCCCGGCGAACGCGCGCCGGACCGGGAACCCCTCCCCTTCGAAGCCGCGTGGCGCATTGGTGATGCTGCGCACGGCGCGCTGGCGGGCGACGATCGGATCCGGCTCCGGGATGCGGGGCAGGACGGTAATGTCTTCGACGACGACGGCTGGCATTGGCTTGGCGACTCCTTGGTTGCTGCCGCCACGATACCACAGCAGTAGTTGCACGCGCAACTAGTAGCCCGGGTCACTCCCCGGGCGTCTATCCTCGGCCGATCATGACCGAATTCCAGGTCTCGCTGCTGCGGGCGATCAATGTGGGCGGCCGGAACAGGATCTCGATGTCCCGCTTACGGGCCATCTACGAGCAGCTCGGGTGTCGCGAGGTGACCACGTACGTCCAGAGCGGGAACGTGATCTTCGCTTCGCCCGACGAACCTGCCGACGTCAGCCCGCGCGCCGAAGCGGTTCTCGAGCAGGAGCTGGGGACTCGGATGCGGGTCCTGGGTCGAACGCACGTCGAGCTGGGCCGGATCATGGACGAGGATCCCTATCCCGGCGCCGAGCCGACGCACCACCATGTCGTCTTCCTGTCGGGACCGGCCAATCCGAAGGGCCTGGCCGCGATCGCGGCAGCCGCCGCCGATGGCGAGGCGTTCGTCGCGACGGACCGTGAGATCCACCTGCTGCTGCCCAACGGCATTGGCCGGAGCCGGACCGTGGCCGCCCTGACCGAGCGGGCACTCGGGGCGGTCCCAACCACCCGAAACTGGCGGACAGTGTCTCAGCTCCACGAACTCAGCCGTCCACGGCCCTGACCCCCGCGTCCGACTACGATGAGGTGCCCCACGAGTCAGGAGTGCCGGGAGACCCGATGAGCGACGACGTCAACACCCTGGCCACCGAGTATTACGACTTCCGACACCGGGTCGCGCCCACCGGAGCCCACATGGACGGCGACTATCGCTTCGCGGCGAGCTTCGAGCGCTACAGTCGGGCGGCCGAGGACGCCGAGATCGACGAGAACCGGCGCTTTGCCCGCGAGGCGCTCGTGCTCGATGCCGACGGCCTCAGTCCGGAGGATCGGATCAGCCGCGAGATGATGGCCTGGGATGCGACCGCCCGGGCCGACCTGGCCGAAGCCCGGATGGCCGAGCTCGGCGTCAACCCGGTCTCCGGCCAGCAGGCAATGCTGCCCGTGCGCTTCCCCAAGCTCTCGTTCCCGACGATCGAGGTCGCCGACGCCCTGCCAGCCAAGCTGCGTGGCGTGGGCACGGCGTTCGCGGAGCTCGCCGACCGGCTCCGGGAAGGGGTCGCGGCGGAGCGCACGCCGGCCGCGTTTGCCGTCGAACAGACCCTCGTCCAGCTCGATGCCTGGCTGGCGACGCCGGTCGCGCAAGACCCCCTCCTGAACCTGTCCTTGCCGGCGGAGATCACGGACGCGGCCGCCCGGCACGACCGCCTCGCGGCCGTGATCGAGTCCGACGTTCGTCCCGCCGTCCAACGCTACCGCGACGTGATCCGCGACGAGGTCCGGCCCAGGGCGCGCCCGGACGAACGGGCCGGCCTGACCTACCTGGCGGACGGCGCCGAGGCGTACGATCGGGCGATCCGCCTGTACACGACCCTGTCACTGCCGGCCGAGCAGATCCACGAGATCGGCCTGGCGCAGGTCGAGTCACTGGCCGGGGAATATCGCGCCCTCGGGCCGCAGGTCACGGGCTCATCCGACCTGGACGAGATCTTCGCTGCGCTGCGTTCGGACCCGGCCCTCCACCACACCAACGCCGACGACATCGTCGCCGCTGCCAAAGCCGCGCTGGCCAACGCGAAAGATGCCATGACCGGCTGGTTCGGGATCCTGCCCCAGGCCGATTGCGACGTCGA
>PNAZ01000130.1:22001-33426 GCA_003169655.1 Chloroflexota bacterium
CACCTCCAGCTGGCGATCGCCGGCGAGCTGACCACGATCCCCGAGTTCCGTAAACGGGCGTTCATCTCCGCCTTCGGCGAAGGCTGGGGCCTGTATGCCGAGCGGCTCGCCGACGAGATGGGCCTGTACACGACCCCGCTCGACCGGATGGGGATGCTCTCGGCCGACTCGATGCGGGCCTGCCGGCTGGTTGTCGACACCGGGCTTCATGCCCTCGGCTGGAGCCGCCGCCAGGCGATCGACTACATGCTCGAGAACTCGCCGATGCGCGAAAGCCACATAAGCGCCGAGGTCGACCGCTACATCGTCACCCCCGGCCAGGCGCTCAGCTACATGCTCGGCCGGCTCGAGATCCAGCGGATCCGGGCGAATGCCGAAGCGGCGCTCGGCGATCGCTTCGAGATCAAGGCCTTCCACGACACGGTCCTCGGCTCGGGCAGCCTGCCCCTGGCCACCCTCGACCGCGTCGTCCGCGACTGGCTGGCCGCCTCGGCCTGACACCAGGTCGCGGCTTGCGCCGGCCCCAGGCTATTCGGCGATCACCCGCCCGAGGGCGCGAGCCCGGAGATCGGTCCACACCCCGGTCCGGATGTACACGTCGTCTCGGAAGACATCAAGCGCCTGCTCCTCGCTGGCCGCGTGCACGAGCAGGAGCGCGCTGCTGAAGTCGAGGTAGCCACCGGCCTCGATCAGCACGCCCGAGCGGAGCAGCTCTCCGATGTGCCCCAGGTGCTCGGGCCGCGCCGGCGGCCGCAGCCGCTCGGCTTCGGGGCCGTAGGTTGCCTCCACGACGTAGATCGTCTCGACCCGGACTCCTGCGGGGACGTCGCCGCCAAATGCCGCGAATGTCCCGTCGTCGGATCGCGGGATCGGCTGGGCGCGGACCACCGCCGCCGGGGCGATCATCCCGTAGATGTGCGGGTAGAGCCCGGCCTGGTCGTCGAATCGCCAGGGCGACCCGGTCGCATCGAGATCGACGGTCAAGACGAGGAACGCCCGGGGATCCTCGCGGTAGTGGCGATTGGCGGTATCAATCATCGCCGGCGCGCCGTCGGTGCAGTGGATGAAGCCCTCGGCGGCCAGGCTCGGGGCGGCGTACGCACTCGACGGGTCGCGCGCTGCCCAGGTCTCCGCCGGCACGAGGTGGTAGGTCGGGCGCATGCCGGAGCTCAGGCGGGATCGAGGACGCCGACGGCGCGCCAGCGTCGATCGAAGGGCAGGTGGATTACCGTCGTGGTCCCGGCGGCCAGGGCGGCCGTCAGGGCGGGCTCGAAGTCCGCCTCGTCGTCCACCCGGACGCCGTGGACGCCAAGCGCGATCGCCGTCCCGGCAAAGTCGATCGGACCGAGGTCGGTCGACTCCCCTGCCCCGCTTCCGCGCCGGTCCTGGTGCATCCGGATAGTGCCGTAGCGCTGGTTGTCGAAGACGAGCACGACCACGCTGGCGTGCTCGCGGGCAGCCGTCTCGAGCTCGTTCATCGTCATCGCGAAGCCGCCATCGCCGGCCAGGGCGATGACCGGCCGGCCGGGATGCTCGAGCGAGGCCGCGATCGCCGCCGGGAGCCCAAAGCCCATCGCCCCGGAGGTCGGTCCGATGAACGTGCCTGGTCGCCGGAAGCGCAGGCCGCGACCCGCCCAGCCGGCGAAATTGCCGGCGTCGGTGGTGACCACTGTCTGGGGCGGCAGGACCCGATTGAGCGTCTCGATCACCCGCCCGGGATGAATTCCGGGGCCGGTCCAGGGCAGATCTGCGACATCGCGGACGGCTTCATAGGCCGCCCGGTCCTCTTCGTTCGCCGTCCGCCGCGCGTCGTATGGCTCAGCGGCGAGCACACCAAGGGAGACCCGCCGCCTGGCCACCCGCAGGAACGTCCGGGCATCGGCCACGACGGACTGGGTCGGTCCGGGCAGGCCGTGCCCGGCCTCGCGCGGCTCGAGGTCGACGTGGATCCAGGCCTGGTCCCCGCGCGGAACCTCGTAGGCGAACGACGCAATCTCGTTGAGCCGCGAGCCGAGGACCACGATCAGGTCGGCCGCATCGAGGCGTGGCCGGACGGTGTCCGCCGCTCCGTAGCCGGTCGTCCCCAGGAAGAGGCGATGGTCGTTGGGGAAGACATCCGGCCGCCGCCACGAGGCGATCACCGGCACCTCGAGCAGCTCCGCCAGGCGGACTAGGTCGGCAGTGCCGCGCGAGCGGAGCACGCCCGCCCCGGCCAGGATCACCGGGCGGTGGGCTGCGGTCAGCAGCTGGAGTACCCGGCGCACGGCCAGGTCGTCGGGCTCGACCCGCATCGGCCGGAATGGGACAGCATCGGCCGACGCACCGGGCACGAGCTCGTCGAGGAGGTCCTCCGGCAGCGACAGGACAACGGGTCCCGGCCGGCCGCCGAGTGCCTGGCGGGTCGCCTCGGCCATCGTCGCTTCGGCCCGGTCGGCGGAATCGATCTCCGCCGACCACTTGGCCAGCCGGCCGATCGAGCCGGCCACGTCGCTCTCCTGGAACGCCTCCCGGCCCTTGAAGGCCCGGGCAACCTGCCCGACGAGGGCGAACATCGGGGTCGAGTCGGCGCGCGCCGTGTGGATCCCGATCGCCAGGTTCGCAGCGCCGACCGCCCGCGTGGCGAGACAGGCCGCCGGCTTGCCGGTCAGCTGGCCGTGGGCCTCCGCCATGAACGCTGCTCCGCCCTCGTGACGGGTCGTGACCACCCGGATCCCGGCATCGGGCAGCGCATCGAGGAGGCCCAGGAAGCTCTCTCCAGGGACCGTGAAGGCAACCTCGACGCCGGCCGACTTGAGCGCGTCGGCGATCAGCCGGCCGAGGGTCCGGGGCGCCACAGGTTCGGGCTCGGGCTGCGGTTCTGGTTCCGGCTCGGGCTGCGGTCCCGGTTCGATCTCGACCTCGGCCGTGGTCTCCAGCTCCAGCTGCAACTCGGGCTCGGGCGTCTGGCCGGGCTGGTCCGGCGGGACCTCGGGTTCGGCTGGCTCGAGTGGCTCGTCCGCGACCATGACCCGACCTAGCGGTAGTTCTGGAACTGGAGCGGGACTTCGAGGTCGAGCTCGCGCAGCCGGCCGATCACCCGCTGGAGATCGTCCCTGTTCTTGCCCGAGACTCGAATCGCGTCGCCCTGGATCTGGGACTTGACCTTGGGGAACTCGTCCCGGATCAGCTTGGTCAGCTTCTTGGCAACGTCATCGGGCAGGCCCTTGCGGAGCTTGATCACCTGCTTCACGGTGCTCCCGCCGGCGGGCTCGACCTTGCCCCAATCGAAGATCTTCAGGCTGAGGTTGCGCCGGACCGCCTTCGATTCGATCAGGTCCTTGACGACCTTTGCCCGGAACTCGTCGTCGGTCAGCAGGATCAGCTCGGTCTTCTCCTGCTCGAGGTCGACCTTGGCGCCCTTGAAGTCGAAGCGCTGCTGGACCTCGCGTCGGACCTGGTCGAGGGCATTCCGGAGCTCCTGCTCGTCGAACTCGCTGACCACATCGAACGAGATGTCACCGGCCATGCACACGCTCCATCAGTGTCGCTGAGGGGATCGGCCGCCAATGGTACCCGCTCCGCTATTCTCGGTGAATGCGCGTCACCTTCCTGGGCCAGGCGGGGCTGTTCATCGAAACCCGCTTCGGCAGCATCCTGTGCGACCCGTGGTTCAGCCCCGCCTATTTCGGCAGCTGGTTCCCGTTCCCGGCCAACGATGGAATCGATCCGGCCCTGATCTCGAATCCGACCTGGCTGTACATCTCGCACCTCCACCACGACCACTTCGACCCGGCCTGGCTGAGCGCCCACGTCTCGAAGGACACCACGGTCCTGCTGCCCGACTACCTGATCGACGACCTCCGCCACGAGCTTCATGCCCTGGGCTTCCGCCGCTTCGTGGAGACGGCCGATGCCGAGCCGATCGAGCTGGCCGGCGGCCTGCGGGTGATGATCCACGCCCTGACCGCACCAACCGATGGCCCGATCGGCGACTCGGCCCTGCTCGTCGACGACGGTGAGACGCGTCTGCTGAACATGAACGACTCGCGGCCGCCCGATCCCGACAAGCTGCTCGCCCTGGGCCGGATCGACCTCCTCTTCCTGCAGTTCTCGGGCGCGATCTGGTACCCGATGGTCTACGAGTTCCCGGAGCGAGCGAAGATCACCCTGGCCCACAAGAAGCGGGTCGTCCAGCTGGCCCGAGCCCAGCGCTACATCGAGATCGTCGACCCGGCCTTCGTCGTGCCCAGCGCCGGGCCGCCGTGCTTCCTTGACGATGACCTGTTCGAATACAACGACCTCCGCCGCGATCCGGCCAACATCTTCCCCGACCAGGAGGTCTTTCTCGACTACCTGGCCGAAGCGGGAATCAGCGGCGGGCGGCTGATGCTGCCGGGCTCGGCCGGTGAGCTCCGGCCCGGCTCGTTCGAGGTCGCCCACCCGGTCCCGGACGCCGAGGTCCGGCGGATCTTCGATGAGCGCGAGCCCTACCTGCGCGAATACCAGGCCCGGATCCGGCCGCTGCTCGACGCGGAGCATGCTCGCTGGGCCCGCGGCGGAGCGCCTGAGCCGGAGCCGGGCGAGCCCGAGATCGAGCCGCTTGACCTGGTTGCCGAGCTCAAGGCGTGGTTCGAGCCGCTGATGGGCTTCGGAGAGCTGACCTGCAGCGGGATCGGGGCGCCGGTCCTCCTCGACCTGCGCGGGCCGCAGGGCCAGGCCGTCATCCCCGCCGGCCAGCAGCCCGGGATCATCCTCGACTTCGTCGACCAGCTCGTACGGCCGTGGGACGGCGTCGAGACCCCGCGCTACATCTTCCGAATCGACCGGCCGCTGATCGAGGTCCTCGTCCGCGAGCACGAGGTCGACTGGGTCAACTCGCTCTTCCTGTCGATGCGCTTCCGGGCCGCCCGCAAGGGGCCCTACAACGAGTACGTCTACACCTGGTTCAAGTGCCTCGATCTGGAGCGGCTCCAGTACGCCGAGGGCTTCTACGCCGAGAAGGCGAAGGCCGAGGGATCGTTCGTCCTCGACGGCTGGGAGATCCAGCGTCGCTGCCCGCACATGAAGGCCGACCTGACCCGCTTCGCCACGATCGAGGAGGGTGTCCTGACCTGTTCGCTCCACGGCTGGCAGTACGAGCTGGCCTCGGGCCGCTGCCTGACCTCCGAGGGCCACGAGATCGCGGCCCGCCTGCTCAGTCCGGAAGAGCTGGTTGCCCTCGAGGCCGCTGCGGCAAGCGGCGGAGCGACCGTCGCCGCGGCAGTGCCCGCAGCCCTGGCCGGGGACTGAGCTCAGGCGCTCCTGGCCCGGAGCCCGGCCACGAGGCGCTCGGCGATCACCGTCGAGCGGCCGCCGCCCATGACCAGGACGACGTCGCCGGGCTCGACGAGCGAAAGGAGCGCGTCGGCGGTCGCCTCGACCGAACCGGGTGCGATCGCCGGAGTACCACGCTTCTCCACGGCCCGGGCCAGGTCGGCAGCCGAGACGATGGTCGTATCGGGATCGCGGACCGCGTAGATGTCGGCGACGGCCACCCGATCGGCCGTGGCCAGGACGTCGGCGAACTGCTCGAGCAGCGCCGCGGTCCGGTGGAACGTGAGTGGCTCGTAGACTGCCCAGCGGCGCCGTCCGGGGTAGCGCAGGGTCACGGCCTCGAGGGTGGCCGCAATCGCGGTCGGGTGGTGGCCGTAGTCGTCGAGGACGATCACGCCATCCACGTCGCCGATCAGCTCGAACCGCCGGCCGACGCCCTGGAACGAGGCGAGACCGTCCGCGATGACGCCGGGCTCGAGGCCAAAGACCAGCGCCGCCCCGGCGGCGCCAAGCGCGTCCGCAGCGTTGTGCCGGCCGACCAGCTGCAGGTCAACCTTCGTCGCGTCCGGTCCGAGGCCGCGGACCACGAGATGGGCCTCGCCCGTCGAGGCCGGGTGATAGCTCGCGGTCAGCGCCGAGGCTGGGCCGGCCGCTGAACGGATCGTCGCCCGCAGCTCGGCAGCAAGGGACGTCGGCACGATTCCATCTGGAGCAATCGCCGTCGCGAGGATTCGGCCGGGCCAGTCGGCCAGCCTCGGCAGCAAGACGGTAACACCCGGATCGCCGGCATTGGCGACGAGCGTCGAGTCGGCTGGAAAGCGCCGGATCCAGGCCTCGAACGCGTCGATGACGGCGGCCCGGTCCGGAAAGACGTCGGGATGATCCCAGTCGGCATTGAGCAAGACGCCGATCGCCGGGCGGTACGGATCGAAGTTGCCGGCGTACTCGTCCGCCTCGACCACGAACGACGGTCCGTTCGACCCGCCGTGGCCGATCCGGACGACGGCCGGTGCGTCGCCGCCGGCGAGATCGGCCGGCAGCAGCGCTCCGACGAATGCCGACGGATCGTGGCCCGCGCCGCTGAGGAGATGGACCAGCCAGCCCGTCGTCGTCGACTTGCCGTGGGTCCCGGCCACCGCGAGGAGCGTTCCTCCGAACGTCGCCGCGGCGTCGGCGATCAGCTGCTGGCAGCTGGTCGCTGGGATTCCGGCCGCGTGCGCCGCGAGCAGCTCCGGATGATCGGGGTTGACCGACGTGAGGGCCTTGCTGACGGCGATCCGATCGACGAGCGGTTGCCCATCAGGTCCGACGACGTGGGTCGCGGCATGACGCCAGGCGATCGGGATGCCGGCCGCCTCGACGCCCACGCTGTACGCCGAGGGCTCGCCCGAATCGCAGCCGGACAACCGGCCACCGGCGGCCTGCCCCAGGAGCAGCGCGGCGGCGGCGGCGCTGCCTGCGGCGCCGATCACGTGGATCCGCTCGCCGGCGACGATCGGCCGCGCCAGCCGGGTCGGTTCCAGGCCCCGGCCAATCTCCTCGACGGTCCGGGTCACGCCCGAACGGCCGCCGCGCAGATCAGCAGGAGGTCGATCGCCGCAGCGGCGCTGGCGCGCTTGTTCGCCGAGCGGTCATGGGGCCACACGAAGCGCCGAACCTCGCAGCCGGCCGGTCCGTCGACGGCGATGTAGGTCAGGCCGACCGGCTTGGCATCTGTCCCGCCGCCCGGCCCGGCAATGCCGGTGACGGCCACGGCCAGGGCCGAGCCAACCCGCCGCCGGGCGCCTTCGGCCATCGATCGGGCGACCTGGGCACTCACCGCGCCGTGCCGCTCGATCAGGCCCCTGGGCACGTCCAGCTCGGCCTGCTTGGTCGCGTCGGCATAGGCCACCACGCCGCCCAGGAAGTAGGCGCTCGAGCCAGGGATCTCGGTCAGAGCGTGGGCCACCAGGCCGCCGGTGCACGACTCGGCCGTGGCGACCGTCAAGCCAGCGGCCAGGCAGATCGCCTGGAGGCGCTCAGCGAGGTCGACCAGGTCGAGCTCGGGGTCGAGCTCGGTCACGTATGGTTGGTCATCTTCGGTGCGGCGGGCGGGGCAAAGAGCCAGGTCTCAGGGTTCGCGGCGGCGCCCAACGAGCCGAGCGACTGGCCGTTCAGGGTGAAGAAGGTGATGCTCGACTTGCCCGTCCGGACCTCGATCGTCTGCTGGGCCGTGAAGGTCAGGACCTTGCCGTTCGACTCGGTCTTGCCGCCGCCGCCGATCGTCGGGTCGAGGACGCCGTCCTCCCAGACCTTGAGCCAGGCGGCTCCACCCTTGATCGACACGACCAGGTTGACGCCCTTGTAGTTGACCGTCACCGAACGGGTCAGCGAGGTTGCCTTGCCGTCGCTGCCCGCAGCCGACACGGTCAACGTCCATTTGCCTGCGGTCAGGTTGAACGGGATGCTGAATGCGCCGTCGCTGCCGACCGTGCCGTTCTGGGCCGGGGGCGCGGCCGGCGTCGGCGGTGGCTTCGAGCCGGAGGTCGTCGTCGCGCCGCTGAAGACGGCGCTGACGGTCACCTGGGTCGCGTTGGTGGCCGAGCCCTGGACCAGGATCGCACCGTTCTCGAACTTCGCCCCCTCGGCCGGCTGGTCGATCGTGAGCCCGGGCGTGACGATCGCGGAGATCGGGACGTTGATGACCAGGGCATAGGGCGTGTCGGATTGCTTGCCGGTGTCGGGATCGGTGGCCATCACGCTGAACTGATTGCGCCCGCGCCGAAGCTCGACGTCGGAGCTCCACGTCCCGTCGTCACCGGCCGTGACCTGGATCGGCTGGTCGCGGCCCGGGATCGTGATCGAGACGGTCGCGCCGGGGCTCGTCGTGCCGCGCAGGGTGTAGTTCGTGGCCGACTCGTCGACGCTGACCACCGCCGTGCTCGGGTCGGTCACGCTGATCGTGGGCGGCTTCGAGAAGCGCACGAGCTGGGTCGCGACGTAGCCGACCACCAGGACGACCACGAGGGCCAGCAGCAGGCCGCCAAAGACCTTGGGCGAGATCGTGATCCCCTGGCGCGGCGCCACGACCGTGCGCGGCACGACCAGGACCGGGTCCGAGGACGGACCGTCGCCCCGCTCCCGCCGCCACTGGAGCAGGATCTCGTCCGGATCGAGGCCCAGGTAGAGGGCGTAGTTACGCAGGAAGCCCTTGGTATAGACCGCGCCCGGCAGCTCGCGGTAGTCGCCCCGCTCCAGGGCGGCCAGGTAGCGCGCCCGGATCTTCGTGTCGCGCTCGGCCCGGAACAGGTCGACGCCCTTCCGCTCGCGGGCCGTGAGGAGCCGTTCGGGCAGGCTGGCCGCCGGATGGCCCAGGGGCACACCACGGGAGGCTGCTTCGGAGCGCACCTCCGCCGCGCGACGGCGTGCCTGATCTCGGGTGGTCATCGGGCTTCGGCTGTCTCGCTGCAGGGACTGGCCCAACAGGATACCCCGTCGTGTCGATCCTCCCGCCGGTCAGTCGCCCGGGTCGTCCACGTCGGCGAGGCTGGTGAGCCAGTTGTCGGAGCCATAGACGAGCCGGGGCGATGCCGGGTTGCGCGGATCCTGGGGCCCGATGATGCCGTACCGTTCGAGCTCGTCCATCAACCGGCTGGCCCGGCTGAAGCCCACCTTGAGCTTGGTCTGGAGCGACGACGTGCTGGCCCGACCGGTGGTTGTGACGAGCTCCGCGGCCCGCACGACCATCTCGTCGTCGGCCAGCTTGGCCAGCCAGCCGAACTGGCCGTTCCCGTTCTCGTCGCCGTCGACGAAGGCGAAGATCGAATCATCGTAGAACGGCCCGGCCGCCTGCGATCGCCAGAAGTCGGTGACCGCGGCCACTTCCTTGTCACTGACGAAGACGCCCTGCAGGCGGACCGGACGAGGCAGGTCGACCGGCTGGTAGAGCATGTCGCCGCGGCCGATCAGGTCCTCGGCGCCGGGCTGGTCGAGGACCGTCCGGCTATCGACGTTGGAGGCCATCGCGAAGGCGATCCGGCTGGGGACGTTGGCCTTGATCAGGCCGGTCACGACGTTGACGCTCGGCCGCTGGGTGGCCAGGACGAGGTGGATCCCGACGGCGCGAGCCTTCTGGGCGATCTTGACGATCGGGTCCTCGACCTTGCGGCCCTCGCGCATGATCAGGTCGGCCAGCTCGTCGATGACCAGGACCACGAACGGCATCCGCTCGTCGGCTTCGACCTTGTCGTTGTAGGCGGCGATGTTCCGGACGGTCTGCGAGGCCAGTCGCTTGTAGCGAGCCTCCATCTCGTGGACCGCCCAGTTGAGGGCCGCCTTGGCCTCGTTCGGCTCGACGATCACGTGCTGGAGAAGGTGCGGCAGTGCGTCGTACGGCGCCAGCTCAACTCGCTTGAGGTCGACCAGGATCAGCCGGACCTCGTCCGGCCGGGCGTGCATCAGCAGGCTCGTGATCAGGGCGTTGATGCACACACTCTTGCCCGAGCCGGTCGCCCCGGCGACGAGCAGGTGGGGCATCTTGGCCAGATCGACGGCGTACGGCTGGCCGGAGACGTCGCGGCCGAGGGCGAACGTGAGCCGGCTCGTGGCCGCCAGCATGTCGGCATCCTCGATCACCGACCGGAAGCCGACGATCTCACTCTTATGGTTCGGGATCTCGATGCCGACCACGTCCTTGCCCGGGATCGGCGCCTCGNNGCCATCGCCAGGTCGTCCTGGAGGCCCTCGATCCGGGACAGCTTGACGTTCTTCTCCGGGCGCACCTCGTACTGGGTCACGACCGGACCGGTGTTCGTACCGACGACCCGGGCATCGATCCCGAAGCTGCGCAGCTTCTCCTCGATGTCCCGGATGTTCTCGGCGTGGTCCATCCCGCCGCCGGTCTTGCCCGGCGGCCGGATCTCGAGGATCCGGGTATCGGGCAGGATCCAGGGCACGCTGCTGACGGTCTCGACCGGTTCGAGCGCGGTGGCGGTTGCCGCCGCCCGGACGAGCGGCGCCCCGGCACCCTCGACCGGCGCCGATGTGGACGAGCCAGCGCCCTCCCGGACATCGCCGCGCCCGGCCCAGATCGTCTGGCTCATNNCCGCCGGCGGCCCCTCCCGCCGGACTCGGCGTCCGTTGGGCAGTGGCGGCGGCGGATCGTCTTCGACCGCGGGCGCGGTCAGGGCGGCGCCAACCGTCCGGGCGCCCCGGCCGAGGGGCTTGAGCAGGGTCGGCAGCGACATGTCCAGGGCCAGCAGCAGGCCGACGAGGGTCAGCGCGACGCACACCACGAACGAGCCAGGATGGGTGATCAGGCCGGCCAGCCCATCGCCCACGAACCGGCCGATCCGGCCGCCGTTGGCCACGTTCGGTCCGTCGATCGCGCCCAGCAACCCGACGTAGGCGACGGCGGCCCCGAGGAGGGCCAGGCCCCACCGTCCGCCGTCACCGCGAGCGCGCTGGACGAACAGGCCGGCCACGATCAGGATCGGCGGCAGGAGCCAGCGGCCGGTCCCGAACCACGGCGCGATCAGGTTCCGCCACAGGTCGGTCAGCTGGCCGCGGCCGGGCAGGAGCAAGGCGATCAGGGTCACGATCCCAACGACCAGGATCGCGATCCCCACGAGGGACCGGACGACCTCGGGGTTGACGTTGAGGTTGCCCCCGCCGCCGCGCCGGCGCGGACTCGAGCGGGGACTCCTGCGCGGCGCGGCGCGCCGCCGTGCGGTCATCTCAGATCTCGACGACGACCGGGAAGACCATCGGCCGGCGCTTCGTCTGCTCGTACAGGTAGCGCGAAACGCCGTCCTTGATCTGGACCTTGAGCAGGGCGATCTCGCTGATGTGATTGCCCGGGTTGGCGATCGAGGACATCACCCGCTCGATCGCACCGGGGATCAGGGGATCCTGTTCGTTGCCCTTCACGAAGCCGCGGGTGATGATCTCGGGCCGCCCGACGATATCGCCGGTCTGCTTGTCGACCGTCACCACGATCATGAACATGCCGTCGTTGGCCAGCGCTTTGCGGTCACGCAGGACGACCTCGCCGACCTCCCCGACCGAAAGCCCGTCCACGAAGACATAGCCAGCCGGGACCGGCTGGCCGCGATGGGCCGTGCCGTCGTCGAAGATCTCGATCGGCATGCCGTTC
>PNAZ01000147.1 GCA_003169655.1 Chloroflexota bacterium
CCGACCTTGACCCGGCCATCGGCCGCCCAGGCGAGGGCCGGCTCGAGTCGCCCGGCATCCCAGCCGGGCGAGGCGTCATGGAGCTCAAGATCCGTCGGGCTGACCCGCGTGCGTCGCTCGGCCAAGTCGAGCTCGTGCGCCTGGCCTTCGGGGCCGCCGCGGTAGTCCTGGGCCTCCGTCGAGACCCGGATGACGCGAAACGAGGGCAGACCGGCGAGGTCCTCCTCGTTCATAGGGAGCCGCCGGAACGCGTCGGGTACGCCGATCCGTCGGCGAGTCGTGCGTCGGGGCACGGTGCCGTCCTTTCGGTTGTGCGTACCGTTTCCTGAGTATATCGCGGCGCTCTTCAACGACTGCCTCCCGGCAGTACTCGGCGGCAGCGATGAGCAACGCGACGGCGCTCTCGAACGCGGAGATCCGGGGCTGCCCGGCCGTGAAGGTTCGACTCGTCGAGGTGCGCATCCGCCGACGCTAGTGCGAGACGCGCCGTCCGGCAAGACTCAGTGTGTACGAGAGTGTGTACGGCTGGGTCAGCGGTGGGGCGCGGTAGCGCTCGGAGCGGGCCGCGTGGGCGGCGAGACTGAGGGCGCTCGCTGGTTACGAGCCGTCATTCCGTCCGAATCGCACCGGCCCGCGTGGAACGTAGTGAGTCGGGTTTCGGGCCGGTCTGGGTCTCTGCACGATCGGGTGTCGTGCTCATCGTCGCCCTGTTGTCACGTATGGTGTTACGGAGCGCGTTACGGAGCGCGTTACGTGGCGCGACAGTGACGTGACCTTCAACACTCACTCCCCACGGGCCCGGCCCTCGCGCTCAAGGGGCGCCAGAAGGGGCGCCAAGACGCCCCATTGGGCTCCCCCCTTCCATCCTCGAAAAACACGGGGTTGCCGAAGGGACCTCCCATGATTGACCGCGGCAGACCATCGGCCCCTCGAGGGCATCGCATGGGTTGCCGCCCAAGGACCTGCATCTGGATGAGGAACCGGTAGTAGGAGCTCAGGCCGGCGATCCGAGCAACGACGGTGGCGGACGACGGCCCGTGACCGGACAACCCTCGCCCGTGCGCCCAGGCGAGGACGTGCGCTGGGGTCACCTCGGCGGGCGTGCGGAAGCCACCGTCGAACGGCCAGAGCACCCGGAGGTAGCCCTCGACCCTCTGCTTTGAGCCGTCGTGGCCTTCCTTCTCGGCGAGGAAGGCCACGACGGTCTGCTGCCAGCCCACTGCGTTAACGGTCGTTGCGAGATGGAGCTGGGGAGCCATGGTGGATCCCCCCTGGGCGGGTGGACGTGGTCAGCCACATCCATCGATCAGGGCGGCGCGACTAGCAACACCATGGCGTGTCGTCCTAGTCGCTTCTCCCGGTCGCGATGGTAATCTGAGCGAGTCGCTTAGGTTCAGACAGATTTAGGTAGGTTCGCATGGCGGTCGTCGATCGCGATTGGATCGGGTTGGCCCAAGCCAGCCGGCTACTCGGGGTCTCACCAGCGACGCTCCGGCGATGGAGCGACGCTGGGCGAGTCCGTGTGTTCACGACCCCAGGCGGACATCGGCGTTTCTCGCGGGCAGCCCTCACCCGACTGCTTCCGGCCGACCGTCCAAAGCGACCCTCGCTGGCCGGATCGGGCCTGACATCGAGTCGAATCGCGCGCTCGTATCGCCGGGCCCGGATCGGCGCCGAGCCAGAGTTGCCGTGGGTTCTCATCCTCACCGATGAGCAGCGGCTGCTCTTTCGCGAACGGGGCCATCTACTTGCCGGGAGCCTCCTGCAGTACCTCGACGCGCCGGAACCAACGTCTGCCGCTCACCACCTGAAGGAGGCGTCGATCGGCGCCGGTGAATACGGCCGGATCGCCGCGCGCCAAGGGCTATCACTGAGCCAGACGATCGAAGGCTTCCTGCGCTTCCGGGCGCCGTTCCACCACGAGCTCGCGGTCGCTGCCCGGCGCAGAGGCTACGACGCTGCCGAAACGAGTGACCTGCTTGAGACGGCCGAGCGCGCGATGGATCGCCTCCTCGTTGCAACGATGACCGGGCACAGTGTGACGACCACCGGCCGTCGGGCGCTCCGAGTGTCGATCGATCCTCCCGGCAAGCCCGGCGGATGAGCGAGTTCTCCGCCGGCGAAGTCGTCGCGCTGGTCAGTCACGCCCGGAGTGTTCCGGCGAGGCAGCGTGAAGAGGTCGCACACCGGATTCGAGCCGAGCTGGCAGGCCAGGCCCTGGTCCTCGAAACGTGCCATCGGATCGAGGCGTACTGGATCGCCGCTCCGGGCACGGATGCGACCTTGGGGCCGAGCTGGCTGCCCGAGGGAGGCCAGATTCTCGTCGGAAGCCGCGCGATCGAGCACGCGATCGCGGTCGCTGTCGGCCGGGATTCGGTCGTCGTGGGTGAAGACCAGGTTCTCCACCAGCTCCGACAAGCGGTCGACGTGGCACGATCGGCCAACGACATCGATCCGACGCTGGAGCGCTTGTTTGCAATGGCGCTCAACGCGGGTCGTCGGGCGCGGTCGTGGCGGCAGGGACCGCAACGATCCCTCGCTGATCTCGCGATCGCCGAGATTGAACGACGCTCTGGGCGGCTCGTTGGCCGCGACCTGCTCATCGTCGGCGCCGGTCGGATGGGGTGGCTTGTAGCCGTCGCGGCACGGACCGCCGGGGCACGCATCGCCCTGACAAGCCGGACGCAAGCGCGAGCTCAAACCCTCGCAGGCCAGGTGTCGGCCGAGGTCGCCCACTTCGACCCCGGCGACGACGTAGCGCGGTTCGCCGGCGTCGTGATCGCCCTGAATGGCCGCTGGCAGATCGGGCCAACGACCGTCGAGGCTCTCGCGCGCTCCGGCGCGGTCCTTGTCGACCTGTCGGTGCCTCCCGCCGTGTCTGACGAGCTTGTGCTGGCCGTCGGTCCGCGGTTGATCTCGGCGGACGCCCTGGCCATTGCCGATGAGGGTCAAACGGGCGCCACCGCCGCCGAGCTACGGCGGCTCGACCGCCTCATCGAGCAGACGACGGGCGATTACCTGGAGTGGCTCGCGGCGCATGAAGGCCGGACGACGGCGGACGCGCTCATCCAGGGTGCCGACCGCGATCGCGAGGCCGAGCTGGCCCTGCTCTGGCGACACCTGCCTGAACTGGAGCCAGAGGCGCGCGCCGCGATCGACGAGATGACCCGCCATCTGGCCCGTCGATTGCTCCGCGGTCCGCTCGAGCTGCTCGGTCGAGACACCGACGGCGAAACGGCTGACGTTGTGCGCGAGATCTTCGCTCTGTGAGCGAGTCGATGATCGCGATCGGCTCGAGAGGGAGTGCGCTGGCCCTGGTCCAGGCCCACCTGGTGGCTGCTGCGTTCCGCGCGGCAGGCCATGCCAGCGACGTCACGATCGTCGAGACGGCCGGCGATCGACGGGCGCCTGACACCGCCTGGGGCGAGGGCGCCTTCGTGGCCGCCATCGAACAGGCCCTCCTGGATGGGCGCGTCGACGTCGCCGTCCACAGCGCCAAGGACGTCCCGATCGAGGGTGATCCACGACTCCGGATCGGCGCCTACCTGCCTCGCGCCGATCCGCGCGATGCGCTGATCGTGCGTGTTGATGCTCCCGGGCGGCGCTTGGAGGATCTACCTTCGGGTGCCCGGGTCGGGACGGATAGCCCGCGGCGGACGGGCTTCATCCTGGCCCAGCGGCCGGATCTCCGGGTGCACCCGTTGCACGGGAACGTGGACACGCGGCTTCGCCGCCTGGACGAGGGTGAGACCGACGCCCTGGTGCTTGCCTGTGCCGGACTCGACCGATTAGGGCTGGGCGACCGGATCACCCAGCGCCTCGATCCCGGCGTCGTGCCGCCGGCGCCCGGTCAGGGCGCCGTCGCTGTCCAGGTCCGGAGCGACGATGTGACGATCGCGAGCCTCGTTGCCGCCATCGACGACCCACGCGCTCGGATCCGGGTCGAGACGGAGCGAGCCTTCCTCGAGGCATTCGGAGGCGGCTGCCGGACGCCGATCGGCGCACTCGCCACGATCTACAACGACGAGCTCGCCCTCGTCGGCGGCCTGGTCGGAATCGACGGTTCGGGAGCTCGGATGATCCGACGAGTTGGTCCAAGCACCGCCGGGACCCAACTTGGTCGCGACGCCGCGCGAATGCTGGGTGCACCTACTCTCTCGTTGCCCCGCGTGATCGTGTGCCGAGCCGCCGACCAGGCGGCAGAGCTGGTCATGGCGGTCCGGGGCGTCGGACTCCACCCGGTGCCGATCCCGACGATCTCGATTGAGCTGGACCCCGCCGATGGGGACCTGGAGGACGCCGTGCAGCGCCTTGACCGGTATGCATGGGTCGTGGTGACCAGCACGAACGGTGCACTGGCCATGGTCAATGCGGCCCAGGGCCTGGGCCGGTCGCGCGATCGCCCACGTTGGGCGGCAATCGGACGGGCGACCGGGGTCGTCCTCGCATCAGCCGGCATTGAGGTCAGCTTCGAGCCGAGCTCAGCCAGCAGTCGAGCGGTCGCCACCGAACTGCCGCTCGAGGATGGCGACCGCGTCCTGGTCGTTCGAGGCGACCTCGCCGGCCCGGATCTCGGACTGGCATTGGGGGCCCGGGGGGCCATCGTCGATGACGTCGTCGCCTATCGGACGTTCGAAGCCCAGGACACCTCCGAACGCCTCCTACGGACGGCGCTCGGCGAAGGGCCGATCGCGGCGGTCATCTTTACAAGCGGCTCAACGGTTCGCGGTCTCGTCAGCATCGCGACCTCCCAAGGGATCGAGCTCGACGTGATCCGAATCCCCGCGGTCTGCATTGGGCCACGGACGGCAGCCGAGGCGCGTGCCGCCGGGTTCAAGGTCATCGGAATCTCGTCGATGCCTGAACCAGCAGCACTTGCGGCTACGGCGGCCGAAGCGCTGAAGGTCGGTCCATCCGCAAATCGCCTGCCGGCGAACCAGCGATGACCGTCGATATCGGCGCCACGCGCCTGCGCAGGCTGCGCCGGACGCCCGCGTTGCGCAATCTCGTCCGCGAGACGCGCCTCGATCCGTCGATGCTGGTCGCGCCGCTCTTCGTGCGCCCAGGACGGGGGGTTCGCGAACCGATCGGCTCAATGCCCGGCGTGGCCAGGTGGTCGGCGGATCGAGGCGCCGATGAGGCGGCCCGTCTGGCCGACCTGGGCGTGGGCGGGATCATCCTGTTTGGGCTGCCGGACTCCAAGGATGCCCTCGGTTCGGAAGCCTCGGCCGATGACGGGATCGTCCAGGAGACGTTCCGGCGCATCCGGGAGCTCGACCTGCCACTGGTCACGATCGCCGACACCTGTCTGTGCGAGTACACCGATCACGGCCACTGCGGCCCGCTGGCCGCAGACGGATCCGTCGACAACGAGGCGGCGCTT
This sequence comes from Chloroflexota bacterium, assembly GCA_003169655.1. Classification (GTDB taxonomy): domain Bacteria; phylum Chloroflexota; class Limnocylindria; order Limnocylindrales; family CSP1-4; genus Palsa-1033. The sequence continues at coordinate 5,384 of PNAZ01000147.1, forward strand.
GAACGGCTCGCGGCGACGGCCGTCAGCCAGGCTCGAGCCGGAGCGGACATCGTCGCCCCGAGCGCGATGATGGACGGTCAGGTAGCCGCCCTTCGGTCGGCGCTCGATGCAGCGGGCTTCGGTCAGACCGCGATCATGGCCTACGCGTCGAAACATGCCTCGGCCTTCTATGGCCCGTTCCGCGAGGCGGTCGACAGCACCCCGGCCTTCGGTGACCGACGGGGCTACCAGATGGATCCGGCGAATGGCCGCGAGGCGCTCCGTGAGATGGACCTGGACATTGCCGAGGGCGCCGACCTGCTCCTGATCAAACCGGCGATCACGGCGCTCGACCTGATCGCTGCGGCGCGAGCCCGGTTCAACCTGCCGATCGCCGCCTACCAGGTTTCGGGTGAGTTCGCGATGCTCGCAGCAGCCTCCGAACGTGGCTGGCTGGACGGACGGCGAGCGATGCTCGAGGCCGTCACCGCCATCGCGCGGGCGGGTGCCGGGATCGTCATCACGTACGCGGCGGCCGATATCGCTGGATGGCTGCGAGAAGATCGATGAGCGGAGATGGGCAGACCTACATCCAGGCTCTGGCCCTTGGCCTCGATCCGGCCTGGCGCCGGCGAACCGACGAGGAGCGGACGGGCGACGCCCGGGAGTTCGCGGGCGCCGTCGCCAAAGCTGAGCTCGACCAGGTCCGAAGCATCGCCTATTCATCGATTGGTCTCGAGCCCGGGATCGAGCTTCTGTTCTGGCAGATGGCTCCCAGCGTCGATGCCCTCGAAACGGTCGCCGCGCGGCTCCTCCGCAGTGGACTGGGCCGCTGGCTCACCGTCAGGCAGTCGCTCATTGGTCGAATCGGGCCGTCGCAGTATGTCCGCAAGCCCACCGCACAGGAGCAATCGCTGTTCGGCGGCGACCGCTCCCGCTACCTCGTGGTCTACCCGTTCACGAAGAGCACTGAGTGGTACCTGCTCTCGCGCGAGGCCCGCCAGAAGGTCATGAACGAGCACATGCACGTCGGCCACGAGTACCCCACGATCCGGCAGGCGCTTGCCTACTCCTTCGGCCTCGACTCGCAGGACTTCGTCGTCGCCTACGAGACCGACGACCTGGTCGCGTTCGGGGACCTGGTCCGGGCGCTGCGTGGGACGGAGAGCCGTCGATCCACCGTCAGCGACACGCCAATCCTGCTCGGCATCCATCGCCCGGTGGACGAGATCCTCGAGTTGCTCGGAGCATCGGGAGCATGAGTCTGGCGGGCATCTCCAGGGTCCGAACCGATCGACTCGTCGAGCGCGCCGAGCGGCTATTTCCCGGCGGAGTGAACAGCCCGGTTCGGGCGTTCCGCTCGGTGGGTTGCCCGCCGATCGTGCTGGAACGCGGAGCTGGTCCGTATGTCTGGGATGCCGATGGACACCGCTACGTTGACTACATCGGGGCGTGGGGCCCAGCGATCCTCGGTCATAGCGACGCGTCGGTTGTCGAGGCCGTGACCCGGGCCGCCGCGAACGGCTTTGCGCTCGGGGCGACGCATCCCCTCGAGATCGAGCTTGGTGATGCGATCAGGGCCGCCATGCCGTCGATCGCACGGCTCCGATTCACCTCGTCAGGGACCGAGGCTGTGATGAGTGCGATCCGGCTCGCGCGCGGCGCCACCGGTCGGGACCTGATCGTGAAATTCGCCGGCGGCTACCACGGTCACATCGACGGCCTGCTCGTCGAGGCCGGCTCAGGGGTTGCGACCCTCGGACTTCCGGGCAGTGCCGGGGTGCCCGAGGCGACCGCCGCCCAGACCATCGTCCTGCCTTACAACGATCCGTCGTCGGTGACGCTGGCCTTCGCCGAGTTCGCCGGCCGGATCGCAGCCGTGATTGTCGAGCCGGTGGCCGCCAATGTCGGTGTCATCGCGCCGCTGCCCGACTTCCTTGAGCACCTCCGTGAGACGACGCGAGCCGATGGGGCACTGCTCATCTTCGACGAGGTCATCACCGGGTTCAGGCTCGGTCCGGGTGGCGCCCAGGCGAAATTCGGGATCCGACCCGATCTCACGACCCTGGGCAAGATCATCGGCGGGGGCATGCCGATTGGCGCCTACGGCGGCCGCGCCGACCTGATGGAGCTCGTTGCACCGCTCGGCCCGGTCTACCAGGCCGGCACGCTGTCCGGGCACCCGCTGTCGATGGCGGCCGGGATCGCAACGCTCGCCGCCCTGATGCCCGAGCGGTACGTCGGACTCGAGGATGCCTCGGACCGGCTGGCCAGCGGATTGCGCGATGCGGCGGCCTCGGCCGGCCGGATGATCGCGGTGACCCGGGCCGGGTCGCTTCTCACGGTGTTCTTCCGGCCGACACCGCCGGTGGACGCGGCCGAAGCGCTGGCCTCGGATCGCGACGCGTACGCCCAGTTCTTTGGCGCGATGCTCGCCCGGGACATCCTCCTGCCGCCGTCCCAGTTCGAAGCCTGGTTCATCTCGATGAGTCACGGGCCGGACGAGCTGGCGGCAACCGTCGCGGCAGCCCGGGAGGCGTTCCGGGAATGAATGACCGGCTGATCCGAGCCTGTCGGCGCGAACCTGTCGACGCCACGCCGGTCTGGTTCATGCGCCAGGCCGGCCGGAGCTTCGCCGCCTATCGGCGGCTGCGCGAGCGCTACGGCATCCTCGAGCTGGCCAAAACGCCGGACCTGTGCGCAGAGGTCACGCTGATGCCCGTGCGCGAACTGGGCGTCGATGGAGCGGTCCTCTTCGCCGACATCATGCTGCCCCTCGAACCCATGGGTGTTGCGCTCCGGATCGAGCCCGAGATCGGACCGATCATCGAACGACCGATCCGCTCGGCGGCCGACGTCGCCGCCCTCCGGCCGTTTGAACCCGGCGAAGTCGCATTCACGATGGAGGCGATCCGGATCGTCCGGGCCGAGCTCGCCGGCGAGGCGGCGGTGATCGGCTTCTCTGGCGCGCCGTTCACCCTCGCCTGCTACCTGATCGAAGGCCGGCCGTCGCGCGACTTCGCGATTGCCAAGGCATTCATGTATCGCGAGCCCGCCGCCTGGCACGACCTGATGGAACGGCTGTCGACCATGATTCTGTCCTACCTCCTGGCCGAGGTCGAAGCCGGCGCGGAGGTCGTCCAGCTGTTCGACAGCTGGGTGGGCGGCCTCGGCCCGGCCGATTACGAGGCGTTCGTGCAGCCCCATGTCCGGCGGATCTTCGACGGCCTGACCGGCATCCGGTCGATTCATTTCGGGACCGGGACATCGGCGCTGCTCGAGTTGATGGCTGACGCAGGCGGTGATGTCATCGGGATCGATCAACGGCAGTCGCTCGGCGAAGCATGGCGCCGCGTCGGATACGACCGGGGTGTCCAGGGCAACCTGGACGCGGCGCGCTTGCTCGCCGGCTGGGAACCAACGGAGGTCGGGGCCCGGAGCGTCCTCGCAGAGGCAGCAGGCCGGCCTGGTCACATCTTCAATTTGGGCCACGGCGTCCTGCCCGCGACCGATACCGCCCTGCTCCGGCGGCTCGTCGATCTCGTCCACGCGGAGACCAGCAACAATCCGGTTGCCCTGGAACGTGCGTCATGACCCCGGTTGTCGCCAGACCCGGGGCGCTGCTCATGACCTACGGCTCCCCGGAGTCGCTCGACCGGGAGGACATCCGCGCGTACCTGGCCCGGGTGAGGGGCGGCCGCGAAGCCGACCCGGAGCTCGTCGACGAGTTCACCCGGCGCTACCGGGTCATCGGCGGCTCGCCGCTCATTCCGCTGACTCAGGACCAGGCTCGGGCGCTTGAAGATTCCCTGGGCTGGCCGGTCGAGGTCGGGATGCGGTTCTCGGAGCCATCGATCGCGACCGGCCTCGAGGCGCTACTCGCGTGCGGGGTCACCGATGTGGCCGCGATCGTCCTGTCGCCGCAGTACTCGCCGTTGCTGATGGGGGGATACGCCCGGGCCCTCGAAGCGGCCTGTCTGGGACTGAAGGCACGGGCACCCAGGGTCGAGATCGCCGGCGCCTGGTTCGATCAGCCGGATTTCATCGAGGCGCTGGCAGCCCGGGTTCGGACGGCAATCGCGACGCTACCTCCCGCGGACTCCGATGACGTTGCGGTTCTGATGACCGCCCACAGCCTTCCGCGACGGGTTGCCGATGAAGAGCCTGCCTACCTCGACCAACTCGCAGCCACGGCCGATGCCGTCGCGGCCGCGGCATCGCTCGGTTCGGACCGCTGGACCTTTTGTTGGCAGAGCGCCGGGCATGAGCCGGGCGAGTGGATGAAACCGGACTTTGCCGACCTGATGCCGGAGCTCGCCGCCGCCGGTCGGCGGACCGTGATCGTCGCACCGGTCCAGTTCCTGGCCGACCATCTCGAGATCCTGTATGACGTCGAGATCGGCGCCCGTGAACAGGCCGAGCGGTCCGGGCTCAAGTTCCGGCGGATCGATGCGCTAAATGCCGATCCCGGATTGATCTCGGCCCTCAAGCGTGTCGCGGAAGCGACACTCAGCATCGCGTAATTCTGACCCCGCAGGGCATGAAACACGCCCTGATGCTCCTGGCCATCCCGCGCCAGCTGCCTGCCGATCCGGCTCTGGAGCTGGAGCCGGTCACCGCGGCCGTTGTCCTCGAACCGACCTCGCAACCGGTCGGTGACGGGCCCGACGATGGTCGCGACCCGAGCCTGCGCCAAAACGGTGACTTTCGGACGGTACTCATTGGCCAGGGGATCTCGGCGCTTGGCGACGCGGTCAGCATCACGACGATGCCGCTCCTGGTCCTCGCGTTGACGGGTTCGGGACTCCAGATGGGCGTTGTCGGCGTCCTTCAGCGGTTACCGGATCTCCTCTTCGGTCTTCCCGCTGGCGCCTACGCGGACCGCTGGGATCGCCGCAAGATGATGCTCTGGGCCGATGCCGCCCGCGCGATCATGACAGCATTCATCCCCCTTGCCTGGGTGTTCGGACTGCCGGTGATGGGCGTCGTCCTGCTCGTGATGTTCCCGATTAATGTCTGTCGGGTGATCTTCATGGCCGGCTGGACGGCCACGATTCCCAACCTCGTGGGCCGCCGACAGCTTGCACGAGCGACGGGCCTTTTTGAAGCGATCAGCGGCGGCAGCTTCATCGTCGGGCCGGCCATTGCCGGACTCCTCGTCGCGCGGATTGGGGCAGCGCCAACGCTCGCCATCGACTCTCTATCATTCGCGGCGTCGGCGCTAAGTCTTGTGCTGATCCGGCGTCCGCTCCGAAGCACCGCACCGCGGCCTGGCACGACCCTCCTCCATGAAATGGCCGCGGGCGTCCGGTACATCCGCGAGCATCGCGTCCTCCGTGACGTGGTCGCTTTCTGGAGTGTGTTGAGCCTCGTCTCGGCACCCGTGATTCCCGCTGTGACCTTCTACGTCACGATTGACCGGAACCTCGGTCCAGCAGCCTTCGGGTTCGTCATCTCCGCCTACAGCGTGGGCACCCTCACTGGGGCCTTGCTTGGCGGCCGGCAGATATCGGGGCGCTTGGCGCCGCGACTCCTCGTCGGCAACCTCGCCGTGGCAATGGCGACGGCCGGTCTGGCCCTGTCTGCCTCGCTGCCCGCAATGGCCTTGCTCGCGTTCGCCAGCGGGGCGTTCCAGGCGGTCGTGCTTGTGACCTACATCACCGTCCGAGCCGCGGGTTCGCCGGACGAGGTGCTCGGTCGGGTCGGCAGCACGGCGCGAACCATCTCCGTCGGGATCCAGCCGCTCGGTCTCCTGGTCGGCGGCGTGTTGTTGGACGCCGTGCGCGGCGGCCCAACGCTTCTCATCATCGCCGGGCTTACAGGTGCAACGAGTGCGTTGTTCCTGCTCTCGTCTGCGATCCGGGGAGCCGATGTACTACCCAGACCGCACAGTGCAGCCCAGGCCTGATGAGCGCCGGAGAGGGACAGGAACTGGCAGGGCCGCGGCGCGGCGGGCATGATGCTAGGGAGACCTCGTAGCCTTCGGCTTCGCCTTTGGACCAACCTCATTTCGATGCATCACAGAACAGCATCGCTGACTGAAGGGCCATCAAGTTTCCCAAATTCCCACTTGGGAGTTTCCCGAGGGGCCGAAACACAAACCTACGCTGGACCGTCGAGTCCGCTCGCCACCCATTCCGGGATCGCGATACGCGGTGTGTGACCGGGAGGTCCAAATCCTCTCGCCCCGACCAGTCCCACCTGTCGTTGCGTGGTCAACCGTTGTTCCCGCACGGCCACGAGTCCGAGTAACCAGGCGTTCTCGTTCGGAGCCGGGTGGACCGCGATGATCTCGGGACCATCGACATCGACCCGAGCGAGGATCTCGCGAAGCGCCTCTTCCCTGAGCTTGACCGATGACCGTCGCGCCTGCGCGCGTCTCCAGGACCCCCTTCTGCTGGGATGCATCCGCCAACCCGGATTGCGCCAATCGATCACGTGTGGCACACTGCGATTGTCCACAATATCCCAATAGTCGAGGCTACGCAGATGCACCAGCTCAGCGGGTACCCATCCGGTACGAACTCCAGCCCTGTGCGACGCACCGAGATCACCGACGGCGAGACCGTTGGTGTTGTCTTCGAGCCGGACGGTGGGTCTGACCATTTCGCCGTGATGCTCGGCGGCTCCTCGGGAGGCATCCCCGAGGCTCCTGCGAACCGGCTGGCCGAGAACGGCGTGTGTGCATTCGCCCTCGGCTACTTCGGCGCACCGGGGCTGCCGTCAGCCCTTGTCGAGATCCCGATCGAGGCGCTCCAGCGAGGCATAGCCTGGTTCTCCGAAGGATATGCCGGCGGACGGGCCGTCGGCTTGATGGGATTCTCAAAGGGAGCCGAGCTGGCCCTCGTCCTCGGGGCGCAGTTGGGAGCCACCATCAGCCGGGTCGTTGCCGTAGCTCCGTCGCACGTCGTCTGGTTCGGGCTCAAACCGCCCGGACCTGACCCCGATCGGCGTTCAACCCAGTCGAGCTGGAGTCTGGGCGGCGTGCCACTGCCCTTCATGCCCTGCCCGCCCGACGTCATGCCCGCGTTCTCCGAGAAAGGCCTCCGGATCGACGCGTTCCACGACCCCGCCCGGTATCAGCCGGCGGATGTGGACACGGCGCGCATCGCCGTTGAGCGGTCGGCCGGCCCGATCCTGTTGCTGTCCGGTGACGACGACCACATGTGGCCCGCCGCGCCGATGGCGGACGAGATCGTGCGACGGATGGAGGACCATGGGCGGGGCGCCGATGTGACCAGCGTTGTCTACCCCGGTGCCGGTCATATATTCCTCATCCGGGATTTCATGCCTCCTCCGAAGCTTGGCGCGGCCCCTCTATACGATTTCGGAGGAGGCGCCGAGGCCGACCTCCTCGCGGGCAGGGATGCGTGGCGGCGCGCGGTCTCGTTCCTTCAGCTGTCGGGCGCCCCACCCAGCTGATCGAGCGTCGGCCGGAGCCCTTCCGGAGGCGATGGCCACCAAAATGGCAGCGGCCGATGGGATTGGGGTCATCGGAGACCTGGTGTGGTGTGAGTTCCCGAGCAGGGCGTTACGTGTGAGGGCGCCATTCCGCTCGCGCCACGGGACAGAACAAGACGGTCCTCTATAAGAGATACGCGCGATAATCCGGACGTGAACACAATCGAGCCTCGAGTCGAGAAGCCCGGCGCAACCAGTCACCGCCGGCGACGCCTTACTCGTCCTGAAGCCCAGGCGCTCACCCGGCGGCGCCTGCTGGCCGCGGCCGCCGACGTCTTCAGCGAGAAGGGGTTCCGCGGGGCATCGCTGACCGATGTGGCGGACCGTGCCGGATACACCATCGGCGCGGTCTATTCGAACTTCGCGAGCAAGGACGAAGTGTTCCACGCGCTCATGCGCGAGCGAATCAGGATGGCCGAGGAAGGACTTGCCGCCGCATTCCATGACCACCAGCCCAGTGCCCCGTCGTCGACGGACTCGGTCGAGGATCAGATCGAGCGAGAGCTCGACCGGATGGCCGCCGCGGAGGACGCGGTCCCGCCGCGCTGGTGGCGGCTGCTCTACGAGTACCGGGCGCACGCGGCGACGAATCCAGCCGCCTGGGCGGAGCAGACCGACGCGGACCGCCGATGTCGCGAGATCATGGCGCGACACATCGAGCGCTTCGCGGCCGCCGTCGGCCTCGTCCTGCCCATGTCCGCCAGCGAAGCCGCCGAGCTGAGCATGGCCCTGACTGATGGACTGCGGGCAGCCTACGCCGAGGGCCGCAGCACGATGACCGCCGGAGAGGGGTTGCGCCGCGTTGTCAAGGCGTTGCTCGCGACATCGGCTCGCATCGACCCTGCTTAGCCGCGGCAGCCGCTCGGCGGTTCAGCGCGAGGTCATCGGCTGGCAGACAGGGCCGGGCTCGAGAACCCACTTACCCCATCGCGTTCGTTGCTTATCTCGCGCCCATCGCATTTTGAGGAGGCGATGAGCGCGTCTCGGAGAGGAACGCGAAGGCGATCGCACGATGGATCGATGCAACGGGTGACGGATCATGTCTGAGCTCATAACAAGATACGACCGGTTCGCGGAGACCTATCAGCGCTGGTGGGCGCCGGTTATCGAGCCCGCCGGTCTTCGGCTCCTCGACCTCGTCTCCGAATCGGTCGGACGCCGATCTAACACGGTCATCGTCGACCTCGGCGCCGGGACCGGGACGCTCGCCCGGGCCGCGGTCGGCCGGTGGACCACGGTCCGCGCCATCGCCGTCGACCCGGCCGAGGGGATGCTCGATGCAGGGCGAGCGGAAGCCATGCGAACCCTTGGCGCCTCGGCTAATCGCCGGCTGCGATGGGTGCGAGCCACCGCCGACCGGCTGCCACTTCCCGATCGAAGTTCCGATGTCGTCGTGTCGTCGTTTGCGATCCAGCACCTCCCGAGCCGGATCGCTGGCCTCCGGGAGGCACATCGGATCCTCCAGCCGGGTGGCACTATCGCGATCGTCACGTGGATCGAGGAGGAGTGGCCATTCGAGCCCGGAAGGCTGTTCGACGAGCTGGTCGAGAAGATGGGCCTTGCGCGTCCGCCTGTCGCCCATGTGGCGCGGCCGTTTCGCTCGATCGGCGCTGCCGCCGCCCTCGTCCGCCGCGCCGGCTTCACGCGCGTCAACGCAACCGCCGGCGTCGTCGAGCACGCCTGGACCCTCGACTCTTATCTCGACTACAAGCTCAACCACGGGGAGCGCCCGCTCCTCGAGTCGCTCGACCCGAGGGATCGAGCTCGGGTGGCGAAGGGCAGCCGGCAGCGACTCGCGCGACTCGCGCCCGCCGCGTTCCTCTACCGCGACCCCGTCGCCTACGTCATCGGCAATCGTCCATCGCAGTAGGGAGGCGGCCTGCGCCGTCACCACGATGACCACGTCGTGGCGCCGGCGAGCGAGCTTCTGCGCCGGGCCGTGTCAGGCGATGGTCAGAGTGAAGCCGGCCCACCAATAAGGGCTGTCGTAAGGCAAGCCACCGGTCTCGCCAGAATGCGAGAAATCAAAGTCGGGATATAGGCGCCCTCGTTCCTCGCGAGACAATGTTCGCATCCACGACTGGGCTGCCCGCAGAGCTTCGGCGACGGCAAGGCCGTGACCCCTCCAGAACTCAGAGAACTTGGCCATGAGAACCATGGTTGCCGCGTCATCGACACTCCAGTGGGAGGCGATCACAAACCGGGCACCTGCTTGGATGAAGCCGGCGGGGAGACCGATCAACTCGTCTACGAGCTGGAAACCCGGGAGGCCGGTCTCGCAAGCGGACAAGATCACGAGCTCGGTTGGTCCTATCTGGTGTTCGATGATATCGGCGACGGAGAGTAACCCGCGATCGGGCAGGGCGACGGAAGTCCTCAACGGGGCGAAGGGCTCGGCGACGCCATGGCAAGCGAAATGGATGACGCAGATCGCCTCGGCCAGCTCGCGGGCGAGATCGCCCCGGGCAACCTTCGCGCCGCGCTGGCGACCGGGAGCCGGGACGAACGCCGCTCGAAGCGGCCGGTGTGGCTGAACCACCGTGCGGCGTCGCGCACTCGCCGCAGAACTTCGCGTCTGCGCCGTTGGCGGCTTCGCACGACTGACAGACCGGGGCTAGTCGAGCCGCGCATTCCTTGCAGAACTTGCGGCCAGCTTCGTTCTCGGTCCCGCAGTTCGAGCATACCAACTCGTGCTCCTATCCCACGGGAAGCATCGAGGGTACCTCCGGCCGACGTGGAGCCGCTCGTCGGGTCGCAGGAACCAGCCATGGTTCCGGATCTCGATCCGGCCCTCGTAGTTCTTCGCGTCGACGACGAACACGCCTGCCGGTGCGATGACGATGTGGTCGATGTTCCCCTTCGTGCCGGGGACACGTCGGTCGTGCAGCACGCTGAAGCCGTCGAGCGCCTCGGCCAGCTTCTCCTCGCCACGGGCGCCGACCGCCCAGGCCCTCGTCGACTGGGGCTCGTCGGTGAGGGCGAGGACGACGCCGCCGATGCGGTCGCCCCAACGCTCCTTGACCGCGGCCTCGCGCTTCGCGGCGCGTCGCTCGTGCTCCTGGCGGGCGGACCGGCCAGCCACGCCCGCACCCATCTCAGGCGGCTCGGGAGCGCGAGCGAACGGGCACGAGACGCAGTGGATCGTGCGCGTTGCCCGGTCGTAGACGGCGACGTCGCCGGCGTGGAGCATGATGCCGCACCTCGAGCACACCCCGTCGTACTTGACGTGCCAGTCGCCCATCGTGGACGAGTCTACCGACGCCGGCGAGCTCGCTTCTCGTCGATTGCTGGCAGCGCCTCTAACTCAATGCCCTTGAGACACTCCCGAACGTCAGGGTCGCGCTCGGTCACGTTCAGTTGCGGTCGCTGCCGCCCCAGACAAGGCCAAGCGCCTCGGCACGCGCGACCAGCTCGGTCGCGCTCGTCGCGCTGGCAAGATCGGGTGCCAGGGCCCGCGCACGTTCCACACTGGTCCGCCCGCTCGGGTCTCCAACGTGGAGCACGAGTCGAGCGACGCCCGCCATGTCAGCCGCAAGGAGCTGAACCAGCGTCATCATGACCCGGTTGCCGCCGAACGCCCCGCATCCCCAGAAGCCGGAGTGGATGGCGACCAGGGCATCCGGGCCGGCCGTTCGCCTCGACTCAAGAACCGCGGCCCGGAACCTAGAGTAGGCGGTGCTGATCGCGAGGTCGATCTGCTCCCGCTGGTATCGGCCGTGACCGCCATACGGGGCG
>PNAZ01000139.1:0-4475 GCA_003169655.1 Chloroflexota bacterium
CTCGACGACGAGCTCGAGCTTGCCCGAGCCGGACCCGACCAGGGCCATGAACCCCTGCACCGAGACGAACGCGGCGCCGGTCGCCAGCAGGCCCACTCCGGCCGCCAGCGCCCCGGCCCGGAGCAGGCCCTCGGGCCGGAAGGCGGGCATTCGGTAGCCGAGGATCGCCAGCAGAACGGTGGCCTCGACCCACGATCCGACCGTGATCGCCAGGCCGATTCCGGCCAACCCGAAGGGTCCGGCCAGGATCACCGACAGGCTGACATTGAAGACCACCGCGGTGATCGCCGCGATGACCGGCGTGCGGGTGTCGCGGCCCGCGTAGAACGCCCGGGCGAGGATCGCGATCATCGATTCCGAGGTGATCGCCAGGAGCAGCCACAGGAGCGTGGTGGCCGTGTGCTCGATCGAGGCCTCGTCCATCCGGCCGTAGCCGAACAGGATCCGGACCACCTCGCCCCGGGCGATGATCGCCAGCCCGGTCAGCGGGATCATCACGAACAGGATCANNCGATCACGCCGATCGGCAGCTGGAAGACCGAGAAGGCGAAGGTGAAGGCCGTCACGGCCCCCACGCCGAGGCCGGTCGAGACCGACGTTGCGACGAGGAAGGTCAGCTGGCTGGCCGCCAGGCCAACCGCCCGGGGGGCCATCAGGAAGAGCGCCTGGCGCGCGTCGGCATCGGACAGGTCTGCGTTCGGGCTGAACCGGAAGCCGGTCGCCCGGAGGGGCACGAGCTGGATCCCGAGATGGCCGGCTGCGCCGAGCACGACACCGATCGCCAGGCCGACGATTCCCAGCGGGGGCGCCAGGAAGACTGCCGCCAGGATGATCGCGACGTTGTACACGATCGGGGCGGCCGCCGAGGCCGCAAAGCGCCCCCGGGCATTGAGCAGGCTGGTGGCCAGGGCACCCCCGGCGAGCAGGATCGGGCTGAGGAGCATCACCCGGGTCAGCTCGATCGTGCGCTGGATCTGGTCCGGGGTGAAGTGGGCCGTGATCACCGGCACCAGGACTGGCGCGGCGATCGCCACGATCACCGCCAGGACGAGCAGCACGGCCAGCATCAGGGTCGCCACGGTCGAGGCCACCCGCCAGGCACGCGCCTCCTGGTTGGTGGCCAGCAGGCCGGCCACGACCGGGATCAGGGCCGAGCTGAGCGCCCCCGCCGCGACCAGCTGGAAGATGAAGTCGGGGATCCGGAAGGCCGCCAGGAAGGAGTCCAGATCCGGGCCGGCGCCGAAGGTCGCCCCGATCACGATCAGGCGGACCGAGCCGAGCACCCGCGAGACGAGGAACGCGCTCGTGACGATCAGCCCAGCTCGGGCAATTCCCCGCGGTGCCGTCATCCGCGGCGGGTCAGTGGGCCTGTCGGGCGCGTGGGTGGGCTGCCTCGTAGGCGGCCCGCAGGCGAGTCGGCGAGACGTGGGTGTAGATCTGGGTCGTGGCCAGGCTCTCGTGGCCGAGCAGCTCCTGGACGACCCGCAGGTCGGCCCCGCCATCGAGCAGGTGGGTTGCGAAGCTGTGGCGCAGGGTGTGCGGCGAGACGCCGAGGGGCAGGCCGGCCCGGGCACGCAGGCCGTCGAGGCGGAGGCGCAGGCCGCGGACGCCGAGCGGCCGGCCACGATGGTTCAGGAAGACCTCCGGGCCGGGGGCCAGCGCCGGATCGGCGCGCGCCACGAGCACCGGCCGGCCGTCGGCCAGGTAGGCCTCCAGGGCTGCCCGGGCGGGACGGCCGAGCAGGCCGATCCGCTCCTTGCGGCCCTTGCCCAGGACCCGGATCTCGCCCCGTTTCAAGTCGACCGTACCGAGGCTGGCAGCCGCCAGCTCGCTGATCCGCAGGCCGGCCGCGTAGGCCGTTTCGACGATCGCCCGGTCGCGCAGCGCGAGCGCGGTGGCGAGGGCGCGTCCGGCTGGAGCACGGCTGGGCGGACCGCCACCGACCACGGGCTGGTCGATCGCATCGAGCAGCCGCTCGACCTCTTCCACCTCGAGGACGCGCGGCAGGCGGCGGGGCATCCGGGGGGTGGCAATCGCGCCCCACGGGTCGCCGTCGGTCCACCCCCTGCGGGTCGTGAACCGGTAGAACGAGCGCAGGGCGGCGAGACGCTGGCCGACCGAGGTCCGGGCGACGCCATCGCCGAGGTGGGCCAGGTAGGTGCGCAGGTCGGCTCGCGCCGGACGCCGCCAATCGATCGACCGCGCTTCGAGCCAGGCAAGGTACGCGCCGACAACTGTGGCGTAGGCCCGCCGGGTATGGGGTGAGGCATCGCGGGCGGCCAGCCCGTCGAGGAATCGCTCGCGGGCCTCGTCACCGGTCACGCCCCGGGTGCGCTCCCGGTCGTGGCCGAGCCACGCGTCCGGCCGCTCCGGCTGCCGCGCGCTGCAGGTCGCCCCGTCCGCGCGCCCGTCGCTCGCGGCCGGCCCGCCGGCCGGCCCCGGCCGGGGCGCCGGAGGGCCGTCGGATCGGCCGGCCCGCCGGGCAGCGCCCGACCGACGAGATCACCGGCGGGCAACGGGATCGCGGCCCCGCAACGCAGGCAGAGGCCGGTGTCGGCGTGGGCCTTGGTCGTCGTCGCGCCCACCGCACCGTCGTCGGGCGGCGCGGCCTCGGTATTCCGGACGACCGGTCCGCCGTCCACGTCGTGGGTTGCCCCGACCGGCTCGCGCGAGGTGGTGAAATCGCATTTTGGGTAGCGCGAGCAACCCCAGAAGACCGAACCGGTCCGTCGGGCGCGGCGCGCGGTCAGGTGGCCCTGGCCGCAGGTTGGGCAGACGACCTCGAACGGCAGTGGCTCGGGCGGCGGCGGGCCGTCCTTCTTGATGTAGTCGCATTCGGGATAGCGGACGCAGCCGACGAACGGCCCGAACCGGCCGCGCCGGGCGACGAGCGTGCCACCCTCGGTCGCACCGCACTTCGGGCAGGCCTCGCCGACCCCCGCCAGCTCGGGCACCGGCTGGCCGTCGGCGCCCACCTCGCCGCCCGGCGGGGAGCCGATCGGCCGCGTCTCCTTGTGCTCTGGGAACATCGAGCAGGCCAGGTACTCGCCGTAGCGGCCGGCCCGGATGACCATCGGATGGCCCTCCGAGCAGAGCTCCGTCGTGGCCAACCCGATGTCCGCCGGGCGAAGCTCCTTCTGCTTGGCCGCCACGGTCGCCTCGAACGGGGTGTAGAAGGCCCGGACCAGGGGGACCCAGGCCCGCTTGCCGCTGGCCACCTCGTCGAGGTCGTCCTCCATCCGCGCGGTGAACTCGAGATCGACGAGCGAGCCGAAGTGATCCACCAGCAGGTCGGTCACGATCTCGCCGACGGGCTCGGGCCGCAGGCGACGCTCCTGCACGCTGACGTAGCCACGCTCGAGGATCGTGGAGATTGTGGCGGCGTACGTCGACGGCCGGCCGATGCCGTGCTCCTCGAGAGCCTTGATCAGGGTTGCCTCGGTGTAGCGCGGCAGCGGCTCGGTGAAGTGCTGGGCCGGCTTGACGCCCTGGACGCTGGTCTGGTCGCCCTGCCTGAGCTCGGGCAGGGTCTTCTCCTGCTCCTCGGCCGCGTCGTCCTGGCCCTCGGTGTAGACCGCCGAGAAGCCGTCGAAGACCGTCCTGGTGGCGGTGGCCCGCAGCTCGTAGCGGTCGGCGCCCAGGTCGACGCTGGTCGTCTCGAGCTCCTTCTCCTTCATCTGGCTGGCCAGGGCGCGCTGCCAGATCAAGCGGTACAGCCGGGCTTCATCGCGCGGCAGGACCTTTTCCATCTGGTCGGGCGAGCGGCCGAACGAGGTCGGTCGTATCGCTTCGTGGGCCTCCTGGGCGTTACGGGTCTTGGTCTTGAACGGACGGCCTTTGGGCATCGTGTAGTCCTGGCCGAAGCGGGCCGCGATCGTGTCGCGCGCCTCGCCCATCGCCTGGCCGGACAGGGCGACCGAGTCGGTCCGCATGTAGGTGATCAGGCCAACCTGGCCTTCGTCCGTCTCGAGGCCCTCATAGAGGTGCTGGGCGACGGTCATCGTCCGCTTCGGGCTGAAGCTGAGCTTGCGGCTCGCTTCCTGTTGGAGCGTCGAGGTCGTGAACGGTGGCGCCGGGCTGCGCTTCGAGCGCTTGACCGCCACGCCTCGAACCACCGGCCGGCTGGCGCGCAGGGCCGCGGCATGGACGAGCGCCGTGGCCTCGTCGCCGATCGCCGGCTTGTCGCCGTCGATCCGGACCAGGTCGGCACTGAACTTGGTTCGGTCCGGGGCCAGGAGGGTGGCCTCGATCGTCCAGTACTCGACGGCCGTGAAGGCCCGGATCTCGCGCTCGCGGTCGACCACGAGGCGGACGGCGACGGACTGGACCCGGCCGGCCGAGAGGCCGGAGCGCACCTTTCGCCAGAGGAGCGGGCTGAGGGTGTAGCCGAACAGCCGATCGACAATTCGGCGGGCCTGCTGGGCGTCGACCAGGTCCAGGTCGATCTGGCGGGGATGGGCGAACGCCTCCCGGAT
>PNAZ01000139.1:4486-7593 GCA_003169655.1 Chloroflexota bacterium
ACGGTGTCGGCGGTCCTGGCCGCCTTGGCGATCTCCGAGACCTGCTTGCGCCGGTCGGCGACGATCTCGTAGCTCGGCGCGAAATCGTGCTCGACGTCAACGCCCAGCTGATCCTTTCCCAGCTTCTCGGGCAGGTCGCGGACATGGCCATACGAGGCGAGGACCCGATAGCCGGGACCGAGGTAGCGTTCGATCGTCTTCGCCTTGGCCGGCGACTCGACGATGACCAGGTTTCCGCTCATGACGTCGGGGAGTCTAGCACCGGATTCTTGGCCGGCGATCACCTGCGCCTTCGGCGCCGCGGGACGCGCCCACGCGTACGCGCGGGGCGATTCAGGCGTCCCGGATCTTGCGCAGGAAGTCCTCGTCGATCTCGATCTCCTCTTCGGCTGGAGCTGCCGGCGCAGACCGGCCGCGGCTGGAGTCCCGGCCCGCGCCGTCACCACCGGGGCTGCTTCGGGGCAGCTCGATGAACCGGACATACGCCAGGGGGATGACGAAGACCGAGTCGCTCTGGTCGATGAAGATCGGTCGCTTGCCGTCCTGGGTGCGGACGTTGGTGCACAGGACGGCGACGTCGCGCGCTGTCGGGTACTCGAACAGGTCGGCCACGACCGGCTGCTCGTTGTTCAGGTGGATGACAGCGCCGCGCAGGGCCGGGTCGCGTTGGGGCAGCCCGCCTCCGACCGGGACGTCAGCGGACGCGGCCGGGTCGGTCAACTCTTCCAGAAGTCGACGACCAGGCGGACCCGGTCACCGATCACCCAGATCCCGATCCCGACCGTGTCCACCCGGGGATCCATGATGTTGGCCCAGTGGCAGTAGTCGCCGCACGGCTTCTCATCCTGGAAGAAGAGGTGGGTGCCGAGCACCGAGGCATATGGGCTGCTTGCTGAGCGGCAGCCGATGTTCTCGCGGTAGTCACCGGGGTAGCCCGCCCGGTGGAGCCGATCGCCCGGGTTGCCGTCGGCGAAGTGGCTGCAGATGTTCTTCGTGGCGAGCAGCTTGGCGTACGGCCGGGAGACCTTGTTCGAGATCCCGGCGTTGAGGATCAGTGGCTTGACCCCACTGCCACCCGGACTGCTGCACTTGCCCGACGAGAGGACCCAGCCGCCGCCCCGGGTGCAGTTCATCAGCCCGAGGTAGTAGACCTCGACCGCGTGCCAGGCTCCGGCGCCGGCCGTGCTGCCGCCCGATCCGCCGGATCCACTCTTGGGCTTGCTCGACTTGACCTTCGCCGCGGGTGCGACCGGGGCGATCGTGTGGAACGAGACGGTCTTGGCTGCGGCCAAGGGGACGCCGGTCGCCGACATGGCCGCGATGGAAACCGACATCACGACCGCGCTGCCCTTCGCGAGGGGCGTGCTGGGGGTGAAGACGAGGACCGTGTTCTTCTCCGCCCAGGCGGTCTTGCCGGCCAGGACCTTCGAGCCGACCTTGGCCTGGAAGGCCGTCGCGGTTGTGGCCGGGTCCATCGCCTCCGTGAAGCGGACCGACAGGACCTGTCCCAGCGGGACCACGGTCGTGCCATTGAGCGGCCGGAAGCGGACCACCTGGGGCGGGACCGCCGTCGTGACCTGGAGTGGCTCCGGCGCGACAACCGAGGACCCGTCGGCATCGACGATCCCCGGCTGGAGGGCAACGGTGTAGGCAACGCCGGCGGTCAGCGGCTGGTCGGGCTGGAAGGTGATCGAGGTGCCACTGGTCGTCGTCGAGACGTCGGTCAGGGTGCCGGTCACCGCCGGGCTGATCGCCAGGAGCTCGTCGGCCGTCGGGGCAGGGACCGCCGAATCAAAGGTGACAGTGAAGGCCGTCGAGGACGATGCACTGCTGGCCGTCGACCCGCTCAGGGCCAGGTGGGCAACGGTGGCTGCCCGAGTATTGAACAGGGCCCGCGCTGCCTGACCGAGAGGCTGGCCGGCGGCGTCAAGGGCCGCGGCAGCCACCTTGATCGTATAGAAGGTCCCGGGCTGCCACATTCCGCGGGGGCTGATCGTCAGCGTCCGGTGGGCCGTGTCCCAGCTCGTCGTGACTGGGGTGGCCGGGTCGACCGTCAGGGTGGCAGCCACGGAGGCGACGTCCATTGGGCTCGAGAAACCAAGCCGGATCGGGTCATGCAGGCGGTGGGCCGCGTCGACGGTCTGGGCAAACGATGCGGCGTCGAGCGGAGCCGAGACGGTCGGGGCCTTGGCCGCGGTTGGCCGGGGCGACAGGAACGTCAGCACGCCGAGCCCGATCAGTCCGACCGCGCCGAGCCCCACGACGAGCCGCAGGGCGACGCTCCGGCGGAGGAGAATCGGCACATACAACGCGGCAAGGACGGGGATTGCGAGCGCGGTGGCTGCGAGCTTTCGCAATAGACAGTCTCCTGGCTAGCTGCTGGGGGTCAGCGGCATCGTGCGGCTGTCAATCGGGCAGGGGCCCGGACGTTCGTGTCAGCGTAGCACTGGCTGCCGAAACGGGGCAACCGGCGCCGTCTGCACCGCAGAAGCTCCAGCCAGCCCCCCGGCGAGGCGATAGCGGCCGCCGCCCGCGCTGACCAGGCCGCGCAGCTCGAGGACGGTCAGGGTCCCGAGCACGGTCGCGACGGCCAGGTTCGCAGCCTGGGCGAGGTCATCGACCGTCGCCGATCCGCCGATCAGCGCCCCTGCCACGGCTCGCTCGGCGGCCCCGAGCGAGGCCAGGCCGGCCGCGGACGTGGGTCCCGGAGCCTGCGCAGACGGACGATCATTGGAGCGCCCCCGGTCAACCGAAGGCCGGCCGGCCAGGCCAAGGTCCTCGATCAGCTCGGCGATCCCGGCCACGATCCGGACCTGGCCGGGATATTCGCGCAGGAATGCCAGGCAGCCGGCCGAGGCCGGCGCGTCGATCGAGCCGGGGACGGCGAAGCACTCGCGGCCCTGCTCAAGCGCCCAGGCCGCGGTGATCAGGGCGCCACTCCGGGTGGCCGCCTCAACCACGATCGTCGCGTCCGCCAGGCCACTGATCACCCGGTTGCGGCGAGGAAACGTGCCGCGCGTCGGCACGGCGTCGGGCGGCAGCTCGGAGACGAGCGTCCCACCCGATTCGACGATCCGCTCCGCCAGGCGGCCGTGGGCCGCCGGGAA
>PNAZ01000162.1:0-18972 GCA_003169655.1 Chloroflexota bacterium
CCGATCAGCACGAGGCCGGACGCTACGAGATCCGCCTCAAGGGGCACCTCGACGGCCGCTGGGCCGCCTGGTTTGACGGCCTCAGCCTCAGCCGTGCGAGCGACGGCACCACGATCCTCCGGGGCCCGATCCCCGACCAGGCCGCCTTGCATGGCCTGCTCCAGCGGGTCCGGGACACCGGCCTGTCGCTGGTCTCGGTGATCCGCATCGAGCCAGATCCAGCCGACGGGGCCGTCAACCAACCTCGATAGACCAGTCGGGCCAGCCGGCCCTCATCAACGAAAGGATTGCCTCCATGACCTCAGCCCGAAAGACCGCACTCGCCGTAGGAGTGCTGTTCCTCCTGACCTTCATCACCTCGATCGGCGCCGTCTTCGCGTATGGCCCGATCCTGAGTGATGCCAACTACATCACCGGTTCCGGCTCCGACAGCCGCGTCTTCCTGGGCGCGTTCCTGGAGCTGGTCCTCATCGTGACCAACATCGGCTGCGCCGTCGTGTTGTTCCCGCTGCTCAAGCGGCAGAACGAAGGCCTCGCCCTGGGCTACGTCGCCGAGCGCATCGTCGAGGGCGTCTTCATCCTGATCGGCCTGCTCAGCCTGCTGGCCATCGTGACCCTGCGTGAGCAGGCGGCCGGCGCCGACGCCGCGACCCTCGTCACGATCGGCAAGACGCTGCGCGCCATCCATGACTGGACGTTCCTGCTCGGCCCCAGCTTCGCCGACGGCATCGGGACCGGGGCGATCCTGGGCTACCTGATGTACCGGTCCGGCCTCGTGGGGCGGCGGATGGCACTGTTCGGCCTCGTCGGAGGTCCGCTCCTCGTGGCTGCCGCGGTCGCCGTGCTCCTCGGGATCATCCCGCAGGGCTCCGCGGTGCAGGGCGTCGCGACCGCCCCGGAGTTCATCTGGGAGCTGTTCCTGGGCCTGTACCTGACCTTCAAGGGGTTCAAGAGCTCCCCGGTCCTCGCGCCCGAAAGCCGGGAGCTGGGGATCGCGCCAACCTACGCCGCCGGCTGACCCCAAGGGGCCTCGGAGTCCGTCTCCGGGGCCTCCCGTGCTGGACTACCGAAACAGGGCCCGCTGGGCCCTGTTTCGGTTTGGGAAGCCCGGTCCTGTCAGTGCCGGACGACCCCGGCGGTCAGGCCCTGGATGAAGCTGCGTTGGAATACCAGGAAGAGGAGCAGCGGCGGGAGGATCACGATCGCCATCCCGGCGAAGGTCAGCCCCTGGTCCGTGGCGTAGAGCGTGGAGAACCGGGTCAGGGCGAGCTGGACCGTGAACGCATCGGGCTTCTGGATCAGCACGAGTGGTCCGGCAAAGTCGTTCCAGGTCAGGACCGCAACGAGAATCGCCACGGCCAGGATCCCCGGCCGTGCGAGCGGGACCACGATCCGGAGCAGGACCTGAAGGCGGCCGGCTCCGTCGACCCTGGCGGCGTCGATCAGGTCCTGTGGGATCGTCCGGAAATAGCCGGTCAGGATCACCGTGGCGAACGAGACGCTCCCGACGATGTTGGTCAGGGCCAGGCCGGGCAGGCTGTTGATCAAGCCAAGGGCGCGGAACATCGAGAACAGGGGAACGATGAGGACCTCGGTCGGGATGATCAGCGGGGCCAGGACCAGGATCAGGAGCAATGCTCGGCGGGGCGGCCGCAGCCGCGTGAGCGAATACGCTCCGCTGACCGACAGTACCAGGACGCCAGCCACCGTCAGCGCGGTGACAAACGTCGAGTTCGCCAGCGCGACGCCAAGCTGCCCGCGGCTCCAGGCGGCACCGATGTTCCCGATGGCGGGCGGCCAGGGCACGTCCCACGGAGCGCGATAGATGTCGGCGCTTGACTTGATCGCGTTCGACAGCGTCCAGGCGACGGGGTAGAGCCAGATGACGGCCAGACCGCTGAGGAGCGCCGTGGACCATCGAAGGCGCGGCAATCTCGTCACGAGCTGACCGCCTCGGCGCGCCGATTGAGGAGCCGATACTCGACGACGGTCATCAGCAGGATCACGACCAGCAGGACCATCGCCATCGCCTGCGCGTAGCCGACGTTGAGGAACCGGAATGCGGTCGAGTAGATGTCCGTGGCGACGGTCTCGGTGGCGTGCGAGGGACCACCCTGGGTCATCAGCCAGACCATGTCGAAGATCCGCAGGGTCCCGAGCGTGGTCAGCAGCACCAGCACGAACGTCTGTGGCCACAACAGCGGCCAGGTGACCAGGCGGAACTGCTGGAACCTGCCCGCACCTTCCAGGTGAGCATGTTCGTAGTACTCATGCGGGAGCGCCTGGATCGCCGCGAGATAGACCACCATCGTGAAGCCGGCGAACCGCCACAGGAAGGCGGCCATGATCGCCCAGAGGGCCCAGTGAGCATCCCCGAGTGGCGCGAAGGTCTGGGTGCTCAACCCGAGCGCTGAGCCGACGGTCGGCACGACCCCGAAGTAGGGCGCGTACAGGAACTTCCAGACAGCGCCGACCGCCACCGAGGCAAGGACGAACGGCACAAAGAAGGCAAGGCGCAGGAGGGTCCTGCCGCGCTTCACATCAGCGACGAGGACGGCTAGAGAGAGGCCGAGTCCCGTCTGGAGCACAACGGCTGCAGCGGTGAACAGGATCGTGTTCAGCAGGGCCTGGTGGAAGACCGCGTCGCCTAGGATCGCATGGGCGTAGTGATCGAGGCCCACGAAGCTCGTGAGGTCGAAGCCCTTGGTGTCATGGACGCTGAGCACGAGGCCGTAGACGAGCGGGTAGAACAAGAAACCGGCCAGGAGCGCCAGCGTCGGCAGGATGAACAGGAAGTCGATCGCGCCTTCCCGGTGCGAGCGACGAAGAAACGCCCTGCGCGGATGCGACCCGATCACCACCAAGGGACGCGGAAGGAACCACCGGGGCCGGATGGGCTTCGGCCCGCGAGGCGATCCGCCTGGACCATCACAACTCCNNGTTCCGATCGCAGGGTCAACGAGGAGCAGCCTTCTGGAGCCGGTTCAACCGACTCGCGACAGTACCTGGAACCAGGCCCTCGGTCGCCGGGACGTGCTCAAGCTCGGCGCTCTCATCGCCGCCGGTGGCGCGCTTGCACCGTTGCTGGCTGCCTGCGCCGCGCCGAGCGGAAGCGAAGGAGCCCCGGTCGCTTCGGGCGCGGACGGTACCCGGGCGGCCTCTCCAGCCTCAACCACGCTGGCCCTGTCCGGTCCCATCACGGTCCTGACCGGCGGCGGCGATCCGGGCAGCGAGCCGGCGCTGAAGAAGGTCTACGACGACTTCAAGGCGCAGCACCCCGCCATCGAGTGGGACATCCGGGTGCTCCCAGGCCTGGGCCCCGAGTGGGATCGGCTCGCGCGGGCAACGCTGGAGTCCGGCGAGCCCGTGGGACTGGTCACACTCGATGGTTTGTTCGTTCGGGCCTGGACGCGCGACGGCCTGCTCGCGGACCTCGGCGCTGATCCCAGGATGGCCGACGTGCTCGCCCGAGTGCCACAGCGTTTCCATATCGGAGGTCTCGGGCAGACAACCACCAGAGCTGTTCCCCTAGCCCTGAGCCGAGGCATGCAGACCACGGGTCTGTACTACAACAAGGCGTTGCTCGACCAGGCAGGTCTGGAGGCCCCGAGGACGATCGCTGACCTCAAGGCGATGGTCAAGCCTCTGTCGGCGCTCGGCGCAGCACCGCTCGTGCACTGCGCCGGTGATGCCCCGTTCAACCCGTTGCTCGTCATGTGGCTGCTGCCCATGATCGCAGAGCGTTCCGGCGACCCGCTGGACTTCGTGGAACGGACGATCAAGGGCGAGATCAGATACGACAGCCCCGAATGGACCGAGGCCTTCCAGACGATCGCCGACTTCAGAACGTCGGGCGTCCTGCTCGATGGGTCCGGGGCCACGGACTACGCGACGATGCAACTGCTGATGCTCGAGGGAAAGGCGGCCACGACCTACAACGGCACCTGGCTGCTGGCGCAGCTACAGGCAGGCAGGCCCACGGTCCCCTTCGACCTGCACGTGGCCCCGCTCCCCCTGATTGATGAGACCTCGAAGGCTCGCTCGATCATTTCCTATGCCGCCGTCGCGCTGCCGGCCAAGGCGGCTGCGAGCCGGGAGAGCGTCTACGCCTTCCTTGAGTACGCGAGTCGGCCCGAAATCGACCAGGCGGTTGTCGAGGGCCTGCAGTCCTACTCGCCGATCTCGGCCTCGAACGTCGCGATCCACGACCCAGTGGCGCGCGAGTTCCTGCCGATGTTCGATGACGCCATCACGTCACTCAACTGGCTGTGGGAGCCGGAGATCGACGTGGAGATCAGCAACCAGGTCCAGGCCCTCGTGAAGGGCGATACCGACGCTGCCTCCGTCGGGAAAGCCATCGAGGCCGTCGCACAGGAACTCCGTTCGTCGGGTCGCAGCTACTACTCCTGACCAAACCCATCCAAGATGACCTGCGGATCCCTAGGACGGGCCTGGATCGGACGCGGTTGGTCCCGGCGAATCGGTATCGCTGGGGGTCTGCGAGGCGCCAGGTTCGCTCGTGTCGGTCAGGCAGGCGTTGACCCGCGATGACTCGATCGTGACGACCAGGGCCAGGCCCGGATCGACCGTGAACACGGAGCCGCACTTCGCCGAGACGGACGGTGCCGGTGAACCGGGCTCTTCGTCCCATGAGATTGCCGAGTAGATCCCGGGGGTGAGCGAGATCGTGGTCGTGTCGACGTTGCCGGCCGGCTGCATGATCATCTCGGTCAGCAGCTTGTTCTGGGCGTCGAGCAGCTGGAAGTGGGTCGTGTGGGCCACCCCAACGCTCGGGCCAACGATCGAATAGATGAACGTCACGGGAACGGCTCCGGGCACGGGCGTCGGAGCGCTCGGGCCGCAGGCGGCGAGCAGCGCCCCAACCAGCGTACCCGCGGCCAGCCAGCCGAGGGCAACGGCGGACCGGCGTGATCGCTCGCTCATTCGAGTCGGACGCTACCATGCCCGCCGATGAGTCGACCGACGATCTCGGCACCCGACGCCGAGGCAACCCTGCCGATCGAGGGCCCGTACGACCTGGCCCTGACGCTCGGACCGCTGGCCCATGGCCGGGGCGACCCGACGATCCGGATGGAAGCCGATCGGTTCCAGCGCGCCACCCTAACGCCCGAGGGCCCGGCCAGCGAGGAGCTGGCGATCAGCGGCGGGTCGGTTCGCGTCCGGGCCTGGGGTCCTGGCGCGGCCTGGGCCGTGGCTCATGCGCGAGGGTTGCTGGGCCTCGAGGACGATCCCTCAGCATTTCGGCCGGATCACCCGCTCC
This sequence comes from Chloroflexota bacterium, assembly GCA_003169655.1. Classification (GTDB taxonomy): domain Bacteria; phylum Chloroflexota; class Limnocylindria; order Limnocylindrales; family CSP1-4; genus Palsa-1033. Next base: position 5,282 of record PNAZ01000162.1, read on the forward strand.
TGAACCAGCTTGCGCGGCGGTACGCGGGCGTCCGCTTCGGACGGACCGACGCCGTGCTGGAAGCGCTCGTGCCGGTCGTCCTGGAGCAGAAGATCACCGGCGACGAGGCGCGCCGGGTCTATCGCGCACTGATCCGGGCTCACGGGGAGGACGCACCGGGGCCGCTCGGGCTGCGCCTGGCACCCTCGGCCGAGCGGCTGGCGGCCCTCCCCTACTACGCCTTCCACCCGCTCGGGTTGGAGCGCCGGCGGGCCGACCTGCTCCGCCGGCTGGCAGGATCAGCCCGTCAGCTCGAGGCACTGAATGAGCTTGACCCGGCGGAGGCAGGCAGGCGGCTGCAGGCGATCCCGGGGATCGGGCCGTGGACCGCGGGCGAGGTTGGCCGGGCCGCGTTCGGTGATCCTGACGCGGTCAGCGTCGGCGACTACCACCTGCCGAATCTGGTCTGCTGGGTGCTGGCCGGCGAGCGGCCGGGGAGCGACGACCGAATGCTCGAGCTGCTCGAGCCGTGGCGCGGCCAGCGCGGCCGGGTGGTCCGCTGGCTGGAGCTCGGGTCGTTCGACCTAGCGGGACTTGGGCCCGCGCGACGGGGTCCCCGTATGCCGTCGCGGTCGATCGCCGGCCTGTAGGGTCAGGACCTTCGAGCTCGGGCCGACGACCGGCGCCAGCGCCTCGGATGGCACGGCTGCGATCGGCTCGTCATCTCCCTCGGCCGCGCGGTACCAGCTGGCCAGCTCGCGGTTGATCACCAGGGTCGACCAGTCCCGGACGTCGAGCACGCCGCCGACCATGAACGCGATCGTCGCGTCGGTCAGGGGCACCATCAGGTCGCGCTCCTCGAACGTCGCCAGCGGGTCGATCCCGACCGGCTCGTGCAGCCGGCCGAGGATCGTGTACGGGCCAATCTGGGCGCGCAGGCGATGGGGCGCTGTGGCGATCCGCAGGGCACGCGAGCCGCGTGGCCCGGTCACCCGGACGGCACACAGCTGGCTGCGATCGATCGTGAAGTCGGGCGAGGTGATCCGTCGGGCGTTGTCGAGGTCTTCGAGCTCGACATCGACGAGGTGGACGAGCCGATCGGCGTTGAGCTGGTCCGTCAAGCGGGGCGCCCGAAGGTCCAGTGTTCCGTTGATCAGGCAGTCGCCGGCAAAGCCTGTGAAGTGGATGAACATCGTGACCTCGAGCGATCTGGTTCGCGACCATCGTGCCCGGCCGGGCCGGCCATCCGACAGCACACGAAGGTTTGGTCCGGGTACGGTAGAAGGTCCGCTCAAAGGGTCCGGGTCCGGGGTGGACGGGTACACTCCCGATGCGTGCAGGCTGTTGACAGGAGTCGATTGAGGGAGATCGCCGCCCAATGACCCGCCCCTTGAAGGTCGGCATCCAGCTGCCCGAGGTTGAGCGGGTCGTCCGCTGGCCGGAGCTGCTGGCGATGGCCCGCGCGATCGAGGACGTCGGCTTCGACGCGGTCTGGATCGGCGACCACCTGCTCTACCGCTGGCCGGGGATCGTCGAGACCCGCGGGCCATGGGAGTGCTGGACGATGCTGGCCGCGATCGCCGCCTCGACCAGCCGAATCAGCCTCGGCCCGCTGGTCGCCTCGACCAGCTTCCACGCCCCGGCGATGCTCGCCAAGCAGGCCGCGACGGTCGACGAGATCAGCGGCGGCCGGCTGATCCTGGGCCTGGGCGCCGGCTGGAACGAGACCGAGTACCGCGCCTTCGGCTTCCCGTTCGACCACCGGATCAGCCGCTTCGAGGAGGCGTTCACGATCATCCGGACCCTCCTCCGCGAGGGCTCGATCGACTTCGACGGCGTCTACTACCAGGCCCGCGACTGCGAGCTGAAGCCCAGCCCGGCCCGCCCTGGTGGGCCGCCGATCCTGCTCGGCTCGTCTGGTGAGCGGATGCTCCAGATCGCCGCCCCGCACATCGATGCCTGGAACGCCTGGTACGACGCCACCGGCAATCGGTCCGCGGGCGTGGCGCCGCTGCGCGAGATCGTCGATGCCGCCGCGCGGGCGGGCGGCCGGGATCCGGCAGAGATCGAGCGAACGGTGGCGGTCCTTGTCCAGATGCCGGCCGGAACCGGCCGCTTCGCCGGCAGCGACAGCGCCAGCCGGATCCCCGCCCTGGCCGGTTCGGCCGAGGTGATGGCCGACGCGCTGCGGGCCTACGCCCGGGCGGGCATCGGGGCGGTCCAGCTCGTCCTCGACCCGATCACCCGCGACTCGATCGAGACGTTCGGAGCCGTGCTCGAGCTGCTCGACGCGGACTGACAGTCGACGATCACCCCGCTCAGAGCGCCGTGGACCGGCGCGCAGGCCGTGCGGGCCCAGCGGATCACCACGTTGGCCCCGCCGAAGTTGCCGCCGCCGAAGCCGCCGACCAGCACGTAGCGCACGTTGCCCGCCAGTAGCCGTGCCTTGAATTGCTCGACCGTCAGGGTCTGGTCGTCGCCGCTGTAGCCACCCAGGGTCATCACCGGCAGGCCCGTCGCGATGATGATCGGGGCCGCCTCTTGGGCGCTGGCCGTGGCCAGCACGAACGTCGCGTCATGAGCGTGGTCCAGGGCGAACTGGACGAGCGCCGACGACGCTCCTCCGGGAGCCGGGCCGGTCGGATTGCCGGTCGGTCCTGCGCCGGGCAGGCCCAGGAACCCGCCCTGGTTCGCTGCGCCCGTGAGCGGCGGCCCGCCGATCGGCAGCGTGTCGCCCGGCGGATGGAAGGTGGTCCAGGCTGACCAGCTCAAGGGCGCGAGCGCCAGCACCAGCACCGCCGCCGCGGCCAGGCCCCGCCCGGTCAGCCGGTCGCGCTCGATCGTGCCGACCCCGGCCCGGACCAGGAGCAGGCCGCCGGCCAGGGCCAGTGACACGACGACCACGATGGCCTGCAGCCAGTCGAAGCCCCGTGACAGGCCGACGATCGTCGCCTCGACGATCCCCGCGGCGGCCACCGCCAGGGGCAGGAGCCAGCCGCTCGAGCCGGCCCGCCGCCATGCCCGCAGGAGGGCCACGCTGCCCGCCCCGGTCAGGGCCGCGATCGGCGGCGCGAGCATGACCAGGTAGTGCGGGTGCCAGAAGCGGGCGATGCTGAAGAACGCAGCGGCCGGCAGGAACCAGCCGGCCCACAGCGCGAGCGGCACGACGAAGCGGCGGCGCGCCGGCCGACGGCGGAGCTCGAACACGGCGACGGCCGTCCCGATCAGGCCCAGGACCAGCCACCAGCCGATCTGGCCTGAGAGCGAAGGGTCGACCAGGCGGAGCGGACCGACCCGGCCCAGGTTGGGGAACGTCTGGCCGCCGGCCAGGCGCTCGATCCCGTTGTAGTTGAGGGCCAGGTCGAGCGCCGAGTTGACGGTGCTGCCGCCGATGAACGGCCGGCTGGCGACCGGGATCGCGTCGATGGCCAGGACCCACGAGAACGAGACCGCGAGCATCGCGACGGCCGACACGGCGAGATGGCCGATTCTCTTGACCACGCCCCAGCGACGATCGACGAGGACCGCCAGCGCGATCCCGGGCACGACCAGATAGGCCTCGAGCATCTTCACGTTGAAGCCCAGCCCGACCAGGACGCCGGCCGCGACGAGCCAGCGCAGGCGGCCGGTATCACCCCAGCGATGGACGGCCCAGACCGCGAGGAGGACGAAGAGGACCAGCAGGCTGTCGACCGTGTTGTTGCGGGCTGTCGCGACCGAGATCGGGGTCACGGCCAGGACCAGCGCCGCGACGAGGCCGGCGAGCTGCCCGAAGTGCCGCCCGACGAGCCTCGCGATCAGCCAGACCGAGGCAATCGCGGCAACGGCGCCGGGCAGCAGCAGGCTGACCCCGGAGTAGCCGAAGATCCGCGCCGAGAGCACTTCGAACCAGAAGCCGAGCGGCGGCTTGTCGAGGGTGATGAACCCGCCCGGATCGAACGAGCCGAAGAAGAAGTTCGCCGGGCTCGCCAGCATGCTCCGGACGGCCGCCGCGTAGTACAGGTTCGACCCGCCTTCGCGGTCGAGGGCGAACAGCTCCAGGAAGCCGGCCAGGACCACGATCAGGGCCAGCGCGACGCCGGCGGCGCTGATCCGGTCGCGCGAGAGCCACGCGCCGGCCCGGCGAGCAGGCGCCGGGTTGGAACGCATGGCTACGTCTATACCAGATCAGCCTGAACGTGCGCTGACGGCGAATCGCAACGCCCGGCTGTCGTGGCTGACGGCCGGGGCGCTGCTGTTGTTGGTTCGGTTCGTCGAGGGGCGCTGCCCTCGGTTGGCTAGCTGCCGAGGAGGACGATGATCTGGTGCGCGTCCTGGCGGGCATCGACCAGCAGGGTTCGCGCCTGGTGGAGCGACTGGCGGGCGGTCTGCATGACCGACTTGGCGGCCCCGCTGTTCCATTCGGCAGGGCTGAGTGGCATCAGCGTCCCGACGACCGGGGCGATCAGGCCGTTGGCCTGGCCAACCTTGGCCTTCAGGTCATCGAGCTTGGCCTGGGCGGCGGTGACATCCTTGCCATCGTCCTTGGCCTGGGTGATCAAGTTCTGGAGTTCGCTGGCCAGCGGCACGAAGCGGGCCGAGGTCTTGGCGGCGCCATCGGCGGCCGAGACGAGGTGGGTCTTCGGGACGACCAGCAGGTAGACCCGGTAGTCCGGTGCGACCTTGCCGATGTCCGTGCGCAGGGTCGGGATCGTCGTGTCGGCGTCGATCGAGGCCTTGAGGGTGGTCAGGCCGGCGTGCTCGCTTACGAACGAGGCCGGGTTGACCGAGCCACCGCTGAGCAGGTCGATCTTGTCCTGGGCGGTCAGGACGGTCGAGTGGTTGACCAGGTAAGTCAGGCCATCGAGGGTGACGAAGCGTCGGTTGATCTCGCAGTCACCGGCTGCGCGCAGGATGTCGACGTTGCCCGGATGGGCCACGACGGCAGCCCACTCGGGGATGCAGAAGCGATGGGTGCCGGCGACGGTCGTCGAGTTGGTGCTTGTCGAGGGGTCGGCGGCGTAGACCGACGAGAACGAGCCGATCGCGAGGAGGCCGGCGGCCCCCAGGGCGAGGGTGACCCGGCCTAGCCGGGGCGAGACGTGGAAGTTCATCGAGGTCACTCTCCTGGGTTGTTCGCGGCGGCGTCGGCATTCGACAGCTCACCGTTCACTTGGTTGAGCAAGCTGTCCACCTGCGAGAGAAGGCTGCTTGCCTTCGCGGTCGAGATCGGCGGCGGCGTGCCGGCCGGCTTCTGGGTCGGCTGCTGGGCGATGGGCGCCGAACTCTCGCCCGGTGCGGGCGAAGTTCCGGGTGTCCCGTTCTGCGCCGGGTCGGGGCTGAGCAGGCTGCCCAGGTCGAAGGTGGGCTCCGCCGAAGCTGATGCTCCGTTGCCCGATCCATTGGTATCGGACCCGAGGGTCGAACCTGAGCTCCCGTTCCCGCCGCCGGCCGCCGTACCGGTGTTGCCGCCCGCGCCGGCCGCGCCGGAACAGGCCGCCGCGACCAGGCTCAGCCCGAGCAGGGCCGATCCGAGGCGGAGCGAGGTGCGTACTGACATGGCTGGTCCTCGTTGCATGACCGCGGCTTTTCGTTGCCGTGGACCCAGCCTGTCAGTCGGTCGTCAGCCCCTCCACCGGCCCCTGTAAGGGCTGCGTAAAGCGGATCGCCGACCTGAAATCTGGTCTGAGGCGCCCGAACACCCGCCGGATCCGGCGTCGGCGCGTGCCCAGTCGCGGGTTCGAGCCCGCCGGTGCGAGGCACCGCCGGCATGGGCAAGCGCTGGGGGCCTCGGTATGACGACCATGCTTAAGCGACGAGGTTGGGACGGCCGCTCGCACGTCTTGACGTTCGGATCGGCCCTTCAAGCCCGTTTCTACGAATAGTCGTGATATTCAGGCCGTTACTGGTCCCCGAATGGGCCGGACCGGCGCGTAAACCCGTCGGTTAAGCATGGTCGTCATATCCGAGCGCTCAGAGGCGGGCGGGGGNNGGCCAGAGGCACGAGCCCGGGCTAGGCACCCGCGGCCAACCCGAAACCGGCGGTCAGCCGCCTTCGCGCATGCCCCACGGGGAGCCGTACGCGGTCAGCAGGTCGAGGAACGGGACCGCATCGAAGGCCTCAGGGCCGAGCACGCCGCTCCCCTTCCAGGTGCCGGCAGCGAGCAGCTCGAGGGCCACGACCGGGTTGATCGCCGTCTGCCAGACGACGGCCTGCGAGCCGTACTCGGCCATCGACCAGGCGTTGTCGACGACGTGGTAGAGGTAGACGGAGCGCGGCGCGCCGTCGAGGCCCTTGCCGGTCACGTACAGCCCGGCGCAGGTCTTGCCCGACATCTTGTCGCCGAGCGTGGCCGGATCGGGCAGGCAGGCGGCCACGACATCCCGGGGCGAGACCTCGGCCCCGCCGACCCGGATCTTGCGGGTCGAATCCAGCCCGATCTTGTGGAGGACCTGGAGGACGTTGATGAACTCGTCACCGAGGCCGTACTTGAAGGTCGCCCGCTTGGCCTTGACCCAGCGCGGCATGAGCAGGACTTCCTCGTGCTCGACGTTGACGCACTCGACCGGCCCGATCCCCTCGGGGAAGTCGAACGTCTCGGGCTCCGAGAAGGGCGGCGTCGTGTACCAGCCGCGGCCCTCCTCCCAGATCACCGGCGGATTCAGGCACTCTTCGATCGTGGTCCAGATCGAGAACGACGGGGCGAAGTCGTAGCCGGCCACGACCAGGTTCGCGCCGTCGCGGACGCCGAGCTCGTCGATCTCGCTGAACAGGTGATCGGCCGCATAGCGGGCAAATACGTCCGACAGCCCTGGCTCCACGCCGATCCCCACGAGCGCCAGCCGGTCGGCCGCGGTCCAGGCGTCAGCCCTGGCGAATTGCGCGTCGCCCAGCTTCTCGCCGGTCAGCTCGTACGGCTTCTCGGGATGGGGATGGCTGAGCGACATCGCCATGTCGAGGTAGTTCGCCCCAGCGGCCAGTGCGCCCTCGAAGATCGGCATCACGAAACGGGGATCGACCGCGTTCAGGACATGAGTGATCTCGTGCTCGCGGCACAAGGCAGCAATCTCGTCGGGGTCCGAGGCATCGACGCGAACGGCCACGAAGCGCGACTCGCGCCCCGAGCGGCTGACGGATTCGACCACCCGCTCGGCACGGGCCCGGTCGTAGTCGGCGACGACGATCCGATCGAAGAACGAGCGTCGCGCGGCGATCGGCACGACGGCACCGCCAACCCCTCCGGCACCGACCAGCAGAATCCGCATGACGCCCTCCGTGGAACCCCCAACCCCCGGCCCGGAATCTAGCCGAACAGCGTCTGCCCGATGTAGCCGCCCTCGGCGATCCCGGGCGGAACGGCGAACAGGCCGCTGCCGACGTGAACGATGTACTCGTTCAGCGCGTCCGACGCGGCGAGCCGGGTCTGGACCGGCACGAAGCCGGTCCGCGGATCGCGCTGGAAGCAGGCGAAGAAGAGGCCGCCGTCGAGCTGGCCAGTCAGGCTGTCGATCCCGTCGGTGAACGAGTAGCCCCGGCGCAGGATCCGGATCCCGCCGTTCGTGGCCGGGGCGGCCAGCCGGATGTGGGCAGCCATCGGGATCACCGGCTTGCCATCCGGACCGAGTGCGGCGAGGTCGACCGTGTCGCGCTCGTTGACGCCACCGAGCGGCGCACCACTCACTTTGTGCCGCCCGATCGTCGCCTCCTGGTCACCCCGGCTATCGCGGTCCCAGGCCTCGATCCGCATTCGAATCCGGCGGGCGACGAGGTACGTCCCGGCACGCATCCAGGGCGGATCGTCTCCCGCGGCGACCCAGATGTTGGCATCCATCGTTGGCTGGTCGTCGCCGTGGACGTTGTTCGTGCCGTCGAGAAAGCCGAGGAGGTTGCGCGGGGTGGCCTGGGCCGCAGTGGTGCTCGAGGTCCGGCCGAAGCCGAGCTGGGCCCAGCGGATCGCCACGGTTCCCCGCCCGATCCGGGCCAGGTCGCGAATCGCGTGGAAGGCGACCTGCGGATCCTCAGCGCAGGCCTGGACGCACAGGTCGCCATCGCTGATCGTCGGATCGAGCTCGTCGTGGGCGAACGGCGGCAGGTCGGCCAGGGCCGCCGGTCGGAGGGCGGCGAGGCCGAAGCGATCGGGCCCCGGGCCGGCGAACAGGCTTGGACCGAAGCCGAAGGTGAGGGTGAGGCGGGCCGGTCCGAGCTCGAGCGCCTCGCCCGTGTCGATGGGTGGCGCGTTCGGGTCGCCGGCCGGATCGCCGACCGGCTTGCCGGTGGCCATCAGCGCCGCGGCGGAGGTCCAGCTCCGGAGCAGGGCCTGGAGCTCGTCGCGCTTTGAGGTCAGGACGTCGAACGCGGCGAACTGGATTCGCTCTTGGGCGGCGGTCGCGATGCCGGCCTGGTGAACGCCATAGAAAGGCTCGACGACGGTTTGCGGATCTGCGGCCTGGCTCTCCCGGGCCACGCCGAAGCCACCCAGCCCACCGACGGCGAACCCCGCGCCGGCGGCCAGGCCCCCGGCCAGCAGGCGCCGCCGGCTGATCGCCGGACCGGCCGTCATTGCGCCGTGACGACGATCGCCGCGACCTGCGACAGCGGATCCGCCAGGGCGTCGATCAGTTGGCTCAATGCCAACGTGTCGGCCGGCTTAAGGACGGTGTACGAGACGAAGCCATCGCCCTTCTTGAACGGATCGAGCCCCGCGAGGACGGCCGCGAAGCCGCTGTCGATCGTCGCCGCCAGGTCGGGCGAGCGGGCGACCACGAAGGCCTTGACCGAGTTCCAGGCCTCCTGCGCGCCGACCACGTTCGCCTCGAAGTCCCACAGGTCGGTGTGCGAGTAGCGGTCCTCCTCGCCGGTGATCTTCGACGAGGAGACTTCGTTGAGCAGCCCGACCGCGCCGTTGGCGATCGTCGCGGGGTCGAGGTCGACGGTCTTGACCAGGGCCTGGAGCTGGATGACGTCGGCTTGCAGCTTCTTCGCGATCGGGGCCATGCCGGCCGTCGAGTTCTTCGTCCAGAGCGCCTCTTCGATCCGGTGGAAGCCGGTGAACGTGCCGCCGGCCGGAACATCGTTGATCCGGGCGTCGATCGCTGGGTCCAGGTCGCCGAAGACCTCGGCGACCGGCTCGATCCGCTCGTACGGCTCACGGGCCGGAGCGTAGAGCGCCTTCGCCTCAGCCAGCTTACCGGCGATCACGGCATCGGTGAACGCCTTGGTCCGGGTGACGAGGAGGTCGGTGTTCATCTCGATGTAGGCCCGATAGGTCGACACGGCATCGGCCGCCGTGGGAATGCTGGCCTCCGGGCCGGTCGAGCCCACGACTGGGACGCTGCTCGCGATCGGAATCGGGGTGGCGCTACCGCCGCAGGCCGCGACGAGGACCAGGGCGGCCAGCGCGAGGCCGGCGGTGCGGCACGAGGTCATCTGGATCTACTCCGTGACGGTCAGGGTTCCGGTCGCGGCCGACGTCCCGCCCGGACAGTTCAGGATGTAGGCACCCGGCTTGAGGTTGAGCGTGAACGTTCGATCGATCCCCGGGATGACGTTCTCGACCTCGCCGATGATCCGCCCGGATTGCTCGATCTCGTATTCAAGGACGCTGCTTGAGCCGCTGTTGGTGACGACAAAGGTCGTCGGCCCGGACGGCAGGCTGAGAGCCTGGGGCGAGCAGCCGGCGTCGCTGATCGAGACCTGGACCTGGCGGACCGACGGCACGGCGGCGGGCGAACCCGATCCGCCCGGGCCCGCCTGACCCGTTCCGCTCGAGCTCGCCGGACCCGTTCCTGCCGAGCCCGTTCCTGCTGAGCCTGTTCCTGCCGAGCCTGTTGGGTCCGTGGCCGCCGGCCCGGCCGAGCAGGCGCCAAGCACGGCAGCCAGCCCAAGGAAGGCGGCGGCTGCGGTGAGCATCGCCCCTCGGCGTCCGTGGCTGGGCACTCAGGCGAACCGGGGTCGTCGGAAGAGCCGGAGGCGATCGCCGGCCAGGAACAGGGCAAGCACCGGCACCAGGTAGCCGAAGTAGCCGACCAGCTGGAGGACCGTCGGCTGGGCCCGGTAGCCGAACATCCCGGCGAGCAGGGCGCCGATCGGGCTCGTCTCGGGCAGCAGGCCACTCAGGTTGAGGGCCGGCGCTCCGGTTGGCAGCCAGCCGGCATCGACGAACGCCCCGATCGCGGAGGCGACCAGGCCGGCCGCGACGAACAGGATCACGACCCCGGTCACGCTGAAGAAGCGGCGCAGGTTCAGTCGGATCGCTCCGCGCACGATCGCCGCGCCGAGCAGGACGGCAACCGCCAATCCGGCCAGACCGGCGATCGGCAGCTCCGGCGACAGCTGGCCCGTGGCGGCCGCGGAGCGGAACAGGGCCAGCAGGAAGAGGGCCGTCTCGAGGCCTTCCCGGACGATTGCCACGAACGCCAGCCCGACGAGGGCGGCCGTCGAGCCGGCTCGCAGCGCGGCGTCGAGCTGGCCCTCGAGCTCGCCTTTCAGGGCGCGCCCCTGGCGGCGCATCCAGAACAGCATCCAGGTCAGGACTCCCACCGCGAAGACCGCCGCGATTCCCTCGATCGGCTCCTGGATCGTCGACGGCAGGTCGCCGATCGTGATGAACACGAGGATCCCGATCCCGAGCGAGACGAGCAGCGCTGTGACGATCCCGATCCACACCCAGCGCAACGCGTCGTGCCGTCCCACCTTGATCAGGTAGCCGACCACGATGCCTACGACCAGGGCCGCCTCGAGCCCCTCCCGGAGCAGGATCAGGAAGACCGTGAGCACTCGCTTGCTCCACATCGACAGGAGACCTTGCGTCAGCGATGCAAGGACGCTTGAGTGCCGAGAATACGGCCCGCCGCGAATCGCGTCAAGCGCTCAGTGGGTGGGCAGGGTGACCTCGAAACGGGCACCACCGCCGGGTGGCGAGGTGGCCTCGATCGTGCCGTCGTGGCGCTCGACGATCCAGCGCGCGATCGACAGCCCCAGGCCGGCTCCACCGCTCGGGGCGTCGGGGGCCCGCCAGAAGCGCTCGAAGACCCTGGGCAGGTCCTCGGGCCGGATCCCGGATCCCTCATCGGCGACAGACACGATGGCCTTGTCGCCGGCCGGCTCGGTCCGCACTGAGACCGTGCCGCCGGGTGGGCTGTGCTGGATCGCATTGTCGACGAGGATCGTGACCAGCTGCCGGACCCGCAGTGCGTCCCCGAGCGCCGGCGTCGGTCGCGCGTCGAGGTGCAGGGTGACGCCATGCGACGCGGCGATCCCGGTCAGCGGCTCGAGCGCCGTCGTGGTCACATCGGCCAGGTCGAGCGGCTGACGCTCGAGCTCGATCGCGCCCGAATCGGCCCTGGCCAGGAGGAGGAGCGCATCGACCAGCTCGGTCAGGTGGTCCGTCTCGGCCTTCAGGTCCTCAAGCGTCTCGCGCTGATCGGAGATCGTCGAGGCGGGGTGTCGGAGGAGATGTTCGACGCTGCCCCGGACGACCGCCAGCGGCGTGCGCAGCTCGTGGCTGGCGTCGGCGGCGAACTCGCGCTGGCGACGGAGGGCCAGGCGCTGGTTGGCGAGCGAGGACCGGATCGGGGCCAGCGCCCGGCGAGCGTAGAGCGCCCCGAAGCCGCCGGCGACGGCCACCGCGAGGAGCCCACCGAAGATGAGCACATCGGAGATCACGTCGAGCGTCTTCTGCTCGTCGGTCCGATCCTGGACCACCTGGATCACGACCGGGCCGATCCGGCTGGAGGCCGTCACGCTCAGGATCCGGACCGGCACGTCGGCCAGGACGGTGTCCCGGACGTCACGGCCGGTCTGCCAGGCCGCCGCCACCGAACCCACGTTCGGCAATCCGGTCGGCACCCCGTCGTCGAGGTCACCGATCCGCTGGCCATCGGCGGTGATCAGGACGGCAAACGTGCCCGACGATCCCCCGCCGAAGATGAGGCCCGTCGGTGGCCCGTTGCCCGGGTTGTCGCTGCCGCCCAGGAACTGCTTGAGCGACGCGGCCCGGGCGTCGAGCTGGGCGACGCCGGTCGTCTCGAGCGAGCTCGCCACCCGGACGTAGAGCAGGGCACCGAGGGCGAGCAGGATGAGCAGCGTGGTCCCGCCGCTGAACAGAACGAGTCGCCAGCGGACGCGGCGCACCAGACGGGCGTCGCCCTGCCGGGCCTGCTCGTCGACCCGGTCGTCGCTCGCCGGGAGCTGGCTGAGCGCCGGTTGCTCAGCCATGGGCCAGGCGGTAGCCGATGCCCCGGACCGTCTCGAGCTGGCCGCTGGCCGAGCCGAGCTTCGTCCGCAGGTAGTGGACGTAGGCGTCAACGGCGTTGGGGGTGACGGAGACGCTGAACGGCCAGGCCTGATCGAGGAGCTGATCGCGACTGAGGGTCTGGCCGGCGTGCCGGAGGAGACACTCGAGCAGTGCGAACTCACGCGGGCTGAGGTCGATCGGATCGCCGCCGACGGTCACCCGGCGGGCGGTCTCGTCGAGCTCGATCGAGCCGGCGATCAGCTTTGGCTCGGCCCGCCGGGCACCGGCCGCACCGCGTCGGGAGAGGGCTCGCAGCCGCGCCGAAAGCTCCTCGAATGCAAATGGCTTGACCAGGTAGTCGTCGGCGCCCGCGTCCAGGCCACGAACTCGATCACCGACCGTATCCCGGGCGGTCAGCATCAGGATCGAGACATCGGCGCCGGTTGCCCGGATTCGCCGGGCGACCTCCAGGCCGCTGACGTCGGGCAGGCCGATGTCCAGGATCAGGGCGTCGATCCCGGATGTGCCGGTCGCCAGCTCGACGGCCGTCGCGCCATCGGCCGCCACCTCGACGACGTGGTGGTCCTCCTCGAGCAGCCGCTTGAGGAGGCGTCGCAGGCGCTGGTCATCTTCGACGACGAGGAGGTGCATCGCCCTTCCATTCGAACCCCGGGACCGCGCACATCACGGCAACCCGAGGTTCGTTGTACGCCTCCATTCTGAGAACAACCTGAGAGAATCGGTCGCCCAGCGCGTCCCGTTCCAGGGACCGCCCTCGCGGTCGATGCCCGCCGCGGTATCGTGTCGTCCTGATTGCGGGCGCCGCCAGGCGTCGCGTCAAGAGCCAGAACGGAGGTCTACCGTGGGTGACAAGACGCCGAAGCGACCACCAAAGCCGAAGAAGCCGAAGGCTCCGTCGGCCAGGGCCTGAGCGCCCCGAGTCCTGGAGGAACGAAATCACGCATGAGCGGGCTGCCTGACCGGGCCAGGGTGGTTGTGATCGGCGCCGGAATCGTCGGCAACAGCATGGCCTACCACCTGGCCAGGCTCGGCTGGCGGGACATCGTGCTGATCGACAAGGGGACACTGCCCAACCCCGGCGGGTCGACCGGTCATGCGTCGAACTTCATCTTCCTCGCCGACCACTCCAAGGAGATGACGGCGTTCACGCTCGACAGCGTGCGCCAGTACAAGGAGCTCGGGGTCTTCACCCAGAGCGGCGGGATCGAGGTTGCCCGGACCCCCGAGCGCATGGAGGAGTTCAAGCGCCGACTGGCCTCCGCCCATGCGTGGGGCATCGAGTCCGAGCTGATCACGCCGGCCCGGATCAAGGAGCTCGTGCCGTACATCGAGGAGTCGATCCTGCTGGGCGGCTTCTATACCGCCGGCGTCGGGGTGGTCGACTCGCTCCGGGCCGGGACTCTGATGCGCGAGGCCGCCGTCGAGATGGGGGCGCTCACGATCTCGGCCCAGACCGAGGTCACCGGGATCGACGTC
>PNAZ01000162.1:19066-89336 GCA_003169655.1 Chloroflexota bacterium
ACCAACATGTACGAGCGCCAGCACGGCGGCGACCTGGAGGTCGGCTCGTACGCCCATCGGCCGATCCTGATGTCGCCCGACGAGATCCCCTCGATCGCCGAGTCGGCCCAGTCACCGAGCGAGCTGCCGTTCACCGACGACGACTTCGACCTGCAGATGGAGCAGGCCCTCGAGCTGGTGCCGGAGGTCCTGCGCGACGAGCGAGTCGGGGTGCGCTATGCGATCAACGGCCTCCTCTCGCTGACCCCTGACGGGATGCCGATCCTGGGTGAGACCAGCGAGGTGCGCGGCCTGTGGTCGGTGGCCGCCGTCTGGATCAAGGAGGCGCCGGGGATCGCCAAGGCCGTCGCCGAATGGATGACCCACGGCACCCCGGAGATCGATCCCCACTCGTCCGACATCGCCCGCTTCTACGACCATCAGCGGGTGGCCGCCCATATCGATGCCCGGAGTGCCGAGGGCTTCAACAAGACGTACGGCATCGTCCATCCGATGGAGCAGTGGAGCTCGAACCGGAACGTCCGGCTGAGCCCGATCAACATCCGCCAGCGCGAGCTCGGGGCGGTCTTCTTCGAGGCGGCCGGCTGGGAGCGGCCCTTCTGGTACGGCGCCAACGAAGGCCTGCTGGCTGAGTACGGCGAGCGGGTGATGCCCCGGGCGGCCGAGTGGGAGTCGCGCTGGTGGTCGCCGATCGTCAACGCCGAGCACCTCGCGATGCGCGATCGAGTCGGGATGGTCGACCTGGCCGCCTTCGCGATCTTCGACGTCGACGGGCCGGGCGCTACCGACTATCTCCAGGGCCTGGTCGTCAACCAGGTCGAGGTCAAGCTCGGCCGGGTGATCTACACCCCTCTCCTGAATGCCGCTGGCGGGATCGTCGCCGACCTGACAATCATCCGCCTCGGCCGGAACCACTACCGCGTGGTGACCGGTGGCGGGCTGGGCATGCGCGACAAGAAGTGGTTCACCGACCACCTGCCGGCCGACGGCTCGGCCCAGGTCCACGACCTGACCTCGGCGCTGTACACGATCGGCGTCTGGGGGCCCAAGGCCCGCGAGCTGGTCCAGTCGGTCACGACCGCGGACCTCTCGAGTGTCGCCTTCCCGTTTGGGACCGCACAGACGGTCGACATCGGCGGCGTCCGGACCCTGATGTCCCGGATCTCGTATGTCGGCGAGCTCGGCTGGGAGATCTACGCCCCGATGGAGCAGGGCCTCCGGCTGTGGGACACCTTGTGGGCCGCCGGCCAGCCACTGGGCGTCGTCGCGGTCGGGATCGGGGTCTACGCCACGACCGGCCGGCTCGAGAAGGGCTACCGGGCCCACGGCAACGAGCTTGAGCTCGACTTCAACCTGGTCGAGGCGGGCATGGGCCGACCGACGGTCAAGGACGCCGACTTCGTCGGCAAGGCCGCCTATCTTGCCCAGCGGGCCGCCCCACCGGCGGCGATCCTGTGCACCCTGACCGTCGATGATCCAACTTCGTCGACCGGCGTCCGGCGCTACATGCTCGGCCGCGAGCCGATCACCCAGCCCGACGGCAGCTTCCTGGTCGATGCCCGGGGCCGCCGCTCGTACGCAACGAGCGCTGGCTCGGCGCCCTCGATCGGCAAGCACGTCCTGCTCTCGTACCTGCCGTCCGGGTATGCCGTCGAAGGCACGAAGCTGGCCGTGGAGTACTTCGGCGAGCGCTATCCGGTGACTGTCGCGGTCGTCGGCAGCACGCCGATCTTCGACCCGGAGAACACGCGGATCCGGGCGTGAACATCCTGGTCTGCGTCAAGCGGGTGCCCGAGACCGGCGGCCGGGTGACGCTGACCGCCGACGCACGCGAGATCGACACCCGCTACCTCGGCTTCACGGTCAGCCCGCACGAGGAGTGCGCGACCGAGGAGGCCGTCCGCCTGATCGAGGCNNGGCGATCGGGATCGACCGGGCGATCCTGCTCCAGACCGACGGCCAGGATTGGGATCCCGTCTCCACGGCCGCCGCAATCGTCGAAGCGATCCGGGCCGAGGTCGCCGCCGGCGTCACCTACGACCTGCTCCTGTTCGGCAACGAGGCTGCCGATTCGGGCGACTTCCAGGTCGGGATCCGGGTGGCGATGGCCCTCGGCCTGCCGTGCATCAGCGGCGTGAAATCGCTCGAGATCAAGGATGGCGTGGCGACGGCCCGGCGCGAGTCGGGTGGCGGCTGGGAGGTCTTCGAGGTCCCGCTGCCGGCGATCGTCGCCGTGCGTGAGGGGATCAACCTGCCCCGCTATCCGTCGGTCCCGGGCCGTCTGCGGGCGAAGAAGAAGGAGATCGAGACGACTGTCCTGACTGCGCCGGGGGCCGTTGCCGGATCTGCCTCCGCTGCCGGACTCGCGGGCCCGGACAAGATCCGCCTGCGCCTGCCGGCCGAGACCGAAGGCCGGGTCGAGATCCTGGGCAGCGGCGCCGAGGCGGCGCCGGCCGTGGTCGACGTCCTCGTCCGGATCGGGGTCCTGGCCTGATGATCCTGGCCTTCGTCGAGCAGGACGGCGGCCGGCCCGACCGCTCGTCCCTCGAGGCGCTGACGTTCGCCCGACGTCTCGCGATGAGCTCCGGCGACGCGCTCGGAGCCGTCCTCTTCGGGTCACGCGCGGGGGACGCCGCCGCTGCCCTCGGGATGTTCGGGGTGAGCTCGGCCTGGGTCATCGAGCACCCGGCCCTCGACTCGTATGCACCGGCAGCGTGGGGACGCGCCATGACCCAGGTCGTGACAGCGTCGTCGCCGGTGATCGTCCTGGCGGCGGGCAACGACCGGGGCCAGGAAGTCCTCGCCTACGCCGCGACAATGGCCGGGGCGCCGATGGCCGCCAATTGCGTCGAGATCCGGGCCGACGGCACGTCCGCCGGCGCGGGCGCCCCATTCGAGGTGACCCGCCAGCGCTGGGGTGGCAGCCTGCTCGAGGATGCCCGGCTCGAGGGCACGGTCCGGTTCGTCACGATCGCCGAGCACGCCACGCCATCCGAGGAGGCCGTCGCGCCGTCCGCGGTCAAGGTCGAGACGTTCACGCCGACACTGTCCGACGCGGATCTCCGGGTGCGGGTCGTGGCCCGCGTAGCACCTGAGGCCGGCAAGATCTCCCTGGCCGATGCCCGGGTCGTGGTCGGCGGTGGGCGCGGGGTCGGCGGCTCCGAGGCGTTCAGCGAGCTAGAGGAGCTGGCTGGGCTGCTCCACGGGGCGGTTGGCGTGTCGCGCGTCGTGACCAGCGCCGGCTGGCGGCCGCACAGCCAGCAGGTCGGCCAGACCGGGACGCGGATCGCGCCCGACATCTACATCGCCTGCGGGATCAGCGGCGCAATCCAGCACATCGTCGGTTGCAAGGCCGCCAAGGCGATCCTGGTCATCAACACCGATCGCGAGGCGCCGATCATGTCCCGAGCCGCCTATGCCGTGATCGGTGACCTGCACACGGTCGTCCCTGCGATCAGCGCCGAAATCAGGCGTCGCCAGGCTTCGTGAGGCCCGCCAGGGCGTAGGCGATGATTGCCGCGCGGTCCATCGTCCGGCCGGCCGCGTAGGCGCGCTCGAAGGCTTCCGGGTCGAGCCGCGCGCGAGCCTCGTCGGCGGCGGACGGCAGGCCGAGCATCGCGACCTGGGTGATCGCAACCTGGGCCGACTCGGTCAGGGTCGCCAGCGCTCCGGCGATCGATCATGGTCCATCTGCGGCACGCGGCACAATCGCACTGGCCAGCCGTTGAGGCCGAGGGGTAGGATCAGGGCATGTCGGATCAGTGGGAGAGGACTCCGGCGCGGCAGGCCGCGATCGATCTTCAGGCGCTGATCGATGCCCACCGGCGCCCCGACGTCGTCGTTCGGACCTACCCGGGCGACCCCGCCGAGGCGTACCTCGACTACCAGGCCGACGCCAACCGGATGATTCCGGCTGGTTGGTATCCGATCGCCCAGCAGTTCACCTCGGGCTCCACGGACTCGGCACACATCGCGATGTTCGGTGTGCTCGCCCCGGCGGTCGGATCAGTCGGATTCCTCGCGGTCACCTGGCAATTCGAGGGATCCGACGCGCCCGCCCCACCGTTGCGGTCGCCGGAGGCGTGATCAGCGCCCCTTGAGCGGCTTGCCTGCCTTCAGGCGCTGCAGCCGGGTCGCCCGAACGTGGCCACGGCCTCAGTCAGGCCACCGGCTTGCTTGCCTTGAGGGAGAAGAAGAGCGGCAACTGGCCGGCCGTGCCCGGCGGCAGGCGCCAGCGACCATCGGCGCCTTGGACCAGGAAGTCGATCGGCCAGTTGGCAAAGTCGAACTCGTGCAGGAATTCGATCCGCAAGCCTGCAAGGATCAGGGCGCTCACGATCTCGCCGAGCGAATGATCCCAACCGTGCTCGACCAGGCCGTCCGTTGGGGCACTCGGGTCGGCATACGAACCATGAACCTCGAAGGTCAGCGGCTCCCTGTGTGACCAATATGGATACGTCAGGCGCAGCTCGCCCGGCTGGACGTCCTCGTTCTCGAAGACCTGGGCGACGGGATGGATCTCGGTCACGTAGAAGAACCCACCGGGCTTGACGAAGTGGGCCACCACTCGTGCCCAGCCGGCGATGTCCGGCAGCCAGCCGAGGACGCCGTTCGAGGTGTAGACGACATCGAACTGGCCGTCCAGCTCGGCCGGCAGGTCATACAGGTTGGCGATCACGAAGGTTGCCGGAATCCCGAGCTCGGCCGCCAGGGCCCGCGCGGTCGCGACGCCCTCCGGACTGAAGTCGGCACCCGTCACGATCGCTCCCACGCGGGCCCAGGAGAGGCTGTCCAGGCCGAAGTGGCACTGCAGGTGGAGGAGCGTCTTGCCCTCGACCGGTCCGACCTCGGCGAGCTCGTAGTCGGCCAGCCGAATTGATCGCTCGCCGTTGCGAAACGAGGCAACGTCGTAGAACGCCGACCCGAAGTTGATCTTCGTCCAGGCATCCCACAGGTCGCGATTGGCGCGCAGCGCAGGGTCCATTCGAGGCAGAGTAGCGCGACCGCACCGTCCGATCCGGCCGGATCAGCTCGACGATCGACAAACCGATGGCGGCGCATAGCGAGGCAATGTCAAACCTGATGACTGAGGAACATCCCAACGCATCGGCCTACCGACGAACGGTCGATGCATTCCGAGCGATGGACTTCATCGCTGTTCGATCACTCGTTGCCGATGATGTGGTCTGGCACGTGCCCGGGGATCACCAAATGGCCGGTGAGATCCGCGGTCTCGACGCCCTGATCGAGTGGCTGGGTCGCCTCGGTGCACTGGGGTTCACGATCAACGAGCACGACGTCCTCGGCAGCGACAATCATGTCGTCGCGCTCAGCCACATCGGTGCCCGGCGGCCGAACGTCGAGGTCGAGACGCGGGTCGTGAGCGTTTTCCACTTCAGTGACGGCAGGCAGCTCGAGCGCTGGTTCTATCCGGACGATCTGGAAGCGTGGGACGCAATCTTCCGGGGTTGACGCGCCGCGCGATCGCGATCAGGACGAACCCGCGTTGGACCGCGCCGGCCAGGCCAGGTGCTTCTCGAACCAGTGGTGGGCATACGGCTCGTCGTTGAACGCCGGGACCTCGTTGAAGCCGCTGCTCCGGTAGAGGGCGATCGCCTCGGCGAGTGGCTCGTTCGTCTCGAGGCGGAGCGTCTCGACGCCTGCGGCTCGAGCCTGTTGCTCCAGCTCCGCTAGGAGCCTGCGCCCGAGCCCGATCCCCCGAGCATCGCGCGCAACCCACATCCGCTTCAGCTCGGCCGGGGCACCCGGATGGAACTTGAGCGCGCCGCAGCCGACCGGTCGGCCGTCCAACCGCGCAACCAGGAAGAGGCCTGCGGGCGGCGTCAGCTCGGCGACATCGGCCGAGATGCTCAACGACGGGTCGAAGCCGGTGTTGGAGCGGGAGTTCAGCTCGCCGAAGTACTGCTGGACACACCACTGGGCGTCGTCCGAGCCGGGATCCTCCACCGCAAAATGCAAGGTGTTGGAGCGGGAGACGAGGTTCGAACTCGCGACATTCAGCTTGGAAGGCTGACGCTCTGCCAACTGAGCTACTCCCGCCCGGGCGGCATCATAGCCCAACATGCGGGAGCGATCTTTGCGCTCATTTGAGCGATTGACGCACATCTGCGCGCTATCTATGCTCCGGTCGTGCCGGTCGATCCGCTGGAGCTTCGTTCGGGAACGGTCGCCGTCGCGATCCGCGCGGCGCGGCTCATCGCCGTCCTGCGCCGCGTCGAGCCGCGCCCCCGACTCCTCGCGCTCATCGACGACCTGGCCGCCGATGGCATCCGCATCTTCGAGATCACCTTCGACGGCGCCGACGCAGCGGCCGACCTCGCGTCGGTGCGCGCACATCTCGGCCCACAGGCGGGCGATCGGAACGGCCCCACAATCCAGGTCGGCGCCGGCACGATCCGCACCCCGGACCAGCTCCGGGCCGCGCTCGACGCCGGGGCGGAGTTCGCGGTGAGCCCGGTCCTGGATCAGCCGATCCTCGAGGCGGCACTCGCGGCCGGACTGCCCTTCGTCGCGGGTGCCTACACGCCGACAGAGGCCGACCGCGCCTGGCGGGCAGGCGCGACGTTCGTCAAGGTCTTCCCCGCTTCCTCGCTCGGGCCAGACCACATTCGTGAGCTGCGGGGACCCCTGCCGGAGATCGAGACGATCGTGACCGGCGGCATCGATGGCGCGAACGCCGCTGCGTTCCTGGCGGCCGGCGCAGCAGCCGTGGGCGTCGGCTCGGCCCTCGAACGGATGAGCAGTTCGGAGCGAAGAGCGCTGGTGGCCGCCGTCCGGTCGGAGCGATGACGACGCCCCCGGGCACGACCGGCATCGACGATGGTCTGGCCGCCGACCTCGTCGGCCAGGTCGCCCGGCTCTTCTTCGAGCGCCAGCTGACCAAGGTCGAGATCGCCGCCCGGCTCCGGATCTCGCGCTTCCGCGTCGCCCGGCTGCTGGACCAGGCGCTCGCCAACGGCGTCGTCCGGATCGAGTTCCGCGATGCGCCGGCCCAGGATCGCGACCTCGGCCCGGCGATCGAAGATCGGTTCGGCGTCGAGCGCTGCGTCGTGGCGGCGAGTAGCGGCGACGACCCAGCCGTAGCTCGACTGACGGCCGATGTCGTCGACGGGCTTCTCGGCCGCGGACAGGCGATCGGCATCGCCTGGGGCTCGACGGTCGGGCGCGTCGTCCGGGCCATGACGGCAGCNNCCGGGCCATGACGGCTCGCGACGATCCGGCGATCGACGTCGTCCAGCTCGCCGGCAGCTCGACCAGTCTCGACGCGGGCACGGACCCTGGCGATCTGACCGTGGTGCTCGCCGACCGCCTCGGCGCCCGCCATCACCGGATCCACGCTCCGGTATTCGTCGAGTCGCCCGAGCTCCAGGCGGCGCTCCTCCGCCAACCCGAGATCGCCACGACGGTCGGGCGGTTCGATTCGCTGGCGGTCGCCGTGGTCGGGATCGGAGCCTTCGAGACATCCGGCGGCGTGCCCAGCTCGTCGCTCCTCCGGTCCGGGGCGCTCAGCGCCGCCGAGCTGGACCGGCTCGCGGGGCTCGGCGCGGTCGGCGACCTGCTCGTCCACGCCTTCACGGCCGACGGGCAGTTCGTCGCTCCGGACCTGGCCGCGCGGGCAATCGCGATCACGATGGACCAGCTCCGGCGGGTGCCGAACGTCGTCGCCGTCGCGGCCGGCCCGACCAAGGTGGCCGCAATCGGTGGCGCCCTGGCGACGGGCGTCATCGACGTCCTGGTCACGGACGCGCCGACGGCCGACGCGCTCCTGGGCACGCCCGCGACATCGGCAACCGACGGCGCGGCCTCGCGGTCGAGACGATGAACCGACTTGCCGAGCGCGTCTGCCTCGTGACGGGCTCGACCGGGATCGCCGCGGCCGCCGCGCGCAGATTCGCAGCCGAGAGTGCCCAGGTCTTCGTCGTTTCGCGGACGGCGGGCCATGCCCGAGCGCTCGCCGACACGATCAATGGGTCGGGTGGCGAGGCGGACTGGATCGCCGCCGATCTTGCCGACGAAGCCGCGGTCGACGCCGCCGTTGGTGCCTGCGTCGAACGATTCGGCCGGATCGATGGCCTGTTCTCGGTCGCCGGGGGAAGCGGCCGGCGATTCGGCGACGGGCCGATCCACACGGTCGGGCGCGTGGCCTGGGACCGGACGATGGAGCTGAACCTGACGACCCAGGCGCTCGTCTGCCGGGCCGTCGTGGGTCGGATGCTGGCCCAGGCGCCAGGTGATTCGGGAACGCGCGGCTCGATCCTCCTGATGGGCAGTGTCACGGCGACGGACCCGGCCCCGGAGTTCTTCGCCACCCACGCCTACGCCGCGGCCAAAGGTGCGATCAACGCCCTGATGATCACGATGGCCGCGGCCTACCTGCCGAACCGGATCCGGGTCAATGTCATCGCGCCTGGCCTGACGGCGACGCCGATGGCCGGTCGAGCCGCTGGCGATCGCGCGATCCGGGCCTACGCCGCCCGCAAGCAGCCCCTGGCCGGCGAGCTGATGGATCCCGACGAGGTCGCCCAGGCCGCGGTGTTCCTGCTCTCGGACGAGTCCCGGACGATCACCGGCCAGCTCCTCAAGGTCGACGGCGGCTGGTCGGTCGCCTCGGTCTCGCCCGAGGCCGGCCGATGACCTTTGTCCGGACGGTCCTGGGCGATATCGAACCCGCCACGATGGGCGTGACGTATGCCCACGAGCACCTGGTCATCGACGGCGGCCGGCCGGTCCAGATGTCGGCCGACTTCCTGCTGGCCGATGTCGGCCGGCTTGCCGACGAGCTCCGCGCCGGCGCGGCGGCCGGCCTGCAGACCGCGATCGATGCGATGCCGGCCGACTGCGGGCGGAACCCGGCCAAGCTGGCCGAGCTGTCACACCGGAGCGGCGTCCAGCTCGTGGCGGCGACCGGACTCCACCACGCGAAGTTCTACGGACCCTCTCATTGGAGCCTGCGTGCCAGCGAGGACGAGCTGGCCGACCTGTTCGCCGCCGACATCGACGCCGGCATCGACGAACGAGACTACTCCGGCCCAATCGTCCGCCGGACGACAATCCGGGCCGGGATCGTCAAAGTCGGCGGCAGTGAGGCTGGCCCATCCGACCGCGACCGCCCGATCTTCCGGGCCGCGGCGGCCACCCACGCACGCACCGGCGTGCCGGTCCACACCCACTGCGAGGCTGGAACCGGGGCGCTGGAGCAGGTCCGCCTGCTCGTCGATGCCGGCGTCCCGGCGTTCCGAATCACGCTCAGCCACGTCGACAAGGTCGTCGATCGCGGCTATCACCGGGACCTGCTCGGAACCGGCGCGTTCGCCGTGTACGACCAGGCATTCCGCTGGCGCGACCGCGACAACGGCACGCTCCAGCTGCTCGAGTGGATGGCCGAGGATGGCCTCCTCGGCCAGGTCATGCTGGGCATGGACGCGGCCCGCCAGGGCTACTACGCGGCGTTCGGCGGCCGGCCCGGCCTGCCCTATCTGCTCCGGGAGTTCAGTGCCGCGATGGACGAGCGCGGCGTGGACGCCGCCACCAGGCGACGCCTGTTCGTCGATAATCCCGCCCGGGCATTTGCATTTGCCGAGGTTGACCGATGAGCACCCAGCCGCTCCTCACCAGCGTGGTCGGGTCAGGCGCCCAACCCGGCTGGTTCGTCGCCGGGATCGCCGCAGCCGGGCGCGGCGAGTTCGGGCCGGCCGACCTCGACGAGATGCTCGCGGACGCCGTCGACCTCGCGATCCGGGACCAGGAATCGGCCGGGATTGACGTGATCAGCGACGGCGAGATGCGCCGGGCGGGCTTTTTCACTGCCGAGTTCTATCGTCACCTGAGCGGCGTCGAGGCGCTGCCAGCCGATCGCCGGCTCGGGGTGGGAGCCCACGACCAGCAGCACCGCTTCGCCGTTCGGGAGCCGATCGGCGCGGCCGACGGCCTGGGGGTCGTGGAGGACTTCCTGGCCGCGCGCACTCGCACACTCCGCCCGTTGAAGGTCACCCTGCCCGGTCCGTACACCCTGTCCGGCCGGCTGACCTACGGCAGGGGCGAGGTCTATCCCACGAGGGTTGCGGCCGCCGAGGCCTTCGTCCCGATCCTCCAGGCCGAACTCAGCCGGCTGGCCGACGCAGGCGCCACGATCATCCAGATCGACGAGCCTTCGCCGGCGATCCACCCTGACGCTCCGGCCGACTTCGGGACCCTGTTCAACGCCGCGGTCGAGCCGGTCGTCGGCCGGGTCCGCCTCGGCGCCCACCTGTGCTTCGGCAACTTCCTCGGCCGGCCGCTGGCGCCGCGCAGCTATCGTCCGATCCTCGACGCGATGCTGGGCTTCCATGTCGACGAGCTCGTCCTCGAGTTCGCCAACCGGGAGATGGCCGAGCTCGAGATCCTGGGCGAGATCGTCGACGCCGGGCGCGACGTCGCCGCCGGCGTGATCGATGTCAAGAACTCGCATGTCGAGACGGCCGAGGAGGTCGCCCACCGGATCGACGCAATCCTCGCGAGGGGTGTGCCCGCGGAACGGCTGGCCCTCGTCCCGGACTGCGGCTTCGGCCAGACCGCCCGTCACCTGGCCACGGCCAAGCTCCGGGCGCTGGTTGCCGGCCGCGACCTCGTCCGCGCTGGCGCGACGGGTGCAGCCCACAACTGATCTGACTCCGTCGCAGGAAGGAGACCACGCGATGCAGGCTCACGACATCACGATGCTCGGGACCGGGTTGATCGCTGACTTCTACACCGCCACGCTCCACGGCCAGCGTGGCCGCGACCGGGTGCGCGTGGTCTTCTCCCGATCCGTGGAGCGCGGCAAGGCGTTCCAGGCCCGCTGGTCGATCCCCGAGCACACGATCGACCTGCGGGCGGCGATCGAGCACGCCGACACCGACGTGGTGGTCGTGGGCCTGCCCAACTACCTTCACGAAGAGGCGGTCGGCCTGGCGGCCGCCGCCGGCAAGGCGGTCCTGTGCACCAAGCCGCTGGGCCGGACGGCCGAGGAGGCGCGCCGGATGCTCGACACGGTCGAGAAAGCCGGCGTATTCGGCGGGTATCTCGAGGACCTGTGCTATACCCCGAAGACGCTCAAGGCCGTCAAGGCGGTCGAGGACGGCGCGCTTGGCGACGTCACCTGGGTCCGCTCCCGGGAGGCCCATCCCGGGCCACACAGTGCCTGGTTCTGGGACGGTCGCCTGACCGGCGGCGGCGCGATCATCGACCTCGGCTGCCACTGCATCGAGATCATCCGAAACTTTGTGGGCAAGGGCAACCGGCCGATCGAAGTGATGTGCACGACCGACACGCTGGTCCACCCGATTGACGACGAAGACAACGCGCTCGCCCTGATCCGCTTCGAGTCCGGAGCGATCGGCCAGTTCGAGGTCAGCTGGACGTTCCGCGGCGGGATGGACCTTCGGGACGAGGTCGCCGGCACGAACGGCACGATCTGGCTCAACCACTTCCTGCGGACAGGCTTCGAGATGTTCAGCGCCGGAGGCGGGGCCGGATATGTCGCCGAGAAGGCCGAGACGGCAGCCGGCTGGCTGTTCCCGGTGGGCGACGAGGTGTCCGAGCTCGGCTACGTCGACATGTTCTCGGACATGTTCAGCTCGATCGAGTCGGGTCGGGCGCCCCGCGAGACGTTCTACGACGGCTACGTCGTGAACGCGGTGATGGACGCGGCCTACCGCTCAGCGAAGTCTCGAGCGTGGGAGCCGGTCCAGCTGTTCGAGTGGCGGGGGGTNNCGGGCGGATCGACGGCCCGGATCGCCAGGACGCCCGAAACCTGGAAGGGCCAGACGGTCATCAAGCGCGAGCTCCTGCCCGACGGCCGCACCAAGCTCATCCTGAAGGACCCGGCTTCGGGCGATTTCACCGACCGGATCATCTCGGGAGCCTGAGCTCGACCGATCCGGCAGATCAGGCCCGGCCGGCGGTCACCTCGTCGGCCCGACTCCGCCCCGACAGGAGAATCAGGTCCTCGTGGAGCTCGAACCAGACGCTGTGGAAGCTGTCGACCCTGGGTGACGCCACATAGCGCTGGTCGCCATCGGCGGCCAGGTGCGCCGCTCGGTCGAGGCGAGCGGAATAGGTCGCCAGGCGCGCCAGAGACGCGACAAGCGGTGACAGCCAGCGGGCCGCATCGCCGTTGAGGACAGCCAGCTCAGCGAGCACACGGGCGTCGTACGCCGGATCCGCGTGGTCGTTGAGTGCCTCCAATCCGTCGATCATGCGCATCTGCCACGCGGTCACCGTCTCCTTCATCCGACGGTCGAGCACGAGGAACACCTCGAGCGCCGCGCTCGCATGTTCCCGTCCCCAGCCGTCCCGGTCGTTCGCGAGGAGCTCGCTGCCAACCGCCTTGCCCGCTGGAGCGAGCCGGTAGGAACCGGTCACGAGCTCGACGAGGCGGTCGGCAAGGAGCCCGTCGAGGCATGCCGAGATCTCCTCGAGGTTCGAG
Organism: Chloroflexota bacterium; assembly: GCA_003169655.1. Lineage (GTDB taxonomy): Bacteria > Chloroflexota > Limnocylindria > Limnocylindrales > CSP1-4 > Palsa-1033. The sequence continues at coordinate 31,533 of PNAZ01000162.1, forward strand.
AACTGCGCCTCCGCCAGTCCACTGAGCGTGCCATAGCCCTTGATGGCGAGGCAGCGCAGGACGTCCTCCCGGCTGGCCAACGACCCTTCTCCGGTCTCCTCCGCCGGCGGCTCGCCGGCCGGTTCCGGACGGACCTCCGCCGATCGACCCACGCCGCCGGGCTCGATGCCCAGCTCGCGGGCCCAGGCCAGGAGCTTCTTCGCCTCGGGGACGATGGCGACCTTCGTGACCAGCAGACCATCGAAGATCCCGCCCGTGCTGCCGTCGATCGTGATCGGCGTCCCAAGCGCGAGCAGCCGGCCCCCGATCGAGACGCCGTCGTCGCTGACAAGCACGGCGGAGGCACCCACGACGGCGGGGATCCCCCAGCCCCGGGCGACCACGGCGGCATGACTGGCGAGGCCACCCCGGGAGGTAAGGAGGCCCGCCGCCCGGGCCATCCCATGGACGTCATCCGGCGATGTCTCGGACCGGACCAGGATGACCGAGCGGCCCGCTTCGGCGAGCATGACGGCAGCCTCGGGCGTCGTCGCGATCTCGCCCGCGGCCACGCCCGGCGACGCGGGCAGGCCAGTGGCGAGCGGGACGACAGCGGCGCTGCGGCCGATCGTCACCCGGGGTGGATCGGCCAGGAGGTGGCCCACGCGCTCGACTGCCTGGGCCCGCGTCAGCGGGAAATCGGCAGCCTCGGCCATGTCGACCGCGATCCGCACGGCCGCCTGCGGGCTGCGCTTCCCGATCCGGCATTGGAGCAGCCAGAGCTTGCCCTGCTCGATCGTGAACTCGATGTCGCAGACATCCCGGTGGAAGCGCTCGAGCGCCGTGGCATCGCGCGCCAGCTCACTCGCCACGGATGGCAGGCGAGCCGCGAGCTGGGCCAGCGATTCGGTCTGATGGCTGCCCGCGACCACGTCCTCGCCCTGGGCGTTGAACATCACATCGCCGTACATCGCCGGCTCGCCGGTGGCGGGATTACGCGTGAACAACACGCCCGTAGCTGAGTCCAGGCCGCGGTTCCCGAAGACCATCGTCTGGATCGTGACGGCTGTCCCGAGGTCGTCCGAGATACCCTCGCGCTGCCGATAGGTCCGCGCCCGGTCGCTGTTCCAGGAGCGGAACACGGCCTGGATCGCCGCCCGGAGCTGGACCCAGGGATCGTCGGGGACGGTATCGACGCCGACAACATCCTTGAACATCTGCTCGAACCGGGTCCGGCAGTCGACCGCGAACTTCGGGCTGGCCGAGGCAGCCGCCAGGCCCCGCGTCGTCGCATCGTTCAGGCCCAGGTTGAGGATGGTGTCCATCATTCCGGGCATCGACACGGGCGCACCGGAACGAACGGAGACCAGGAGCGGGTCGGTCGGGTCGCCGAAGCGCCTGCCGATGCGCCCCTCGATGGTCGCCATGTGTTCGCGGATCTCGGCGTCGAGGCCCTCCGGCCAGCCGCTCGCGAGGTACGCATTGCAGGCAGGCGTGGTGATCGTGAACGCCGGCGGGACCGGCAAGCCCAGGTCGAGGGCCATGACGGTCAGGTTGGCCGATTTGCCCCCCATCAGGGCCTTGAGCTCCCCGAACGGAAGCCGATGGCGGTAGTCGCAGTCGTAGACCCAGCTCACCTCCGTCGCCCGACCTCCGGTAATCTATCCATTGCCGCCCTCTTGCAATGACCGCCAGACCCGCTCCGGCGTCAGGGGCAGGTCCCGGATCACCGTCCCCGTCGCCTCGTGCACGGCGCCGGCGACTGCGGCCGAAACGCACAGGAGGGCTCCCTCGCTCATCCCTTTCGAGCCATATGGCCCCGGGCCATCCTCGTTCTCGACCATGTCACTGAGAAGCTCGAGCGGCAGGTCCATGCTGGTCGGGATCCGGTAGTCGATCGCGCCCAGGTTCCGGATCCGGCCCGATCCATCGAAGATGTAGTGCTCCATCAACGTGTGACCCAGGCCCATCACGGCAGCGCCCTCATCCTGCATCCTGACCTGGAGCGGATTGAGCGCCTTGCCGACATCGGAGACGGTGACGTGCCGGACCAGCACGATGTCGCCGGTCTCCCGATCGACCTCGGCCTCGATCGCCGTGCAGTTGAACTCGAAGAATGCGACGGAGCCACCGAGCGGATGGCCGGGATCGCCTTCCTTGCGCATCTCGCCGTTCCCGATCAGCTCGCCGCCCAGCGGCCCGAGGCCGGGCTTCAGGACGTCGACGATCGGGACCTCGCGCCCCGGCAGAAGGACGACCCCGTGCTCGACAGCGATCTCCGACGGGTCAATCCCTTCCAGCCGGGCAGCCATCGCGCGTACCTTCGACTGGATGTCGCGGCAGGCGTCCAGGACCGCGTTGCCCATCAGCACGGTCGATCGGCTGGCCGAGGTCTGCTGGTCATACGGCACGACGGCGGTATCGCCCATCACCACGGTCACCCAATCGAGTGGTGCGCCCAGCTCGTCGGAGGCAATCTGGGCCAGGATCGTCCGTGCTCCCTGGCCCATGTCCGAGGTGCCCGCGAAGACGATGACGCTGCCGTCGGCCAACAGCCGAACCGTCGCGTAGGACAGTCCGGTCGTCGGTCCGGACTTGATCCCCACGGCGATGCCGCGACCGCGGCCCGGTGGCAGCGGGGTCCCCCAGCCGATCAGCTCGGCGGCCCTGCGGACCACTTGCTCCCAGTGGCCATCGGCCGGGGTGTCGAATGGGATGAAGGCTTCGCCCAGACGAGCGAGGTTCAGCAGCCGGAGCTCGAGCCGATCGATCCCGAGGGCCAGGGCCCCGGCGTCGATATTCGACTCGACAGCCCAGTTGACCTGTGGCGCGCCGAAGCCACGGAAGGCGGTCGAGGGTGTCGTGTTGGACAGGATGCTCCGTGCGGTGATCCGCGCCGCGGGTACGCGGTATGGTCCGCAGCCCGGGTAACTGCCTTTGCCGACCACTCGATCGGCGATGTCCGCGTACGCGCCGATGAGGTAGTCGGCGGCGATGTCCTGGAATGCGAATGTGCCATCCGAGTGGAAGCCCGTCCGAACCCTGATCTTCGCGGACGCTCGGCGGGCCGCCTGGAAGGTTTCCTCGAGGGTGAGGACCAGGCGTACCGGCCGGTCGGCCCGGAGTGCCATCAGGGCCACGAGCGGCTCGTACTTGGCGTGCTGCTTGCCGCCAAAGGCGCCACCGGGGTCCGGCGCATGGACGCGCACCTTCGCGAGCGGCAGCCCGAGGATGTCCGCCAGCACCTTCTGCAACCAGTTCGGGTGCTGGATCGAGCTCCATACGGCGATTCCGTCGCCATCGGGCGCGGCCATGAACGCGTGCGGCTCGATGGCGAAGTGGGTCACCATCGGGAACTCGTAGGTATGTTCGATGACGAGATCGGCCTGGGTTGCCTCGACATCACCCCAGCCGACGAGGTGCTCGCGCAGGACATTCGTCGCGGCGAGGTTGTCGCCCGGCCGCAGGGCCGCGTCCTGGACGAGGGGCGCAGCGGGGTCGAGTGCCCCTTCGATCGTGAAGACGGCGGGCAGCTCCTCGTACTCGACCTTTACCAGGCGGGCCGCTTCATCGGCCGCATCCCGGCTGTCTGCGGCCACCGCGGCGACGGGTTCGCCGTGGTACTTCGTCTCACCGACCGCCAGCACCGGCCGGTCCTGGAACTGGGGGCCGAAGCGCGGGACCGGCTGGGGCAGGTCAGCGGCGGTCATCACGAGGCGGACTCCCGGGACCCGTTCAGCCGCACTCGTATCGATCGACACGATCCGGGCCCGGGCGCAGTCGAGGGTCACGAGCTTCGCATGGAGGATATCGGGCAGGCGGATGTCGGCGACATAATGCTGGAGCCCGGTGACCCGCCCCCGTCCTCCGACGCGCTGTGGCGAGGCCCCGACCCGACCGATCATCGCCGGCCAGCCTCCGCCGTCGCGAGGATCGCCTGGGTGATCTGCTGATAGCAGCCGCAGCGACACAGGTTCCCGGCCATCCCCTCCTCGATCTCGGCGATCGTCGGATGGGCGCTGGCCTGGAGCAGCGCATGGGCCGAGATCACCTGGCCAGGGATGCAGAAGCCGCACTGGACCCCGCCTTCGTCGAGGAACGCCTCCTGGATCGGAGTCAGCCGACCCCCGGTGGCCAGGCCTTCGATGGTCGTCACCACCGCGCCGTCCGCTTCGACGCCGAGCATCAAGCACGAGTCCACCGTGCTCCCGTCGACGATGACCGTGCAGGCACCGCACTCCCCCACGAGGCAGCACTCCTTGGCCCCGGTCAGCGCCAGGTCGTCGCGCAGGACGTCCAGGAGCGTGTGCTGTGGCGCGACCCGCAGCGAGCGGCTGCGCCCGTTGACGGTCACCTCGATTGGAATCGTGGTCATCCTGGCGCTCCCCCTCCAGCCAGCCGATCGAGTGCGATCCCGACAGCGCGGCGACCGAGAACGCGCAGCATTGCGCGGCGGTACTCGGGACTGGCGCGCATCGACCCGGCTGATGGGCTGGCGGTCGCGAACAACTCCTCGAGCACGGCGCCTTTCGCGTCGTCGTCCGCGGCGTCATCTGCCAGGACCCCCGAGCTGTCGACGGCGAGGACGGGCCGGGGCCCGACACTACCGAACGCGAGGCGAGTGACTCCGGCTGCGTCGACCAGGCAGGCCAGGGTGACCGAGGCAAGGTCGTGACCGCGTCGACGAGTCCGCCGGAGATGGACCGAACCAGTCCGTTGGGTGGGCAGCGGCAGCTCGATCGCCATGACGAGTTCTCCGCGCCGGAGTGTGGTCTCGCCGGAGCGCACGAAGAAGTCCCTGATCGGGATCCGGCGGCTCCCGGCGCTGCCAATCGCGACGACCTGCGCACCGTACACGAGCAGCGCCGGGGCCGTGTCGGCGGCCGGCGACGCGTTGCAGATATTGCCGCCCAGGGTCGCCCGATTCCGGATCTGGACCGCGCCGACGACGGCCGCCGCCTCGGCCAGGGCGACGAAATGGCGGCGCACTCGCTCATCCGCCGCGATCTCGCTCATCACCGTCGTGGCGCCGATCGTCAGCCGGCCGGCCTCCTCGCGGATGACCGGCCGCAGTTCAGGGATCCGCTTGACATCGACCACGATCGTTGGCTGCAGGCTGCCGTCCCGCAGACGGATGATCAGATCCGTGCCACCGGCCAGCAAGCGGCAGTCGGAACCGCCTGACTCGAGGGTCTTGAATGCCTGCGCGAGTGTGGCTGGCCGGCTGTAGGCAAAGCTCCTCACGTTCCGTGGATCCGGCTCAGAGGACCTTGTCGACCTCGTCCATCAGCACCTGCGGGGTGGCTGCGCGGACGAAGTAGTAGGGGCGCTCGCTGAAGCGTGCCACGAACCCGGCGCGGGCCTTCCGAAGCGCATCGGTATCGACGATGGGCATCGGCTGACCAGGCGCGAGCAACTCGTTGAGGAGGAAGTAGTTCTGGACAGAATGGAGCGTCTGGAATTGACGCTCGAACGGGATCATCTGGACACAGCTCGGGTCGAAGTTGCCATCGATCGCCGGCACGACGACGACGTCGACGACACTCGGTTCGGCATGGAAGGTCCAGGTCGGCATCTCGCCGAAGAACTTCTCCACCGCCCGGTTCGGAGCGGCCTTGTCCGCCCGCTCGGTGCCCTCGGTGCGTTTCTTGAGGAACGGCTCCCGGGAGCCTGCGACCACCAGGCCTGCCTCATCGACGACGGTCGTCTCGGTCGACACCAGGAGTGCCCCGCGGCGGCAGGCCTCGATCTGACCCATGCTCTTGCCGTGGTTCGACTCGCCACCCAGGAACAACACGGTCCTGTCGCCATAGCGGACCGCGGAGGCGTGGAAGGGATGGAGACCGACGGCCTCCATCCGGAGCGCGAGCATGGTCACCACGACTTTCTGGATCGGCCCGGCCGGCCATGGTCCGCTGAAGTGCATCGCCCGTCCGTCGTAGGCGATGGATCGCTCGCCGTCCTGGCGCCACACGATGTCCGGCTCTGGCAGCGTAACCTCGGGCGAGATCCGCACGTCGGCGAGGCGGTAGTTGAGAAATGTCAGATCCTCGAGCACGTGCTCGCGCGGTTCGCCGCCGTAGACGTCGACCCGCAGCCGCGCGGCCCCGGCCGACATCTCCTCGGTCAGTTGCAGGTCGCCGTTCATGGATTCCCTTCGGTCAGCCGGGCTTGGTTTCCGGGTCGGGCAGGACCACGTCACGGATCGCCCCGACGAGGTCGTGGTAGGACTTGATGAAGCCGCGCAGCGTCCTGACCGTCGCTCCGTAACTGTCGAACTCGTCGACCGCGAGGCCATCTGGCTCGAACGCCCGTCCGAAGTCCGGGATCCGCGTCAGCAATTCCTTGATCGTGCCCAGGTCCACCGGCTCGTCGATGCGAGCCACCGGCGAGATCCCGCTGCCGTTGAAGCGGACCTGCCAGGCATGCGGGATGGTCAGCGCCAGGTCGCCACCAACGAACTCTGTCCAGTGGAGGCGGTGGCGATAGGCCGCGACGAGGAGCCGCGTCCGGTATGAGCGCTCGTTGAACAACCCGTAGGCGCGTTTGAAGGCTGCGATGCCGGCCCAGTTCAGGACGTCCGGATGGATCGCGATTCCGTCGCGCTCGACCAGGATCCGCATCCAGTCGTCGAGGCGTCCGACCATCAAAGTGCAGACCGGGGTCATGGCCGCGACATCGCCACCCCGAGCAGCCAGCGCATCGAGGCCTCGCTCGACGGCTTCCGCCACGGCGAGGGCCTGCGCGACGGTGAAGCACACGGTGGCATTGATGTTGACGCCCGCTGCGGTTGCCAGCTCAATCGACTGGATCCCTGCCCGGCTGGCCGGGAACTTGACCTGGATGTTCGGGGCGAGGCCCGCGAACCGGATGCCCTGCTCGAGCATGCGCTCAGCATTCGGGTAGTTCTGGGGGTTCGTCTGCAGCGACAGCCGGCCCTTGCGTCCGCCCTCGCGCCGGAAGACCGGCTCGAGGATGCTCGCGCCCCGAACCGCCATCTCCTCGATGATCGCCCAGGTGAGGTCCATCTCGGTCCAGGCCGGATTCTCGACGGCGAGCTGGCGGATCCGTGGGATCCAGTGCGCCTTCTCGGCCCGGAGCACATCGAGCACGATGCTTGGATTGGAGGTGGCGCCGGACGCGCCTCGAGCGAGCGCATACTCGAGCTCGGCGACGGCACACGAGTCATTCCAGTAATCGGTGGGCGTGTCGTCAGTCATCCGGAGCAACGGGCTGTCGACGAAGCTCTGCAGCACGGGGGCGGTCATCATGTTCCATCCTCCGGCTTCAGCACTGCAGCTGGGTCTGGGTCGAGTATAATCGATTATCGATGGCTTGCCAATCCGAGCCGACCACCTGGGAACCTCCGACTTCGAGGCGAGACGGATGGCCTACATCGTTTGCGCAACCTGGAAGGCCAAGCCCGGCGAGGACGGTACCGTGCTCAACCTGCTTCGCCAGATCAGGACAGCATCGGCCAATGAGCCCGGCTGCCTCCTGTTCGCGGTTCACCGCTCACGCCAGGATCCAAGCGTGTTCTTCCTCTACGAGCAGTACGTCTCGGAGGCCGCCTTTCAGGCTCACGCGACTTCGGATCATGTCCGCCGCCTCGTGCTCGAAGATGCCGTCCCCCGCCTTGAGTCCCGCCGGCGCGAACTGTTCGAGCTCGTCGAGTAGGCTGACCAGGGCATGAATGGGAGTCGATTCTGTGCCGCTCGGTGAGGAGGTCCTGGGCAGGTTCCTGGGGGATGCCTCGTTCCCCGTGGCTTGGGATTCCGAGATCGAGAAGGACTTCTTCTGGGTCTACGACGACCTCCATTGTCCGCATCCCGTCAGCCCCATGTTCTTCGACATCGGTGGCTGGTGGTTGACCTGCGACCACATGTTCCGGCGTTTCGGAACCCCGTTCGCCGTCGACTGGCTGGCCAAGAACGTCAACGGCTACGTCTACACGACCGCGATCCCACCTGACCCGACGCTCCGGATCGACTCGACCGAGTACAGCGCCCGATACGGCGCACGCGTGCCGCGCGATGCCGATTTTGGCGCAACGATGGGGGCCTACCTCGACACGGTCCTGCCGGTCTATGGTGACCAGTTCGCCGATTGGTGGCGGGACCGGCTGCGTCCCGAGATGGAACGCAACTTCGTGTACCTCGAGGAACGCCTGGACGCCGCCGAGCGAATGACCCTGGCCGAGGTGGCGTGCCTGCTCGAGGACGCGATCGATGTCCACGACCGCCACTGGAAGATCCACTGGATGCTGAACTTCGCGCAGCTCTCGGCAACCTTGAATCTTCGCGCGGTCATGGAGAAGGCCCGCGGGAACGTCGACGAGCAGCTCCTCGGCCGGCTCCAGAACTCGGCGTCGGACCGCAACTGGGACTCGATCGAGGCACTCTGGCAGATGAAGAACGAGGTGCGCGACGACCCCGAGCTGCGCCCGGCGTTCGGACTCGACGGGGTGCCCAGGATCGTCGAGGCACTCCGCGCGACCGAGCGCGGGCAGCGCTTCATCACCGAACGGATCACGGCGTATCAGCGCGAGTTCGGCTGGCACGCCGTGTGGAGCCACGAGTTTATCTTCCCAACCCTGCGCGAGCAGATGGAGCCGGTCATCGAGCTCGTGCGAGGCTACCTCGAAACGGACTACGACTACCCTTCAGCCATCGAGGCGATGCGCCTCGACATCGAGGCCGCATCGGTGGAGATCCTCGATGGCTTGACCGATACGGCGCTCGAGGAGATGCGGGCGGCCAATGCAGTCAATCTGCGGATGGCCCCGCTCACCCCCGACCACCATTTCTACATCGACCAGGGAGCGAACGCACACGTTCGCCTTGTCCTGATCGCCGCCGGGCGGAAGCTGGTCGAAGCCGGCCGCCTTGACCAGCCGGATGACGTCGTGTTCCTGCGCTACAACGAGTTGCGCGGCCTGATCGGCGGCGCCGTCAACGTCGATGGCCGGGCCCTGGTGGCGAGCCGACGAGCCGAGCGTCGAGGGTCGGAAAAGCTGCGACCGCGGGATTGGGTGGGCACGGCGACAGCCTCGCAGCTCGCGTTCCCGTACCTGGTCAACTGGGGATATCCGGACCGCTTCTACCAGAAGCAGCTGGCCGACGAGCGGATCGTTACCGGGCTCGGGGCGTCACCCGGTGTCGTCGAGGGAATCGCCCGGGTCGTGCGTACGGTCGACGAATTCGACGAGGTCCGGGCGGGCGACATCCTGGTCTGCCAGATGACGAATCCGGCCTGGGTGGTTCTCTTCACGAAGATCGCCGGTCTGGTGACCGATACTGGCGGGACGACCTCGCACCCGGCCGTCCTGGCCCGCGAGTTCGGGATCCCGGCGGTCATCGGCACCTCGGTGGCCACCCAGCGGATCCTCACTGGCGACAGGCTGCGCCTCGATGGCTCGGCGGGCCTGGTCGAGATCCTCCGCGATGAGCCGACGAAACCGGCGGTTCAGCTATCCGCCCCGATCGGGGGATGAAGGAGGTTCCCGTGGCAACTGCTCGAGCACTCTCCCGCAGCGTGCTCGGCGAGCAGGTCAAGGATCGCATCCTCGAGGGGATCCTCCGGGGCGACTATCCCCCCAACGCTCGGATCGTTGAAACGCAAGTCGCACGCGAGCTCAACACCAGCCAGGCCCCGGTCCGGGAGGCCCTCCGCGCTCTCGAGGCCCTCGGCTTCGTCGAGATCACGCCATTCAAAGGCGCCCGGCTGCGCAGGCCCACCCGCCGCGAGATCCTCGAGGCCTACGCCGTCCGCTCTGCGCTCGAGTCGCTCGGTGCGCGCTCGGCCGTGCCAGGCATGACCCAGGCCGGGATCGACGAACTCGCCGGGTACTGCGAGGCGATGCACGCGGCGGCCGAGGCCGGCGACGGCCACGGCGTGGCCGAGGCAGATGCCAGGTTCCACGGCCGGCTCCTGGAGATGGCCGACAACCGCACCCTGGACAAGGTCTGGCGCTCGCTCGAGCCGTTCCTGCGGACGTACATCACGCTCGTCGTCCCGGGAGCCGATCCGCGCTGGTCGGCCGAACTCCACGCTCCCATCCTGGCGGCCGTGAAGCGCCGCGATACCGAAGCGGTCGTAGCGGCACTCGAGCGGCACTTCGTCGAGGCGAGCGCAAACATGGCTCGGCGCTGGCCGGATGGCGACCTTCGGGGTGGTTGAGGCCGACCCACCGCGCCTCCCTCAGCCAGGCAGACCCTGCTTGATCATCGAGAGCGATGGGTCCGGCCCCTTGAAACCGACGAGGTATTCCAGCCTGATCGGCGCGAAGCACTCGTAGAAGACGGCGTCCTCATCGCCAAGCTGCCGAAAGGCATGGATCCAGTTCGACGGAATCACGAGCAGAGAACCGGGGCCCACCTCGGCCTCCTCGTCGCCCACCTTTGCCCACAGCCGACCATGCTCCACGAGCATGATCTGCTCGGCCTCGTGGCTGTGCTCCGGGATGACCACGCCGCCGCGATAGACGATCCGGGTCATCATCGCTTTCTCGCCCGACACGGTCTGGCGGTGGACGCCGGGGATGTACTCGACGGTAGGGAACTCATCCCAGGTCGTGATCTGACGCATGGTGGACCTCCCTGCTCAGCTGTCTGGGGTCGTGCTGGTCTCGGCGAGCCGGGCGGCGCGCGCCCGCGCGTCGAGGCCGCGCAGGATGAGCTCGGGCGTAACCGGCAGCTCGTCGATCCGCACGCCCGTCGCGTGGTAGATGGCATTGACGATCGCCGGGATCGGCGAGTTCGCCGTCATCTCACCGACGCCCTTGACCCCGTACGGTCCGTTCGACGACGGGTACTCGAGCACGACGCACTCGATCTTCGGCATCTCGTAGGCGCCGGGCATCAGGTATTCGCTGAAATCCTTGGGGCTGTAGGCGGGATCGGGGTAGTACGGCTGGGTCGTCTCGTACAGGGCATGCGACATCCCCATCCAGGCACCGCCCACGATCTGGCCCTTGACCAGGGCCGGGTTGATCTGGCGCCCCACCTCGTAGGCGCTCCTGATGCTGAGGACTGTCACCTCGCCCGTATCGGTATCAACCGCGACCTCGGCCACGGTGCAGGCGTGGGCTTCGGTCGAGTCGGGGTCCATGGCGCCGGTCTCGGGATCGACTGGACTCCTGGGCTTCATGTAGACGCCGCGGCCGGCGATCGTCCTGCCGTACTTGAACTGCGCCGCGGCGGCGATGTCGGCGATCTTCATCGACCGGTCGGGAGCACCGCGGACCAGGATGTTGCCCTGGCCATCGAACTCGAGATCGCTTCGGGCAGCTTCGAGTTCATCTTCCGCGACGTCGAGGAGGGCCTCGCGCGCCTCCTGGGCGGCCGCGATGACCGCGTTGCCGACGCGGTGCGTCGCCCGGCTCGCGAAGGTGCCCATGTCGTGGGGTCCGGTGTCGGTGTCGGCGGTGTCGATGACGACGTCGTCCATGCCCACCCCGAGGGCCTCGGCGGCGATCTGGCCAATGACCGTGCGCAAGCCCTGGCCGAGGTCCGTGGCCGACAACGAGACGACGAACGAACCGCTCGTTGTCGCGTGGATCAGCGCCTGCGACGGGTCACCGCCAAGGTTCATGCCGGTCGGGTAGTTGACGGCGGACAGGCCCGTGCCGCGGAGCTTCACCACCTCACACCCCGCCTTCGGGTCGCCGGGCCGATGTCATCGCCCGGAACCTGGCCGGCAGCTCGTGGCCGACGAGCCCGGCTGCCGCCTGCATCGTCTCGATCAGGGTCGCATCCTCGACCAGCTTGCGATGGGGCTTCATGTCGCCATCCCGATAGGCATTGATGAAGTGGATCGACCACGGATCGAGGCCCACGACCTCGGCGATCTTGTCCATCTGGACCTCGATCGCAAACGAGGCCATGGTGATCCCGAAGCCGCGCATTGCGCTGGACGGCTGGCGGTTCGTATACACGCAGTAGGCGTCGATCGAGACATTCGGGATGGCGTACGGGCCGGCGGCGTTCGCGGCATGCTTCGTGAGCGCATACGGCGTCTGGCGGCTGTAGGCACCAGAGTCGGCGTAGCTCGTCACCTTGCGGGCGATGATCCGACCGTCGGCCATGACTCCGTCCTTCATGTAGATCCGCCAGGCGCTGCGCGTCGACGAGACCTGCATCTCCTCGGAGCGGCTGAAGGCATACCTGACCGGGCGACTCGTCTTCATCGCCGCGAGCGTCGCGAGCGGCTCGACGATGACATCGACCTTGCCGCCGAACCCGCCACCCACGGTGCCACCGACGAAATGGAGCTTGTTGCCCGGGACCTGGAGAATGATCGCGGTGTTGTCGAGGCTGAAGTAGACCGCCTGGGTGTTGGTATACACGGTGTACCGCCCATTTGCCTCGGGCACGGCGATGCATGCGGTCGTCTCGGTTGGCGCCTGCTCGATCGGCTTCGTGTTGTAGACACCTTCGACGATGTGGTCGGCCCGGGCGAACGCTGCTTCGACGTCGCCGAAGCGCACGCGCCGGCAGGGATGGCCCTCGTACATGAACGTGTTATTGCCCCAGTGAGTCACGATCGGGGCACCGGGCCGGAGGGCCTCTTCGACTTCAAAGACCGCCGGAAGCTCCTCGAGATCGAGCTTCACCCGGGCCACTGCTTCGAGGGCAGCGTCCTCGGATTCGGCGACGATCGCGACGATCGGCTCGCCCTTGTAGCGGACACGGTCTTCGGCCAGCACGAACTCCTCTTCGGGCTCCACCCCGATCAGGCCGAGGATCGTGTAGACGTTGTGGGGCACGTCGGCGTGGGTCAGGGCGCGGACGAAGCCTGGGACGCGCTCCGCTTCGGACAGGTCGACGCCCAGGATCCGGGCGTGGTGGAGCGGGCTGCGCACGATCTTGAGATGGAGCAGGCCCGGGAACGAGCGGTCCGTGGTGAACTGGGTCCGACCGGTCACATGGCCGATCCCGTCACTCCGCGGAACCGACCTGCCGACGACGTTCATGGCCGGACTCATCGGCGCTGCGCTCCCGGCGCGGCGCCGGCCTGCGCGGCGCCTTCGACAGCGGCGACGATCGGCTCGTAGCCGGTGCAGCGGCAGATGTTGCCGGCAAGCGCGTCGAGGATCTCCTCTCGCGTCGGCCGCGGATTGTGCTCGAGGAGCGCCTTCGAGACCATGATCATGCCGGGCGTGCAGTAGCCGCACTGGAAGCCGGAGGCGTCGAGGAACGCCTGCTGGAGCGGATCCAAGCCATCGACCGGTGTGATCGACTCGAGCGTCGTCACCTGCTGGCCGGCCACGTCTTCGGCTGGCAGCAGGCAGGCGAGCACCGGTTCGCCCTCGACCAGGACGGTGCAACTTCCGCAGCCGCCCTGGCGACAGCCTTCCTTGACGGCCGTGTACCCGAGCTGGTAGCGCAGGACTGCCTGGAGCGTCGTCATCGGCTTGACCATGACCTCGACCTCGCGGCCGCCCAGCACAAAGGTGACGATCTTCGAGCCCATCCTAGGCACTCTCCGCCACGCGGGCTCGATGCTGTTCAACGATGAGCTCGAGTGCTCGCCGAACGAAGACGCCGACCATCCGGCGGCGGTACCACTCGGTGGCAAGGGCGTCGGTCAAGGGGCGGCATTCGCGCACGGCCGCTGCGGCCGCCTGCTCGATGACCCCGGCCTCGAGGGCCGAGCCGACGATCGCCGCCTCCGCACCCGCGACCCGAATTGGGTGCGGGCCGGCCGCACCGAGGGCGATTCGCGCAGCACTGATCTGGCCGTCGCGCCGTTCGAGGGCGACGGCCACCGTCACGACGGCGGGGGTATTGGCATGCTTCCGGCCAAACTTGATGAAAGCCGTCTGGCGCACCGTCGTGGGCACGCTGATCTCCACCAGCAGCTCGTCGGCAGCCAGCGCGTTGGTCATGAAGCCGGTGTGGAAGTCGGCCAGCGGAACGACCCGCGTGCCCCGTGGGCCGGCCAGGCGCACCTGCGCGTCGAGCGCGAGCAGGGCAACCGCGACGTCGCCTCCCGGAGAAGGCGTGAACAGGTTGCCGCCGACCGTGGCCATGTTGCGGATTGGCCAGCTCGCCATGTTCCGGGCGGCCTCACGGAGAAGAGGAACGCCCTCCTCGGCGAGGAGCTGGGTGAGCGTCGTTGTCGCTCCGATCCCGAGAACGTCGCCACGCCGCTCGATGCCGCCGAGACCCGCATGGCGAAGGCTCATCACCCGGTCCGGCATGGCAATGCCCTCGTTGATCAGGGGCATCGTCAGCGTCCCGCCGGCCATCACCAGGAGCTCCGGCCCGTGACGCTCGAGTAGGTCGATCGCTTCGGGCAGCGAGCGGGGAACCAGGTATTCGCCCACGGTCACCGTGAAGACTCCTGGCCCTCGGGCGAAGCATCCAGCGGGGCGGAGCCGGTCATCTGCATCGAGGGACGCTCGGGGCGCCACGGGCGATCACGAAATCACCTCGTAGCCCTGGACCTCGCTGCTCGAGATGAGCGCGTTGAGCGCCGGCTGGAGGTCCTGGTGGACCGGCGATGAACGCCAGCCCAGGGACGATTCCGCATCGCGGAATCGCAGGATCATCTGGTAGCGGGTCGGGTCTTCAGCCTCACGCAACAGCTCCACCCGCACGAACCCGGGAGATTGGGTCATCGCCGGGCGGTATCGATCGGCGAAGAACCGCTCCAACTCGGTGGTCTGGTCGCTCTGGACCTTGAATGTGATGTGACGCTCGATCATGGTCATCCCTCGAGGAGCGGAATTTGATCGCGGTCCGTAGGCAGGTCTATCGAGATCCTAGTCCGGTTCGGATGGCCCGGGCCGGACGCCGCCGGCACGCGGCCCGACCGATCCAGGCCTGGAGCTCGGATTCAGCGCTCCGGCATCGCGCCGAATGTCCTCTCGATGTCGTCGAGCAGCCGCAGCGTCGACTCGACCAGGACATCGAGATAGCGCTCGCCGAACTCCGGCGTCGCCGCACGTGGATCACCCCAGGTGCCCGATTGGGTGGCGCGATGGACCGAGCCGGGCGTCGAGAAGAAGAACGCCGTGTGAACCGGGCCCGGACTCGTGACCTCGGGCAATGGCGGGAACTCGGCGTTCGCCAGGTCCATGTCGACGAGTGCCGGATTGATTGCGAGGATCGCCGAGGTCTCGCCGAGATTGGCATGCAGGCCCGTCCCCGGGTCGAAGAACTCGGCGGCCTCCGTCGCCGTCATTCCGTCCCAGTAGTTGATCGGAAAGGCCCGCACGCCAGCGGGTATCCGATCGGCCGCATTGGCGCAGGCATAGGCGATCGCGTACGTGTTGTCGTAGTGGCCATTGAGGAAGATCACCCGCCTGAATCCCACCGCCGCCAGGGACACGCACAGATCCTCGACGAGCGCCATGAAGGTCGGGATCCGCACGTGCACGACCCCGGTGAAACCCACGTGCGGATAGGACAAGGCGTAGTTGATCGACGGCGCGACCACGGCACCAAGCCGCGGCGCGATGCGACGGGCGACCTCCTGGGGCACCAGGACGTCGGTCAGGAGCGGGGCATGCGGACCGTGTTGCTCGGTCGAGCCGGTCGGCACGATCACGGTCTGATGGTTCTTGAGGAACGCTTCGACCTCGAGCGTGGTCATCTCGCCCAGGAACACCGTGGCGGGCTTCATCGCGATCCGTCCTCCTCCTGATCTGGATCCTTCGTGGCCTGTTCGGGCGCGGCTCAGCGCCGCCTTCAGCGGTTCGAGCTTCAGCGAGGGGCGATCCACTCCCCTTCGCGAGCGACGCGGACCACGCCCAGGCGGTCGTCCAGCTCGACCAGGTCGGCTCGCTGGCCGACCGCGATCCGACCGCGATCGGTGATGCCCAGCAGCGCGAGTGGATTGCGGCTCGCGGCCGCCACGGCATACGGCAGCGTGAGCCCCGCCTCGACGAGATTGCGCAGCGCACTGTCGAGGGCGATCACGCTGCCCGCCAGGATGTGGGTCCCGGCCAGCGTCGCACGGCCGCCGAGAACGTCCACTTCGAGCCCCCCGATGGCCGTCCGTCCATCGCCCAGCCCCGCCAGCGGCAGCGCGTCGCTGACGAGGACGAGCCGGCCGGCGGGCTTCAGCCTGGCAACGATCGGCCAGAGCGCCGGATGGACGTGCTGGCCATCGGCAATCAGCTCGACAAAGACGGCGTCGTCGAGCAGTGCCGCGACGGCCAGTCCCGGGGCGTGATGATCGACCCCCGACATCGCGTTGAACAGATGCGTCGTCGAGCGCGCGCCCGCGCTGTAACCGGCTCGTGCCTGGCCCACGGTCGCGGCGGAATGCCCCAGCGACGCCACGATCCCGTTCGCACTCAGCCAGCGGATCAGGTCGAGGCCTCCCTCGACCTCGGGCGCCAGGGTCATCACCCGGAGGCCCGGAAGCAACCCGAGGATCGCCGCCTGGGGCACCGTGGCGGGAAGGGCGATGAACGCCGGATTCTGGGCGCCCTTCCGGTCGGGCGAGATGAACGGTCCCTCCAGGTTGAACCCGAGCGCCTGCGCGCCATCCGCCGGTGAATCGGGCAGCCAGTCCCGGACGCGCTCGGCGAACGCCACCAGGGCGCCGAGCGGGGCGGTCACGGCCGTCGGCAGGAACGAGGTCACTCCGTGGCGGAGGAGCGCTCGGGCCATCCCGTCGAGGTCGGTCCGTGCGCCCATGGCGTCGTAACCGCCCCAGCCGTGGACGTGCAGATCGACGAAGCCTGGCGCGACGAACGGGCCGTCCCGCTCGGCGTCGTCGGGCTCGATCGCGGCGATCCGGCCGTCCTCGATGGACAGGCGACCGGGGACGATCGAATCGTCCAGGATCAGCCTGCCGCCGACCAGCAGCGCGGTCACCGCGGAACCCGGCGTCCAGGCGGGCGCACCGTCACGTCGCCGCTCGTTCGGCGGCGTGCACTGCAGCGCCGATCGCGCCAGCCCACGTCCCGAGCTCGGCCCGCACCAGCGCGACGTCCTCGATGGAGGTGGTCCTGACCCGACGGGCGATCTCGGCGCGGATCGGCGCGAACAGCAGCTCGCCCGCGGCCGCGACGCCCCCGCCGACGACGATCCGATCCGGTGAGATGACGGTGATCATGTTGGCGATCCCGATCCCCAGGTACCGGCCGACGTCAGCGAGTCCGGCGCGCGCCCGCTCGTCGCCGGCCTGTGCGGCGCGGACGGCCTCCTCGGCGGTCGCCGTCCCGCAGGCCGCCGCAATCTGGTCGGCCCGCGCGTAGGCCTCCAGGCAGCCCCGGTTCCCGCAGTGGCACCATGGGCCGTCCGGATCGATCGTGTGGTGGCCGATCTCGCCGGCCGTGCCGTCGTGGCCCTCATGGACGCGGCCGTCGATCGCGAACACGCCGCCGACGCCCGTCCCCAGCGTGAGCCCGACCATCGACGAGGCGCCCCGTCCGGCCCCCAGTCGCAACTCGGCCAGCCCGAACGCCCGAGCATCGTTGACGAGGAACGTGGGCAGGCCGACGGCAGCCGAGACCGGGCCGGCCACCGGCTGGCCCGCCCAGTTGCCGGGGAGATTCACCAGGAACCGCGTCGTGCCCGTGGCAGGGTCATACAGCCCGGGCACCCCAATCCCGATCGTGAGGGCCGGTCCGCACTCGGCGATCGCGGCGGCGGCCACCTCGGCCAGCTGGGCGACGACCGTGTCGGGCACGGCAGCGGGGTCGGCCACGACCCGGGTCGGCACCTGGTCGGTCGCCACGGTGGTCCAGGAACCGCTGGCCTGCGCCACCACGGCCCACTTGAGGTTCGTGGCACCGAGGTCGAGACCCAGATGACGGGTTGCGAGCCCCTGGATCATCGTGTCAATCCCCTCCGCCGGCGTCGCTCAGGACTCTGTTGTGACACGGGTGTAGGCGGCTGCCACGGCGACGATGATCGAACCGAACAGGATCTGGCGGACGGCCTCCGGGTAGCCCAGCGACGTCAGCAGCGAGCTGAGCACCGTGAGAATGAGCGCCCCGACAATCGTCCCGGCGAAGCCGCCCCGGCCTCCCATGATCGACGTCCCTCCGATCACCGCCGCCGCCACGGACGGAAGGACATACGAGTCGGCGAGCGACACGCTGGCGGTGTTGGTCAGGCCGGAGATCAGGAACCCGGCGGCCGCCGCCAGGAGCGCCGAGACGACGTACAGCACGATCAGGATCTGCCACGACCGGGCCCCCGACAGGCGCGCGGCGACCGGGTTGTCGCCGATCGCGTACAGCAGGCGGCCGTAGCCGGTCCGCCTGAGGCCGACCAGGATGATGGCGGCGAGGGGCACGAAAACCACCAGGCTGTACGGGAGGATCTTGGCCAGGGTCGAGGATCCCACCGTCCGGAACTCGCCGGGGATGCCCGTTGAGGTCGTGATCGTCTGGAGCTGCCAGAAGTTCACCAGGCCGAGGACGACCAGGCTCATGCCCAGGGTCATGATCAGCGGATGCACCCGGAAGACGCCAACGCCGATGCCGCTGACGAGCCCCGCGAGCGCGGCCGCGACGAGCGCGATGACGATGCCCGTCGGCACTCCCGAGCCGGCCGCGAGTGACGCCACGACGAAGCCTGCCATCGAGGCGACGGCACCCACCGAGAGGTCGATCCCGCCGGTCAGCATCGTCAGCGTCTGGCAGCCCGCCAGGATCGCCAGGGGCACGGCGGCCCGCAGCATGATCCCGATCCATTCGGGCCCGACGATGCCCGGGCGGACGATCTCGCTGGCGACGACCAGGACAGCGAGGAGGGCCAGCAGTGGAATCATCGGCCGGTCAGAGAAGAGGCCGCGCCAGGCGGCCGTGCCGAGCCAGGGGCTGCGCGCTCCCGAGGTGCCGGCGACGCCTCTCATCCCCGCGCCCGCCGGATCTGGACGATGCTGCCGATCATGACCACTCCGATGAGGATGAGCCCCTGCAGGACGGTTGCCAGGTTGGTGTCGACGTCAAGGAAGGTCATGTCGGTCCGGATGATCTGCAGGATCATGACCGCGACGATCGGACCGAACACGCCGCCCCGGCCGCCGGCGAGGCTGACCCCGCCCAGGACGATCGCGGCGACGCTCATGAGCGTGTACGGCCCGGGGACAGGCGTTCCGATCCCGGTGCTCGCGGTGAGGGACAGTCCGGCCAGCGCCGCGAACAGGCCCATGAGGGCGTAGGCAAGGATCCTCGTCCGGCCCACGGACACGCCGCTCCGGAACGCCGCCAGCCGGTCGCTGCCGACCCCGTAGATCGACAGGCCGAGCCTGGAGCGCCGCACGGGGATCCAGATGAGGGCCACGACGGCGACCAGCACGACCGCTGGCTTGGGGATCCATTCGTTGCCGATCGATCCGGTGACCAGGTCCTTGAGCCACTGCGCCGCTCCGCCCCCCGGCGAGTCCGCGACGAGCAGCGCACAGCCGGCCCACACGAACGACATCGCCAGCGTGACCACGATATCCGGCACCCGGGTGACGACGGCCAGCCCGCCGTTGACCGCCCCGAGCAGGAGGCCGAGGACGAGCACACCCACGACCACGGCGACGTCGAATTGCTCGGATTGGCCCGCCATCAGGGTGGCGGAGACGACACTGATGAGGGCCATCATCGAGCCGATCGAGAGGTCGATCCCACCCGAGATGACGACAATCGCCTGGGCGACGGCCGCCAGGGCGAGGGGCAGCACCGAGATGGCGAGGCCCTGGATGCCGGGCACGCCGTAGTTCGGCTGGATGAGCTTGGTGAAGACGAGCAGGAGGGCGAGGAACCCGAGGAGGCCGAGGATCCAGGCGTTGCGCCGCGCCGACGACCCGAGCAGGCCGGCGAGGGCAACACGGCCGGAGTCGACCGGGGCAGTCGCGGCGCTCATCGGTCGGCCTCTGGCCCGGTGGGTCTGGCGGCCGGCGGATCCGCCGGTACCACGACCGCCGCCTCGACCGCGGTCGCTTCGGCCACGATCTGTTCGGGCATCAGGGCACCCGACCTGAGGTTGTAGGCCGCATGCAGCAGCGCGGCCTCGTCCGCGTTCGCGGCGCCGATCTCCGCGACCACGCGGCCGCCGAAGATCACGATAGCGCGGTCGCAGACGAGCTGGACCTCCTTCAGCTCAGAGGTGTAGAAGAGGACAGCGGCGCCAGCCTCCGCCAGATCGCGGAGCAGCACGTAGATCTGGTTCTTGGTGCGGATGTCGATGCCGCGGGTGGGGTCGAAGCAGAGCATCGTGCGCACCCCGCCGGCAACCCAGCGCGCGATGGTTACCTTCTGCTGGTTACCGCCGGACAGCCGGCGCACCTCGCCGTGGGCACGAGTGTCGATCTGCAGCGTCGCAATGGCGCGGTCGACCTTGCGGTGCTCGTCGCCGGCGTTGATCAGGCCCCAACGCCGGATCCGGGCCGTGAACGGAAGAGCGATGTTTTCCCGGACCGAGCGCTGCATCAGGAGGGCCTCGGCACGGTCGGCGGGCACATAGACCAGGCCGGCCCGGATGGCATCGGCGGGGTGGTGGAACGAGACAGGCGCACCGTCGACGAGCAACTCGCCGCCACTTGGGCGTTGGGAGCCGGCGAGGATGTCGAACAGCTCGTCCTGGCCCTGGCCCTCGAGCGCCACCACACCCAGGACCTCACCCGGATAGAGATCGAACGATACGTCGCTGAGCTTCGTCCCAGAGCTCAGGTCGCGGGCCGTCAGACGCGCTGTGGCGCCGGACGCCCGCGCGGCCGCCGCCCTCCGTTCCGCCGCCGTGGGCATGTCCACGACGCCCTCACCCAGCATGAGCTCGACGATCCGCTCTTCGGAGCCCTCGGTAACGTCGACCACGCCGACGGTCTCGCCCTCGCGCAGCACCGTCGCGCGGTCGCACACGGCGGCGATCTCGATCATCCGGTGCGAGATGAAGATGACCGAGCGGTCGCCGCCGCGCTGACGGCCGATGACCTCGAGGACACGCTCGGTCAGGTTCGCGGGCAGAGCCGCGGTCATCTCGTCGAGCATGAGCACGTCGGGCTCGATCGCGAGGGCACGGGCGAGGTCAATGATCCGGAGCGAGGCCAGCGGCACGCGCCGCGCGATGCTCGACAGATCGAGATCCTCGAGGCCGAGCTCATGGAGCCAGTGGCGGAAGGGCTCGAGGGGCGTCTCCGTGAGGCGCAGATTGGACCGGATGTCCAGGTCCGGGACGAGTGCCGGCTCCTGGTAGATGGAGACGAGACCGCTGCGACGGGCCTCGGCCGGCGAATGGACGGTGCGCGGCCGGCCATGCACCGCGATCGTGCCGCCGTCGGGCCGAACCGCTCCGGTCAGGATCTTGACGAGGGTGCTCTTGCCGGCGCCGTTCGCGCCCATCAGCGCATGGACCTCGCCCGGACGCACCGCCAGGGACGCACACTTCAGCGCGACGACCGCGCCGTACGTCTTGGAGATGCCCGTGGCTTCGAGCAGGAGGCCGGTGGTGGTGAGGGTCATCGGTCCGGTGTGGAGAAGAAGCGCGGGGGATGCCGGAGAACCGGCATCCCCCGCCTGACTTGACGATCTGGGGGAGTCTACTCGCCCGGGCCCTTGCAGCCCGCGGGCGGGACGGCCTGGGCAGGGGTGTACGTGGTCCAGCCGTCGATCGTGATGCCGAGCGGCCAGGACGGGTCGGGCAGCGTGACGGCCAGCCAACCCTTCAGCTGGGCCTTGCCGGCATCGGTCAGGTTGTCGACCGCGATGGGGTCCAGCAGGACGGTGTTGGGCTTGGCGCCCGCCGTGGGCGTGACGGTTGTGCCGTTGAGCAGCTTGAGCGCCAGGTTGACGCCCGCGCCGCCGACGGCGGCCGTGTTGGTGACCGCGACGCCCTTCAGGCCGGGGTAGCCCACGGGGTCGAGGAGCTGCTTGATGAACGAGCCGCGGTCGGTGCCGACGATCGGCACGTACGGCTTGCCGGCGGCCTTGATGGCGTCGACGACTTCAGAGTCGATGCCCGACGTCCAGATACCCTGGATCGTGTCGTACTGGCCACTGGCGATGAACTCGTTGGCCAACTTGGTGGCGGTCGGCGGGTCCCACCCGGTTGCGACGCCAGCGGCCGGGACGACCTTGATGCCCGGGTTCTCGGCAAGGGCCTGCTTGAAGCCGATATCGCGGTCGTCGTCAGCCGGGTTGCCGGCGATCCCGCGCATGTAGTAGACGGTGCCCGTGCCGTTGAGCTGCTTGAACAGCCAGGTGGCGCCCAGGTAGGCGTACTTCACCTGGTTGTTGTAGAGGTTGTACGTGTTCGGGTCGGTCACGTAGGCATCGACCGAGACGGTCTTGATGCCGGCGGCCTGCGCCTCGACCAGAGCCGGGTTGAGGGCCGCGGGGTCGTTCGGGTTGAAGACGATCGCGTTGACGCCCTTGGCGATCAGGTCACGGATGTCCTGGAGCTGGCCCGCGGCGTCCGTGTTGCGACTGGTCACGGTGATCTTGGAGACCTGGCCCGACGAGAGGGCCTCCGCCCGTGCGGTGCACAACTGCTCCTCGCGGAAGCCGTTGCCCACGCCACCACCGTTCGAATAGCCGATCGTGTACGTCTTGGCCGGGGCAGACGGTGCTGCTGCGCTGGACGACGGGGCGGCCGCGGAAGTTGGGGCGGCACTGGCTGGTTGGCTGGCTGCCTGGGTGGCTGCCGAGCTGGAGCACGCTGCCGCGACGACCACGACCGTGGTCAGTGTCGCGATCGCGCGCACGATTCCGGAATGTTTCATGAGAACTCAACTCCTCCATTGACCGGCCGCCGATTCGATTGGTCACGGGCGGCTCGGGATTGACGGTGTGGATCCGAGGGACCCATCGCTTGCTCACCCACCTCCTTGCAAATCAATCGCGCGGGCGAGCCGCCGCGCATGCTCCTGGTATGCCTGTTCGAACAGGGCCTTCGATCGCACGGCGCCCACAACGCTCGCGCGGGTAATGACCGGGGGCATTGCCCCACGCTCCACGAGAAGCTCGGCGGTCCTGACCTTGATCGCATTGACGATGGCGACCGCGCCAATCGTGGACCCGGGTCCAATGGGGGTTTCCAGGGCGCCAATGGTCACCATTGCGTCGGCGGGAGGCGTGCAGATATCGACGACGAGGTCCGCGACATCCAGAAGCCGCGCACCGGCCGCAGGTTCCGGTTCGCCGGTCATCGACTGGGCCACCGAGGTCACGGCGATCACCCGCAAACCGCGCGCCTTGGCCCCCCGCGCCATCTCGACCGGCAGGGCGGTCAGGCCGCTCGCCGAGAAGACGATCATCGCGTCATGAGCACCAAACTGGAAGTTCGAGAGGATCACCTCCGCGAGGCCCGGGACTCGCTCGATGAACATGGCCTGGCGCTGGCCGTTCGCCCCAACGACCTGGGTGTGGAACGTGACCGAGAGCTCCACGATCGGGTTGAATCCCGGGTAGGACCCGTACCGCGGGAACATCTCCTCGACCGGAATCCGCGAGTGCCCGGCCCCGAACAGGTGAACCAGCCCGTCGTTCCCGATCGCCTCGGCGCACCACTGGCTGGCGGTCTCGATCGCGTCGGCCTGCGTCTCCGACAGGCGCTCGAGGAGTGCGACCGCCTCACGCAGCCACGTGGACGCTCCCGAAACGCGGTCGCCAACGGCGGCGACCGACATCATGGCGCGGTCGGCTGGGACGTCCTCCCGCCGGCTGGTGCGAACATGGCCCACTAGTAGCCTCCGTCCGCCACGGTCGCGGCCAGCGTCCGGCCGGCCTTGCGGGCACGGAACTCCTCGATGATTGCCTCCGTGGCCGTCGCGCCGACCCGGGTCACGCCCAGGTCCATCACGGCAAGCAGGGCGTCAAGCGAACGGACGCCGCCCGCCGCCTTGACCCCGATGGCGGCCGACGTGTTGGCGCGCATCAGGCGAAGGTCGTCATGGGTCGCACCGCTGGGCGCGAATCCCGTGCTGGTCTTGACGAAGTCGCCGCCGGCGGCCTCGGTCAGGTGGCACGCCCGGACCTTCTCGGCGTCGGTCAGGTAGGCGTTCTCGAAGATCACCTTGACGATCGCCCCGGCCGCGTGCCCGACCTCGACGACGGCGCGGATGTCGGCCTCCACGTCGGCGTCGCGGCCCGACTTGAGGGCGCCGATCGGGAGCACCATGTCCAGCTCGGTCGCCCCGTCTGCAAGTGCCCGCTTCGCCTCGAACACCTTGACCTCGGTCGTGTGGTTGCCGTGCGGGAAGCCGATCGTGGTTCCGACGGCCACGTCAGTCCCATCGAGGATCGCCTTCGCCCGCCGAACGTCGGCCGGCCGCACGCAGACCGACGCAACATGGTACTTCGCCGCCAACTGGCAGCCGTCCTCGACGAACGCGTCGTCGAGCTCGGGTCGGAGCAGCGAGTGGTCGATCATTTTCGCGATGTCCTGCTCGGTCAGGCTGTCGATGGACAGTGGCATCTGGGGCTCCTGTGTCGGGACGCTATCGGCAGTAGGGGCGCAGGACGTCCCGCGCGATGAGGAAGCCCTGCTTGACCTTCTCGTCGCTGCCCTCGAAGCGGCGATCCTCGTGCTCGACGATGCAATCGCCCTCGTAACCGGCTCGATAGAGCTCGGAGAAGACCGCCGACCACTCGACCTCGCCGAGGCCCGGGATCCGAGGGATCTGCCAGCCGATCCCCATCGAGAACACGCCGCGCTCGTAGAGCCCGTCGCGGTCGATCATCAGGTCCTTGGCCTGGAAGTGGAGGATATGCGGCCCGAACTCCTTGAGGAACCGGCGGGTGTCGATCATCTGCAGGACGAGGTGGCTGGGGTCGAAGTTGAGCCCGATCGTCGCGTCCCACTGTTCCAGGATCCGACGCCACATCCGGGGGGTCGTGGCGATGTTGTGACCCCCCGGCCATTCGTCGTACGAGAACAGCATCGGGCAGTTCTCGAGGGTGATCCTTCGGCCGTGATCCCGGGCGTAGGCGACGATGTCGGGCCAGACCCGCAGGGCCTCCGCCCAGTTCTCGTCCTGGTTCCTGGCCCCATCGCCGCCCATGAAGGTGTTGACCAGCGGGACGTTCATCTTCTCGGCCGCGATGATGACCTGCTTGAGGTGGCCGATTACCTCCGCGCGGTGGGCGGGATCCGGGTGGAGCGGGTTCGGATAGAAGCCGAGGCCCGAGATCGACAGACCCTTGGCCCGGAGCTCGTCGACGAGCTCCGTTGCCTGGGCGGACGAGAGGTTCGCCACGTCGACGTGGCTGGTCCCGGCATATCGCCGGGCAGGACCGCTACGTTTTGGCCAACAGGCAATCTCGAGGGCCTCGAAGCCGACCGATACCGCCCAATCGGCAACGTCCATCAGGGCCGTGTCGGGGAACGGTGCGGTCAGCAAGCCAAGCTTCATCGTTACGGACCCACCGGGCTCAATCGACGATCAGGCGTGGTCCCGGCGCCGCTTCGGGCCACGTCGACCCAGCGCCCAGTGCGCGAGCTCTCGAGGACGGCGTCGCCGACGAGCATCTCCTCGTGCCCATCGGCGAAGTTGGCGTATGGGCGCGTGGAGGTTGGGGCTCCCGCGATGACGTCGGCGTAGATCGCCCTGAACGCGGCGCCGAACGTGTCGGCAAAGCCCTCGACGTGCCCGCCCGGCAGCCGGGCGGCAGTCCGCCCAGCTGCGTTCATCAGCGCCGGGTTGCGCAGCAGCAGTTCGTTGGGTTGGTCGCGGTGACCGATCCAGAGCTGCTCGGGTTGTTCGGAGTCCCAGGCCGCCGCCGCGGCGGCGCCGTCGATCTGGTAGGTGAGGCTGTTCTTCCTGCCCGGGCTCAACTGCGAGATCGCGCAGCTGCCGCGGGCGCCGCCTTCGAAGCGCAGGAGGATGGTCGCGACGTCCTCCGTGTCGATCTCGATGGGGACTGTCTCGGTCGCAGGCCCGGTTGCAAAGGTGAGGACAGGCCCCGTCGGCCGGTGGCGCACCGGGATGAAGGTGGTCAGGTCCGCCATGACCGACTCGACCCGCCCGCCCGTGAGGTAGCTCATCAGGTCGAGCCAATGCGACCCGATGTCGCCGACGGCGCGTAGGGCGCCCCCCTTGTCTTTCTCCAGGCGCCAGTTCCAGTCCGTGTCGTACAGCAACCAGTCCTGAAAGTAGTGGCCCGTGACGAGGCGCACGTCGCCGAGGCCGCCCTCCGCGACGAAGCCGGCGACGTGCTGGTTGAGTGGGTAGAAGCGGAGATTGAAGTTGACGGCGTTCACCAGCCCGCTCGCCGCAGCCAGTTCGACGAGCTCGGCCGACTCAGCCGACGTCATGGCCAGCGGCTTCTCGCAGACGATGTGGCGGCCGGCAGCGAGAATCGCCTTGGCCTGGGCATGATGCAGCGCGTTCGGCGAGGTGACGTGGACGACCTGCACGGCGTCATCCGCGAGCAGCTCGGTGAGGCTGCGGTAGCCAACGGGCAGGCCCAGCTCCGCCGCCCGCACGGCACTCCCCTCCGGCGAGGACTGCAACAGGCCGGCGACCCGGACACCGATCCGGCGGAGGGCTTCGACATGGACCTCGCCGATGAATCCCGAGCCAATGACGGCGGCACCGATATCAGCGCGTCCCGTCATGATCAGTGTTGATCCGGCGGAACTGCGCCGGTGAACTTGTCCCAGAGCGACGCCGCGTTCAGGGTCTGGATGTGGGCCATCATGTAGCCTTGGCCGATATCAACGGGATATCGATCGGCGAAGTTGACCCGCTCGATCGTCTCCTCGCGCGACCAGCCCTTGGCCACGGCCGCGGCCACCGCCGCCTTCCACTCCAGGAGGTTCGCGCGCTGGGTGTCGAGGTACGCCGGCGTTGTCACCGGCCCGTGACCCGGGATGACATGGTCCACGTCCAGGGCGCGGATGCGGTCGAGCGACGCGATCCATTGGTCGACGTTCGAGGTCATCAGCCAGGTCTGGCATTCGCAGAAGACGGTGTCACCGGTGAACACGACCCGCTCCTCGGGAACGTGGACCGCGATCTGGCCCGGGGTGTGCCCCGGGGTGTGGAGCAGCCGGAATGTCTTGTCGCCGACGCGCAGGGTGAGGTCGCCGCTGAAGACGATCGTGCCCTTGTTGGGATTGGCGTAGTACTCGGCGCGGTCGGGATAGATCGCCGCACCGGCCGGGTCATCGGTTGGGATCGCCTCCTTGGCGTACTCGTACGGGTCGAGGTCGGGCGTCACGACCATGAAGTTGTCGTACACGCCCTGGTGCTCGACGACCGCGCCGGCCCCCTTGAAGTAGTAGTTGCCAAAGATGTGATCGACATGGTGCTCGGTGTTGATCAGGTAGCGGATCGGGCCATGCGACTCGGCTTCCTTGCGCATCGCGACGGCCCTCGTCGGGAGCTGGGGCGTGTCGATGACGACGACACCATCGGACGTCACCACGTAACTCGGATTACAGCCGCGCAGCTTCGTATCCGTGTGGACGCATGGCGTCACTTGCTCCATGGGTTGTCGCTCCTTCATGTTCCGAGCTGCGTGTGGCTACTGGGTCGCGGTCAAGCCGCCGTCGATCATCAGGACCTGGCCGGTCACGAACGATCCGGCGGCGGAGCAGAAAAGCAGGGTTGGGCCGATCAGGTCGTCGGTAACGCCGACCCGCCCGAGCGGGATCCGGCTGACGAGGCTCGCCTTGAACGCGGGATCGCCGAGCATGGTCGCCACTTGCGGGGTGTCGACGAAGGTTGGTGAGATGGCGTTGACGGTGATCCCGTACTTCGCCCATTCGGTCGCCCACTGGCGAGTGAGCGAGCTGATCGCACCCTTCGCGGCAACGTAGGCCGAGTAGCCGGCGTTGATCCCGAGCTGGGCCCGCACGGACGAGATGTTGACCACGCGCCCGCCCTGCCCGCCGGCGATCATCGTCTTCACTGCTGCCTGCGTGGCGTACAGCGTGCTCCGTAGGTTGAGCTCAAAGATCCAGTCCCAGGCATCGGCCGGATACTCTTCGGCGGCGAACAGGACCTTGCCCGCGCCGCCGCCGGCCGCGTTGATGATAATGTCCAGGCGGCCGAACCGATCGACGGTCTGGGCGACCATCCTGTCCGCCCCTTCCCGATCAGTGGCGTCGGCCACGATCGGCAGGCCCTGTGAGCCCGCTGCGTCGATCTTCGCGACCGCAGCGTCAAGCGGCGCGGCGGTCCGGCCCGCCACCGCAACGCGCGCCCCGGCGCCTGCGAGCGCGACGCCCAGCGCCGATCCGATCGCGCCGCCACCACCGACCACGAGTGCCACGCGCCCATCGAGACTGAAGATGGAGAGCTGCGTCATGCGTCTTCGGTGGCTCCGCCATCTGGGCTGATCATCGATTATCGAGGATACGCTCGCCGTCCCCGGTTGGTCAAGCCAGCCGCCCGATGCGCCACGATCGTTGTGAGTAACCTGCACTCCCGAGCTGGAAGGACAACGTGGATGACGCACCAGAGCGAAAGCGGCAGGAACCTGAATGAGCGCAAGGAGCATGACCGCAAGGCCCGCTTCTACGAGTCGACGACGGGCAATCCGTATCACCTCTCGAGCGTCGGGCGGGTGGTCGTGGCGATCGTGATCGTGGTCGTGCTGATCGCGCTGACCTGGTTTTTCATCGGCGGCTGGCAGACCGGGGTCCGATGACGATCGTGGTCCGGGCGATCCGGCCGGGCGAAGGTCCGGCGATCGTGGCTGCCGGCGGCCTGTTCGATTCGGCGCCCGACCTGGCCACTGCCGATCGCTTCCTCGCGACGCCCGGCCATCACCTGCTGATCGCCTATGAAGGCGAGACGCCAGCGGGTTTCGTGAGCGGTGTCGAGCTGAGCCATCCCGACAAGGGCACCGAGATGTTCCTGTACGAGCTCGCGGTCGACGAGGCATTCCGGCGGCGCGGGATCGGCAAGGCGCTCGTCGACGAGCTGCTCGGGATCGCCCGCGCCCATGGCTGCTACGACCTGTGGGTCCTGACCGACCACGACAACGACGCGGCCCTGGCCACCTACCGCTCGACCGGCACGACCGAGGAGTCGACCCACCTGATGCTGACCTGGGACCTGCCAGCCGCCGAGGCCCAGCCGTGAGGTTGCGCGGGACCTGGTACATCGTGCCGACCCCGTTCGACGTGAACGGCGGTCTCGACCTGCCCAGCCTGGGGCGGCTCGTCGATGCGGCGGTCGCCTGGGGCGTCGATGGCCTGACGGTGATGGGCGTGATGGCCGAGCCGGGCGCGCTGAGCGCGGACGAGCGCACAGCGGCCCTACGGACGCTCTTCGATGCCTCGGCCGGGCGCCTGCCCATCGCCGTCGGTTGCTCGGGCGGCGCGCTCGCGGCGACCCTCGAGCTGATCGCGCAGGCGCGTGAGCTGGGCGCCGTCGCGGTGATGATCGCCGCTCCGCCGCTCTTCCGGAACGTCGACCAGCTGCCGGAGTACTTCCTCCAGGCGGCCTCTGGGGGCCTGCCGCTGGTCATCCAGGACGAGCCGAACGCGACGGGCGTCGTGATCCCGGTGAGCATCCTGCTGGCCGCCGCGGCGGCGAGCGGCAGCAGGACGATGAAGATCGAGGACCCGCCCACGCCGGCCAAGATCGGCCGGCTCCTGGCGGGCAACGCCGAGCTCGACATCTTCGGCGGGCTCGGTGGCGTGTCGGCCCTGGGCGAGCTGCGTCGGGGCGCCTGCGGCACGATGACGGGCTTCGCCTACCCCGAGATCCTGCGCGCCATCCGTGAGCGGGTCGAGGCCGGCAAAGTGCGCGAGGCCGGGCTGCTCTTCGACCGCTACCTGCCGCTGATCCAGTTCGAGGCGCAGCAGGTCGTGGGCCTCGGAATCCGCAAGGAGGTCCTCCGTCGGCGCCGCGTCTTCACAACCAACCGCACGCGCAGCCTGTCACCGACCCTGGATGCGAACACGCTCGAGGAGCTCGACGACCTGCTCGATCGACTCGGGATCGTGCCTGGTCCGCAACCACTCAGTCCGGCCTGACGGTCAATCTCGCATCACGGCGCCTTGGCCGGGGCCCCAGAATAGGCGCGCCCACGCCCTGAGCATCTGGAGGGATCCATTTGAGCCCACTCGCGACGATCTTCCTGTTCCTGCACGTGATGGGGGCGATCGCTGCCTTCGGGCCCTCGTTCGTCCTGCCGATCATCGCCAGCCAGGCGCGCAAGATGCCATCCGGCGCCCTCTTCGGCCTGAAGCTGACCGATGTGGTCGAGCGCCGGCTGATCATTCCTCTGGGCCTCTTCCAGGCGCTGACCGGGATCGGCCTGATCTGGACAGTGGGCTTCGACCTGACCGCCACGCACTGGCTGTCGGCCGGGATCATCCTGTACGTGATCGCGATCGTCTTCGCGATCCTCGTCCAGGCGCGAACGATCGAATCGATGATCCACCTGGTCGAATCCGCGCCACCCCGGGCCCCGGGCACCCCGCCCGGCCCACCGCCGCCCGCCTTCGTTGCCCTCGCCGGTCGAGCTCAGAACGGCGGCATCTTCCTGTCGGTGCTGCTGGTCCTGATCGTGTACTTCATGACGATCAAGCCGCAGTTCTAGGCTGGAGGATCGCGGATCGGCCCGAACATGTGGGTCGGTAAACGGCAGGAAACGGTCGGCTGAACGCCGCGCCACCGGCTCGGGGTCATCAACGGGTCGCGGCGCTGGCCGCGGCGTTCAACGGGTCGCGGCGCTGAACCGCGCCGGGGCGACGGGCTCATGGGCCGGGCTACTCCCCGGCCTCTGACGCCGTGGCCCAGATGTCGGTCAGGGTGTAGCCCGTCGGGAACGGGTCGTCGGGCGCCACCACGTACCGGGCGAAGCCGGTGATCCAGCCCCGGCCGCTGATCGTGGGCACGACCGCCGGGTATTCGCCGACCTTCGTCTCGGCCAAGAGCCGGCCGGTGAACGTCGTCCCCAGGATCCCCTCGTGGACGAACGGCTGGTCGAGCCCCAGCCGGCCGCGGGCATGCTCGCAGGCCATCTTGGCGCTCGTCCCGGTGCCACACGGCGAGCGGTCGATCGCGCCGGTCCAGCTCCCGGGCCGGTCCCAGGAGGCCTGGCCCGTCGACACGATCACCGCGTTGCGGCGGGACGAGCCGGGGGCATGGGCCGGCCCCGAGATCTGGGCGATCGTCACGCCGCTGGTCAGGTCCGGGTTTTCGGGGTGGCGCACCGGCAGCTGCTCCTGGGTCGCGAGCTTGACCATCTCGCCGATCCGGACAATGTCACCCGCCTCGTCGGGCGTGATCCGGAGGCCGAACCGCTCGGCATCGGCGATCACATAGAACATCCCGCCCCAGGCCACGTCGACGGTGACCGAGCCGAGCTGGGGCACCTCGACGACGGCATCGAGGTGGACCGCGAACGCCGGCACGTTGCGGAACGTGACCGACATCACCCGGCCGTCGCGGACCTCGGCCTGGACCTCGATCAGGCCGGCCGGCGACTCGAGCCGGAGGGTGGTGATCGGCTCGACGGCGGGGACCATCCCCGTCTCGATCAGGACCGTGACCACGCAGATCGTGTTCGAGCCGGATATGGCCGGGTACTCGACCTGCTCCATGATCACGTAGCCGGCGTCGACGCCGGGCATCGTCGAGGGCAGGATCAGGTTGCAGTTGGCCGCCGGGTAACCCCGCGGCTCGCGCAGCATCAGCTTGCGCAGGTCATCGGCGTGGTCCCGGAGGTGGGCCATCTTGTCGAGCATCGTGGCGCCCGGGACATCGAGCACGCCACCGGTGATCACCCGGCCCGGCTCGCCGGCCGCGTGGGCGTCGACGGCCGTGATCATCCGGTCGAAGCGCATCTCCGCTTGCCTGGGCCGGCCGCGCGCCCGGCCTAGGGCTTGCGCTCGAGGATCGGGCGGGCCTTGTCAGGGTCGTCGACCACAAAGGTGAACATCGCCCGATCGCCCCAGCGGCCCAGGAAGAGGTGGCCGATGATGTTGACCCCGGCGTCGGCGAGCTCGCGCGACACGCCGGCCATCCCGCCCGGCCGGTCGCCGACCTCGGCCAGGATCGACTCACCCTCAATGAACGTGTAGTTGCCGGCCTGCAGGACCGCCCGGGCGGTGTCGTCGTCGGCGGTCGTCATGATCACGTGACCGGTCTCGCCCATGCTGCCGCCGCCGATCGCCCGCAGGTCCACCCCGCGCTCGGCCAGCGCCTCCGACAAGGTCGCGAGCGCACCGGGTTGATTGGGGAGCTGGACGACGAACTGACGGGCCATGAGCACCTCCGCGGATCTGGGTCGGCCGATTCTGACACGGCGGCCGGTCCTGCGGAGCCCCGCTCGGCCGGACCCGATCGGGCGATCAGGATCGCGGCGCCGGGGGCCGCCTGGTCGGGGTCCGCGGCGCCGCTGCCAGGGCGATCGCCCGGCGATCGGCGTCGAGGTAGGCCGTCGTCGGCCCTGAGGCCCAGTCGTGATCGACCGCCATGCCCCGCTCGATGACCCCATTCCAGGCAGCCGGCCGGGCCCGCGTCTCGAATGCCTGCTCGCACGCCCAGGCTAGGTCGTCGGGCGTCGGATGCTCGAACACGAAGCCGGTGCCCGTGCCGGGGTGGAGGTACTCGTCGACGACGGTGTCGGCCAGGCCGCCCGTCCGGTGGACGATCGGCGGCGTGCCATAGCGCAGGGCGATCATCTGGCCCTGACCGCACGGCTCGAAGCGGCTGGGCATCACGAACAGGTCGCAGCCGGCGTAGATCCGGCGAGCCATCGCCCGGTCAAAGCGCTCGTTCAGGACGATCCGATCAGGGCGTCGACCGGCGAGGGCCCGGAACGGCTCGGCGAGCGTCGGGTCGCCACTGCCCTGGACGATGAGCCGGGCGCCGGACGACAGCAGGCGGGGCGCGGCTTCAGCCAGGAGGTCGAAGCCCTTCTGCGGGTCGAGCCGGCCGATCATGCCCAGGACCGGGCCGTCGTCGCCGGGGTCGAAGCCCACCCGATCGAGGAGGTCGGACCGGCAGGCCGCCTTACCGCCCCGATCCGCAGCCGAGTACGAAACCACCAGGTCGGCGTCGGTCGATGGGTCCCAGACCGCCGGGTCGATCCCGTTCAGGATCCCGAAGAAGCGCGGCCGGCCGGCGAGGTCGAGCTGCGCTGCCTTCCAGCGCAGGGTTGAATCGAGCCCGAACCCGACGGCCGGCGTCAACGCCTCGGCGGCAAAGGTCGGGCTGACCGTGTTCACCAGGTCGGCCCGCTCGATCCCGGCCCACAGCAGGTCGATCCCGGTCGCCGTCGAGGCGACGACGCGATCGCCGAGGTCCAGCCCGAGGGTGGCGAGATCGGCCCGCTCGACCCAGCCGTGGTAGGCAAGGTTGTGGATCGTCAGCAGCGAAGCGAGCCGGGCCCGGCCGACGATCGGATCATCGGGATAGAAGCGATCGCGCAGGACGAGAGTCGTCGAAGCGTGCCAGTCATGGATGTGGAGCAGGTCGATCGGACGGCGTTCGGCCCGGAGCGTCTCGAGGACCGCCCGGGCGAGGAGACCGAATCGCCATGGGTCGTCGGGGTAGCCGTAGATCCCGTCGCGATCGAAGGCCGGCGCGAAATCGACCAGGCGCAGGCGATAGCCGTGGGTCACGACGGACCGGATCGTGACCGTCGCGGCGCCCTCGGCCTCGGCGGGGGGCGGCGGCCCGTATGGGCCGGGCACGCTCACCAGCGCCTCGGAGATGACGGCGTCGCCCGGCAGGACGACCGAGCGGTAGGCCGGCAGGAAGACATCGACCGGCTCGTCAAGGGCATCGGTCCGGCCCAGGCCGCGAGCGAGCGCATCGACCACGTCACCGAGTCCGCCGGCCTTCGCCCAGGGCTCGCACTCGGCGGCAACGGACACGATTCGCATCGGCCCATTGTCGGGGCCGCGCCGAGCGGCCGCTCGCTCGCCTATCATTCGCCGCGGATGGATCCCCTCGTTCACGTGCCAACACTGCCCGGCGCGCCGTTTCGCCTGCCGCCCCAGCTCGAAGGCTTGCGCCGGCTCGCCTACAACCTGTGGTGGAGCTGGCATCCGGCGGCCAAGGTCCTCTTCAATCGGATCGACGCGGCGGCCTGGACCCGCTATCGCAACCCGGTCGCCGTCCTCGAGGGCGCCGTTGACTGGCGGACGCTGCTCGAGGACCAGGACTTCCTGGTCGAGTACCAGGCCGTGATCGGCGACCTCGACGCCTACCTGGCCAACGGCAGCAACCACTGGTTCCAGCGCCAGTACGGCGGGTCGCTCGAGGGCCCGATCGCCTACTTCTGCGCCGAATACGGCTTCTACGAGAGCCTCGGGATCTACTCCGGCGGCCTCGGCGTCCTGGCCGGCGACCACCTCAAGACCGCCTCGGACATGGCCCTCCCGTTCATCGGCGTCGGGCTGATGTATCGCAAGGGCTACTTCCGCCAGACGATCGACGCCGACGGTCACCAGGAGCATGCCTACCCCGACTACGACCTGGCCCGGCTGCCAGTGCTCCGGGCGGCGGACCGCTACGGCGATCCGCTGATGGTCACGATCGACCTGCCCGGCCGGACCCTTCACGTCGCGATCTGGGTGGCCCAGGTCGGCCGCGTGCCAACGCTCCTGCTCGACACCGACATCAACGAGAACGAGGAGGCCGATCGCCCGATCAGTCACATCCTGTACGTCCGCGGACGCGAGATGCGTCTCCACCAGGAGCTCGTCCTGGGCGTTGCCGGGACCCGCGCGATCCGGGCCCTGGGGATCAACCCGGCGGCGTGGCACCTGAACGAGGGCCACAGCGCGTTCCTGCTCGCCGAGCGAGCCCGCGAGCTGGTCGCGGTCGGAGGCACGTTCGACGAGGCCTTCGAGCACGTCCGGTCGACCAGCGTGTTCACGATCCATACCCCGGTCTCGGCCGGCAACGAGCGCTTCGACGCCGATCTCGTCCGGAAGGTCGCCGGTCCGGTCCTCGGGGCGGAGCGGCCGGAGGCCGCCGGCCTGATCGACATCGAGCGGCTGTTGGTCCTCGGCCGGGGCGTTGACGACGATCCCCGCCAGTTCGACATGACCGCCCTCTCGCTGCGCCTGTCGTGTGCCGCTAATGCCGTGAGCCAGCTCCATGCGATCACCGCCAACGCGACCTGGTCGCCGATGCTCGGCGAGCGCCGGATCCTGGGGATCACGAATGGCGTCCACGCGCCGACCTGGGTCGGGACCGAGATGAACGGGCTGTACGCGAACATCCTGGGCGCCGACCTCGACGACCTCGACCCGCAGACCAGGACCGGCCGTTTCTGGGAACGATTGAGCCGGATCCAGGATCGCGACCTGTGGGCCGCCCATCAGCGCCAGAAGAGCGAGCTGTCGATGTTCGCCCGCAAGCGCCTGCGCAGCCAGTTCGCCCGCCACGGTGAGGCGCCGCTCGTGCTCGAGCAGCTCGAGGAAGCCCTCGACCCGGAGATCCTGACGATCGGCTTCGCCCGCCGCTTCGCGACCTACAAGCGGGCCGGGCTGCTGTTTACCGACGTCGAGCGACTGGCCCGCCTGCTGTGGCACCCGGAGCGGCCGGTCCAGATCATCTTCGCCGGCAAGGCCCATCCCGCCGACCGGCCGGGTCAGGGCGTGATCCAGCAGATCTTCGAGCGCTCACGCTCAGCCGCCCTGCGCGGCCGGGTGTTCATCCTCGAGGATTACGACATGCGGATCGCCCGCTTCCTGGTCCAGGGCGTCGATGTCTGGCTGAACAACCCCCGCCGGCCGCTCGAGGCCTCCGGCACGAGCGGGATGAAGGCCGCCCAGAACGGCGTGGTCAATGCGTCGGTCCTGGATGGCTGGTGGGACGAGGGCTGGACCGGCGACAACGGCTGGGCGATCGGCAGCCGCGACCAGAATCCGGACGAAGGCGCCCAGGATTGGGCCGACGCCGTCGACCTGTACCGGATCCTCGAGGACGAGATCGTGCCCCGCTACTACGAGCGTGGCCCGAGCGGCATCCCGACCGGCTGGACGGAGCGGATGCGCAGCTCGATCGCCTCGACCATCTGGCGCTTCTCGACGACCCGGATGCTGCACGAGTACACCGAGCAGCTCTACCTGCCGGCGGCCGGGGTGGCGGTCGTCGCCCGGCCCGAGCAGCCGGGGGTTGGGGCCGGAACGCCCGCGGGTTAGATCCCGACCGGCTCGCGGACGAGGACGACCGTGGTCCTGCCCGCGGTCCATTCGCCGTAGATGATCAGGACCTTCTCGAGGATGGTGTGGACGCCGAGCCGGGCCACGACCTGGGCATCCTCGTACGGGAAGACCACATCGTCGATCCGGCGCAGGGCGGCGTCCAGAGGGCCTCGATGTTGTGGGCCCGAATGGCCGCGGCGACATGCTCGACCCGATCGGTCGAGGGGGCCCCGCCCGCAGCGGCCTCCGTCCCGGCCGTCCTGGTCCCGACGGCGGTCACAGCGGCAGGGCCGCGGCCACGATCGCGGCCACGATGCCGACCGCCAGGCTGCCGACCAGGATCTGGTTCGCCCGATTGCGGTCGCGCGCCCGGGCGGCAACGTCCTCGACCTGTTCGGTCTGGCCGAGCTCACCGAAGTTAAAGATGCCGCGCGAGGCGAAGCCGGCACAGAACTTGAAGATCGCCTGGAGATAGCCCGCGGCGGCACCCGCGGCGGGCAGGCCCACGATCAGCCTGGCGAGGGGCGGCACATGGGCCGCGACGAGGACCACGAAAAGGCCGACCGTGACGATCAGCCCGATATGGCCGGCACGCCGGCGGCGGGAGATCTCGGCCGGGCCGATATTGCAGGCACCGGGCCGGTATTCGGCATCGGATGTGCCGGCGGCCGACGCCGGGGTGGGCGCGGCAGCGGCGAGGGCGGTGAGCATCATCGTTCGTGCCTCGTTGAGGGCCGGATCCGACCGGCGAGACAACTATTGCACACGCAACCAGTTTGCGCCGTTGGCGGTCCGTCGCGAAGATCCGGACGTGACGGTGCCTCCAGCGGCCTCACCCAGAGGAGGTCAGCAGCCAGAGGCACCGTGGGCAGCCGGGCGGCCTGCGCGCCGCCCAGCCGAGGGTAGGCGACGAGCTAGCGCATCCCCGCGCGCGGGGTGTACGAGTCGACTCGGCTGTCGCGCGAGTCGACGCCCCAGCGCTGCGCCAGTGCTCCGAATAGTGCGAGGATGGCGACGGTGATGACGATGCCTGCGATGAGTGCCATGGTTGATCTCGATAGCTGCTCGAGTGCCGGACTCGCACTCGAAGTTGATATAGTGTCCTAGGCCAAATCCTACTTGGACCACCCTACTATGTCAACCACCCATCAGGGCCTCGACGTCGAGCGTGATTCGGACGTCCCGATCAGCACCCAGATCTTCTGGCAGGTCGCCTACCAGATCGACTCCGGCCGCCTGCTGCCGGGCGCCCGCCTGGCGCCCGTCCGCGAGCTGGGCGCGGCGCTGCGGGTCAATCCGAACACGATCCGGGCCGTCTACAAGCGGCTGGCCGACGCAGGCTACGTGACCAGCCGCCATGGCGCGGGCACCCACGTCGCCGACCGGCCGCCCCAGCGGCGGGGCCAGGAAGCCCTGGCCGGGATCGTGGCCGAGATGCTCCGGCGGGCGAGAGCGGCCGGGTTCACGGCCGACGAGGTCGCCTCGGCCACGTTTGCCGAGGCGGCGGAGCGCAAGCGGCCCGGCCCGCTCGTCCGGATCCTGTTCGCCGAATGCACCAACGCCGACGCGGTCTACGACGCGGCGGCGATCGTCGATGCCTTCCCCGCCGCGGTCGAGGCCGAGGGCACCCTCCTCCACGAGATTCCCGAGCGGCTCGAGCGCTTCCGCTACGACCTGATCGCGACGACAACGTTCCATGCCGACGAGGCCCAGGCGTATTCGGTCGGCCTGGGGATCCCGCTCATCGCGATGATCGTCGGGCCGGGCTACATGGAGCTCGTCCACGAGATTGCGGCCCTGCCACCGGGCGCCGCGGTCGGCCTTGTATGCGCCTCGGAGACCGGCACCGACAACATCGCCGAGACCCTCCGCCTGGCGGGCGCGACCGGGGTCGAGATCGTGCGCGCCGTGATCGGCTCGGACGAAGGCCTGCAGCACATCGACGACGTCGCCGACCTGATCCTCCTGTCGCGCGAGGCGATCGCCCTGGGGCTCGATGACCGCTTCAGCCGGCCCGAGCGCGTCCGGGCCTGGAAGTACGAGTTCGACCCCTCGGGCCTCGAGCTGCTCCGGCGGGCGATCGAACATGTCCAGGACGAGCGGCCGCCGTCGGACGGGCTGGAAGAGCGACCAACCCTCCTCCCGACCTCGATCGGCGCCGTCCGCTGAGGTGGCCCCTCGGCAGCCCACCGAGCGAGAGTTCCGCCTCGCCCGCCTCGCCCGGGAACGCTACGGCCTGGCCGACCTGACCTTCGACCCCCGGCTGTCCACCGCCCGGACGATTGCCGCGCGGCTTGCTGCGAGTCGCAGTCCAACCGCGGGTCGTGGCGGAGGAACGGCCCAGGCCGGCGCCGCTGCAGGGCTCACGGCCGGCGCAACGCCCGCAGCCGGGACCGACGCAACGCCCGCGGCAGTGGCCCCGGATCCACCGGTTACCGCGGGCGAGCTGCACGCCGCCGGGATTCTTGTCTCGATCCTTGGACGGCTGATCGATCGCTACCGCGAGTCGGCCGAGCCCGACGCATTAGACCTGGCGGCCGATCAGCTCGAGGTCGTCGTCGGTCCGGACGAGCTTGCGGCGACGGTGGAGGCCTTCCCGGTCGAGTTTCCCCGGCACCTCGACGCGCCGGAGCCGCCGGACCCGGACGTCGCCATCGCCCAGCTGCTCCTCCTCGGGGTGCTGTCCGAGAATCCGGCCATCCTGCCGTTCGGTGAGCTGATCGACCTGGGTCCATTGCGGGATCGGGCAGCCGCTGTGCCGGGGGTCCGGGCAGCCCTCGATGAGATGCTCGACGGCCGGCCGGCTTTCCCCGACGATTCCCGCTCGCTGATCGAGCTGCTGCGCGAGCCCGCCCTGGCGGCGCCTGGCTCGCTCGCCGACCAGCTCCGCTACATCCGGAGCGCCTGGGGCGAGCGCTTCGCGCCACTCCTGGGCGACCTGCTCGAGCAGCTCCTGGTCGCCCTCGATGTCCTGGCCGAGGAGAGCCATTCAGCCGAGCTCGCCTGGCTCGCCATCCAGCCGGACGCCGGCGGCGCTGGGCCGTCGGAGGTCTACACCTTCGAAGGTGACGCCGCCGAGGCCGAGCAGTTCAGCCTCGACACGGACTGGATGCCGCGGCTGATCCTGGTCGCCAAGAGCACCTACGTCTGGCTGGATCAGCTCTCGCGCCAGTACGAGCGCGAGGTGCGGACGTTGGACGCGATCCCCGACGAAGAGCTCGACACGCTCGCCCGGCGGGGGATCACCGGCCTGTGGCTGATCGGGCTGTGGGAGCGCAGCCGGGCCTCCGCCCGGATCAAGCAGCTCCGCGGCCAGCCCGATGCTGTCGCGTCGGCCTACTCGCTCGATGACTACGTGATCGCCGCCGACCTCGGTGGCCCGGGCGCCTTGAGCGACCTGCGCAACCGAGCGGCCCGACGCGGTATCCGCCTGGCCAGTGACATGGTGCCCAATCACATGGGGATCGACTCGCGCTGGGTGATCGAGCATCCCGACTGGTTCCTGGCGCTCCCCGAGTCGCCCTTCCCGGTGTACTCGTTCAACGGTCCGGACCTGTCCAGCGACGAGCGGGTCGGGATCCGGATCGAGGATCACTACTACGACGCGAGCGACGCCGCCGTCGTTTTTGAGCGCACCGACCGGCTGACAGGCGGGATCAGATACGTCTACCACGGCAACGACGGCACGACCTTCCCCTGGAACGACACGGCCCAGCTCGACTACTCCCAGGCGGCCGTGCGCGAGGCGGTCATCCGGACAATCGTGGCCGTCGCCCAGCAGTTCCCGGTGATCCGCTTCGACGCGGCGATGGTCCTCGCCAAGCGCCATATCGAGCGGCTGTGGTTCCCTGAGCCAGGCGCCGGCGGGGCAATCCCCTCGCGCGCGGGCCGGGGTATGAGCCGGCGGGCCTTCGAGGCCCTGATGCCCAACGAGTTCTGGCGCGAGGTGGTCGATCGGGTCGCCGTCGAGGCACCCGGGACGCTCCTCCTGGCCGAGGCGTTCTGGCTGCTCGAGGGCTACTTCGTGCGCACGCTGGGGATGCATCGGGTCTACAACAGCGCCTTCATGAACATGCTCCGCGACGAGCACAACGACGAGTACCGCCAGGTGATGAAGAACACCCTGGAGTTCGATCCGGCGATCCTGGGCCGCTTCGTCAACTTCATGACCAACCCCGACGAGAAGACAGCCGTCGAGCAGTTCGGGACCGGCGACAAGTACTTCGGTGTCGCCGCGCTGCTGGCCACCCTGCCCGGCCTGCCGATGCTCGGCCACGGCCAGGCCGAGGGCTACCGCGAGCAGTACGGGATGGAGTTCCGTCGGCCCCGGCTCCAGGAGTCGGTCGATGAAGGCCTGCTCGCCCATCATGAGCGGACGATCTTCCCGCTCCTGCATCGCCGCGCCGAGTTCGCCGGCTCCGAGCACTTCCGCCTCATCGACTTCGAGACCGGATCCGGCCAGGTCGACGAGAACGTCTTCGCCTACACGAATCGCGGTCCGAACGGCGAACGCTCACTGGTCATCTTCCACAACCGATCCGCGCAGACGAGCGGCCGGCTGCGCCGGTCCACGACGTATGCCGAACGCGGGCCCGACGGCGACAAACGGCCGGCCCGGGTTACGCTCGGCGATGCCCTGGGGCTGACGGCCGGGCCCGATCGCTGGCTGGCCGCCCGGGACGCGATGACCGACCGGGAGGAGCTCCACGCGACGGGCGAGATCGTCGAGCACGGCTTTCCGGCCACGCTGGCGGCCTACGCCTGCCGGGTCTACGTCGACCTGCGCGAAGTAACCGATGCGCGTGATACGCCATGGTCCCAGCTGGCCGCCCGCCTGGCCGGCGGCTCGGTCCCCAACCTGGCCGACGCCCTGGCCGACCTGGTCGTCGAGCCCGAGCATCAACGGGTCCGGGCGGACCTGGTCGCCGCCCTCGCTTCGGCCGCGACGCCGGCGGCCCAGGTCGTCGCCGCGGCCGGCCCGATTCGCGGCCTCGACGTTCAGCGCCTGCGTCTCTGGCCAGTCATTGGCGATGGCCTGGCGCAGGCGGGCTGGCAGCTCGCGAAGGTGGATCGGGCGGTGGGACTGGCCGTGGCCCTGTCCGGCGCGGACCCGGCGGCCATTGCCCTCGACGCTGCCGCGATCCGAGCGTGGTTCGCCGATCCGGGGATCCGGGCCGGCCTGCGGGTCAACGCCTGGGACGGCTCCGAGTTCGTTGAGCGCGAGGCGTGGCTGCTGTGGATCGCGGTCGTGGCCGAGGCGAGCGGACGCCCGAACGCGGCCCGCTCGCGCACGCTGGCCCGCGCCGCCGAGGAGGCCGGCTATCGCCTCGATCGTCTCCTGGCGGCCGTGGCGGTCAGGCCCCGGGCACGTCGCCCAGGACCAGGTCGCGCAGGAGCGCCGG
The DNA here is from genome assembly GCA_003169655.1 of Chloroflexota bacterium. Classification (GTDB taxonomy): domain Bacteria; phylum Chloroflexota; class Limnocylindria; order Limnocylindrales; family CSP1-4; genus Palsa-1033. Next base: position 72,940 of record PNAZ01000162.1, read on the forward strand.
GGCGAGGGTCCCGTGGCCCATCGTCGCCTCGAGATGGCGGCGCTGGCTGAAGCCCGGCGTCGGGCCGAAGCCGCCCGGGATCGGGCGCTCGACGACCGTCGCGGCCTGATTGCCGGCCAGCTTCCGGCGGACGTCGCGTTCGAGCTCCCAGAGGGCCATTGAGCCGACGAAATAGGTCGACAGCTGGGTCGATGACAGGCGCGCCCGGTTGTACTTGTTGCGGGCCTCGGCCTCTTCCTGGAAGCCACCCTCGACCATCAGCTCGATGGCTTGCTCCTCGGTCAGCGGACCCCCGAAGTCCTCGCCGGCGTGGATCCGGACGTCGATGACCGCGTTGAGGGCGGCTCGCAGGTAGAACTTCCAGTGGGTGAGCAGCAGCGCCGGATCGTCCGCGCCGTACCCCACGTCGATCATCACCTGGGTCACGTAGACCGCCCAACCCTCGGCGAACACCCCGCTCTGGAAGACCGCCCGGACGAGCGATGGACAGAGGTTCGAGTAGGCGCCCTGGAGATAGTGGCCCGGTACCGCCTCGTGGATCGTCAGGACTCGCAGCATCCGGTCGTTGTCCTCGCGCAGGTAGCTCTCGGCCTGCTCGGGCGTCCAGTCGTCCGGGATCGGGGTGATCGCGAAGAACGCCTTCTGGCCGCGGTCAAACGGTCCCGGAGAGTCGAGCATCGCGCCGCCGAAGGCCCGCAGGAAGAGCGGTGTCCAGCGAATCTCGAGCGGCTCGTCCGAGAGGCCGACAAGGTCCTGGGCTCGGCAGAATTCCTCGATCCGGCCCAGCTCGGCCCGGCAGAAGTCGAGCAGGTCGGCCGGTGCCTGGTGCTCGCCGCCGAGCGCGTCGAGGACGCCCCGCACCAGCTCGCCATCCGTTGCCGGTCGCGGCCGGCCAGGACACCAGGTCGACCACATCCCGCCGGCCAGGCGGACCATCTCGGCCCGGACCGCGTCGGCCTCAGTGCTCGCCCGATCGTGGATCCGGGTCGGAGTCAGCTCGGGATCGCGCAGCGTCCGTTGCATCTTGGCGGCGAACAGGTCAGGCCCCAGGCGGCCCTCGCCGCTGGACCGCGGGATCACCTCGTTGCGCAGGATCGACTCGGCCCGGGCCACGGCCTCGACGCCGGTCGCGGCGGCCGACCGCAGCCGCTCGAGGACGGCGGCGACGGCCGGCACGGTCGGCGCGGCTGCCTCTGCTTCGGCCAGGGCGTCGCCGATCAATTCGCCGATGCCGGGCAGCTGGCCGAGGGCGGTCTCGGCATGGAAGCGCGCCACCGGTCGACCGTCGGTCGTCCCAACCAGGCCGGCTCGGGCGGCATCGATGAGCGTGGGCAGGCCTTCGAGCCGGCCGGCGATCGAGGCCAGCCGGTCCGCGAGCGGCGCGAACTCCCGGGCGACGAGCGGAAAGATGCCGGCGCCCATCACGTAGACCCATTCGAGCGGGTCCCAGGCCAGCTGCTGGAGCTCCAGGTCCTCGAAGCGCATCTCGTCGAGGACGAGCAGCAGGAGCCGCTGGTCGACCGCGTCGTCCTGGTTCAGCTCGGTCGCTGGAATCGCCGCGAAGACGCTCGCCCAGCGCTCCGCGAAGGCCAGCCTGGCCACCCGTCCCGCCTCGGTCAGGTCCGGCCATTCGGCGTCGTGGTCGTGCATCCCGGCGGCGGTTGCCGCGAGCGGATCGAGGGCAAAGAACTCGGTGAAGAACGTGCCGGTCTGGTCGGCAAAGGACGCCACTGGCAGCTCCTGGAAGCGGTCGGATGGATCGCGGCTGGGGACGACGAGTCTAGCGCTCCCGTACACTCGGCCGATGCCAGTCGACCTCCGGATCGCACCGGTCGAGCTGCGGGGAACGCACGTCCGACTCGAGCCCATGAGCCCCGATCATCTGGCCGGCCTGAGGGTGGCCGGCTCCGACCCGCGGATCTGGCGCTGGATGCCGCTCGACGGTTCGACGCCGGACGGGATGGCCGCGCTCGTCGAGGCGGCCCTCGCGGCCCAGGCGGCGGGCAGCGAGCTGCCCTTCGTCACGATCGAAGCGGCGACCGGCCGGGTGGTGGGCAGCACTCGCTACCTCGCTCTCGCCCCGGCCAACCTGCGCCTGGAGATCGGCTGGACCTGGATCGATCCGGCCTTCCAGCGCAGCGCCGTGAACAGCGAGGCCAAGCTGCTCGGCATGGGCCACGCCTTCGAGACGCTCGGCATACGCCGGGTGGAGTTCAAGACGGACGCGCTGAACGAGCAGTCGAGGGCCGCGATCCTGGGCATCGGCGCCCAGTTCGAGGGCATCTTCCGCAAGCACATGGTGATGCCCGGCGGGCGAGCCCGCGACTCCGCCTACTACAGCGTGATCGACACCGAATGGCCCGACGTTCGAGCATACCTCCAGGCACGTCTGGCCCGTCATAGCCTCAAGGAGGGATCGCAATGATCGGATTCGCGACCGAGACGATCGGCACCGCGCTCGCCCTGTGGGTGACGACCCTGGTCTATTCGGATATCAGCTTCGGCAAGCATCCCGAGGTNNTGTCCGGCTTGATCGTCAATGCCGTGGTCCTGCTCGGCGTGGCCTACATCGCGGAGAAGCTGAAGATCACGTTCACGATCGGCCACTTCCCGCACACGATCGATACGACCACGATCGCCGCGGCCGTGATCGGGGCCGTCGTCCTCAGCGTCGTCTCGCTCCTGATCGGATTGCTGCCGTTCATCAAGACGAGCCGCTGATCGAGGCGCCCGGCCGGACAGCCCTGGGGCCGGGGTCGTGATCGAAGCCGACCGGCTGCCCGGCCTCGCCGCCGGCCTGCGCCTCGCCGCGCACCGGTTCGGCACGCCGATCGTCCTGACCGATGCCGCCGAGCTTGCCCGCTCGGCCGAGGAGCTGACGCGGGCCTTCCCGGATCCGTGGCTGCGCCAGTACTCGGTCAAGGCCAACGACGTCCCCGCAATCGTCGGCCGGCTCGGCGCGCTTGGCCTGGGGGCCAACGTGGTGTCCCGGGGTGAATGGGCGATCGCCCGGCGGGCAGGCGTCCCGAACGGGCGGATTACGCTCGAGGGAGTCGGCAAGACCGAGGCCGACCTGCGGGCTGCGATCCAGGCGACCGGGCAGCGTGATCCCGTGCTCTGGACGGCGATCGAGTCGGCCGATGAGGCGGCAGCTCTCGCCCGCCTTGCGGCGCGGGTCGTCCGGCGTGACGAGCTACGGCTCGATGTCCTGCTCCGATTCAATCCCGCCGTCGAGCCCGAGACCCTGCCCCAACTGGCGGTTGGCGCCGAGTCGAGCAAGTTCGGCCTGGCCGCCGATGAGCTGGCAGCTGCGATCGAGGCCGGCGGCGGGCCCGACGGACCGCTGCGCTGGCGCGGGATCCAGCTCCACGTCGGCTCGCAGCTGGGCGCCATCGATGCCTGGCGGGATGGCGTCAAGCGCGCCCTCGCAATCGTCGGGCTGCTCGGCGGGACGAACCCCGAGTTCGACACCCTCGATCTCGGTGGCGGCTTCCCCGTCTTCGAGGTCGGCTCGCCGGCGCCCCGGCCGGAGCGGTTCGCCCGCGAGCTGACCGAGCTCCTGGCCGCGCTGCCGGCCGACCGCCGCCCGAAGCGCCTGGCGGTCGAGCCCGGCCGATTCCTCGTGGCTCGGGCCGGCTATCTCGTCGCCCGGGTGCTCCACGTGCGCCAGCGCACCGGGCCGATGGTGGTCCTTGATGCCGGAATGACCGAGCTGATCCGGCCGGCCCTGTACGGCGCCCGCCATGGGGTCGTGGCCCTGACGTCGGGGCTCCGGCCCTGGACTCCTGACGCAGCTGCCGCGCCTGTCGCCGAGACGACGCTCGGCAGGGAGACGGGGCTCGGCGAAGGACCCACGCCCGGCGACGGGCTGGCGTCCACGGCGGTCGAGGGCCCGATCTGCGAATCGACCGACTCGTTCGGCCGGCACGACCTGCCGCCCCTCGTCCGGGGTGACCTCGTCGTGATCCGGGACGCCGGCGCGTATGGGGCGTCGCTTGGCTCGACATACAACGGCCGGCCGCGGGCGATCCAGGTGATCCTCGAGGCTGACGGTGGGCTGACGGTCGCTCGGCGGCGGGGCGCCGGGGCTACGATCCGCTGATGGAGCTCGCTCGCAGGCTGCCGTACCGCGCGAGCGCCGCCGCGCTTCTGCTCGGCGCGTCGCTCCTGCCATTCATCGCCGCGATTGCCCTGGCCAGCGGCCCGCCGTATCCGGATCCCGTTACGGGCCAGCGGGTCTATGACACGGCCGCCATCTTCAGCCCGGCGACGATCGCCGCGGCAACCGCCACGATCGCCGGGATCCAGGACCGGACCGGCGCCCAGGTGGTGGTCTACTCCGAGAGCGTCGAGGAGGACATCTCGAGCGACGAGGCCGAATCGAATGCCCAGGCCCTGATGGACCAATGGGGTGTCGGGCGAAAGGGGTTCGACGATGGGCTCGTCATCCTCTTCGACATCGATCCGAGCGGCTGCCACGGGCAGATCCAGCTATACGCCGGGCCGGGCTACCGGGCGGCCTACCTCTCGAACGATCAGCGCGACTCGATCTTCAACGACGACATGCTGCCTCGCCTGGAGGCCTGCGACATGGATGTCGCCCTGGCGGCCGGGCTGGCCAAGGTCGATGCGGCGGCCACGCCCCAGAACGCCGCGAACCTGTCCCGAGGGCGGATCATCAACGCCCTCGTCGGCCTGATCCTCGCGCCGGGCATCATCCTGCTGTCGATCGCCTCCGCCGCACTGGGCTGGTATCGCCGCGGCCGGGATGCCGTCTACATCGACGATCCGTCGGTCATCATGCCGGCCCCGCCGCCCGACCTGACCCCGGCCTCGGCCGCCCTCGTCTACGACGACCGCTCGAGCCGGCGGGCGCTGACCACGGCGATGCTCGACCTCGCCAGTCGGGGCGAGATTGCCTTCGACGTCCCCGATCCGAAGCACGCCTCGTCGCTGGCGATCGACCTGGCGCCGCCGGCCGCGACGGATCCAGCGGTCGAGGCGGCACGCCAGAAGGCCTCGCGTCAGAAGCTCACCGATGCCGAGACGTACGCCCTGACGATGCTTCACAACGTCGCCGGCGATGCGGATCGGATCGAGGCCGACGACCTGCCCAAGTTCGGCAAGTACGCCGACATGTTCAACTCCAAGCTCGAGGATCACGCCGTCGCCCAGGGCTGGTTCGTCGAGGCGCCGACCAAGGCGATCAGCCGCTACGGGACGCGCGGCGCGATCGAGCTCCTCCTCGCCATCGTCGCCTTCATCATCGGCAGCGCGCTCACGTTCTCGGGCCTGTTCTTCGTGGCGGTCGGGCTGGTCGGCGGCGGTGTCGCCTCGATGGCGATCGGGCATGCGATGCCGGCCCGGACGATGAAGGGCGCGATGGTCGATGCCCAGCTCAAGGCCTACCGGCGGACCCTCGAGGCAACCATGGCCCAGGCCCGCTCGATGGATGAGGTCGTCGCCACGGCCAAGCTCGAGTGGCTCGATACGCCCGACCTGGCCGTGGTCTGGGGCGTGGCGCTCGACCTGAACCACGATGTCCAGGCGGTCCTCGGGCGGACCGTCGAGGACGTCCGGCAGGGCACCGCCCGCGCTGGCGCGTACTTCCCGATCTGGTATGGCTCGAGCGCCCTGGGCGGATTCGGCGGCTTCGGCGGTGGTTCGGCCGGGGCGCCGGCTGCGTCGATCTTCTCGAGCGGCGGGATCCCCGATGTCGGCGGGATGATGGCGGCCCTGGGCACGATCGGCAACTCGCCGTCCTCGTCGGGCGGGGGTGGCGGCGGCTTCGGCGGCGGCGGCTCGGGTGGCGGCGGGGGCGGCGCCGGCGGCGGCTTCTAGCTCGGAGCTCGGCGGTCCCCGCGGGGCGACGGAGGCGGCCGGGGCCGGTATTGGGCGGGCCTCGGCTCGACGTTGCGCGGCCCCATGGGGCCAGTTGCGGCACGCCTCTCGCTTACACTGCCAGCATGGGTGCAGTCGAAACGATGGAAGTCTTCTTCGAGCTCCTCAACGCGGGCGACCGCGAGGGTGCCGTCGCTCTGATGGACGAGAAAACCGAGATGCGGATCCACGTCGGCGACAGCGTCGAGACGCTGCGCGGCGTTGAGCGTGTCGGCGGCTGGTTCCTGCGCAGCGACCGGGGCCTGAAGATGATCCCCGGCGAGGTCCGCGACACCGGCAACACGTACGAGGCGGACCTGCTCGTGGTTCGGCCCGGCGCCACCTCGCGCCACCTCGACGCCACCTTCCGCGTCGAAGCCGGCAAGATCACCTCGATCAACCTCGCCCCGCGCTAGTTCCGCGGACCTCGCCCCCGCGCCACCCCCCGGCCGGCGACCCGGTCCAGGCCGCCCCAATATCACGACCATCCTTAGCCGACGGGGTTGCGCGGCGTTTTCAGCCCGTCTTGGCACGCATTTGCCTTTTCGGACGATCGTACGGCCCGAAATATCACGGCTAACGCTGAAGTGCGCCTCAGGGTCGCCCGGACCCGCGAAAAGGCTGCTCGCTAAGGATGGTGGTGATATCGAGCCGCTTAGGCCCGCGACCAGAGGCGCAACCCTGCGTCGAGGCCGCAATGGAGGCGCCGGGGCGGCAACTCAGGCGCCGAGGGCGCGCCACCTCCGCCAGCGCGACGCAAGCACCGTGCCGGCCGCGCGCCGGGCAGAAGACCGCCTTCTAAACACCCCAGCGCTAACCGACGGGGGGGTGGAGCAAGCCAGCCACGGGCACGAGCCGAAGCCACGGGCACGAGTCGAAGCCACGAACGGGAGCACGGCCCATACCGAACGCGCGCCTCAGGAGGGGGCGGGCGAGGCTCCGGGCGAGGCTCCGGGCGAGGCTCCGGTGACCTCGTCGCTCGGGGCCGCGCTGGGGATCGTGATCTTGTCGCCGGGCTTGATGTTGTTGGCGTTCTTGATCTGGGGGTTGGCCGCCAGCAGCTGGGTCGTGCTCAACCCGAACCGCTTGGCGATCTTGGTGATCGTGTCACCCGATACGACGGTGTAGACCTTCTGCGAGGGCACGACCGGGGTCGACGCGGATGGCCCGGACGACGACTGGCCGGCGTCCGACGGCGCGACCGACTGCGAGGGCGTGGGAATGCCCGACGCACCGCCCAGGTTCAGCAGGAACGGCAGCGAGAAGATCACCACCGCGGCGATGACCAGCGCTCCGAGCGCCAGGACCCACCGGGGAATCGTCGGCATGCCAACCCGGGTCTTGAGGGTTGGGTAGGCCTCGTTCCGGCGCGAGCGCTCCCAGTCGGGACGCCCGGCTCCGGCGGACGGCGCTCGGCGCGAGACCTGGTTGGCGCGCCGGCCGGGCGATGCCACGGCGCTCGCCACCGGTCCAACCGGCTCGTCGCCGTATTCGTCGTCGGCCGGGCCTCCGCGGCCAGCACCGCCGTCGCGCCCAAGGCGGGCCGACCGATCGGCCTCGACCGACCGATCCAGGTCCGCCAGCTCAGGATCGTAGTCCGGCGCGGAACGGGCTTCGTTCAGCCAGCGCGAGCCCGCCAGCCCGGCGGCTGCCTCAGCGGTCGGGTCCGCCGCCTGCCTGCCCCGGGCGTAGCCGGCGGTCCCCCCGGGATCGGACGCACCGCCGGCGGATGTGCCGCCGCCTGAACCGGATGCACTGGCCAGGAACGGTGGCGCCTCGGCATCGTCGGGCCCTTCGTCCTGTCCCGGGGCCCAGGCCGGCGGAGCCGCCCAGTCGCGACTTCTGGAACGTGCCGTGGGTGGGACGGCAAAGCCCCCGGCCGACGCCGCGAAGCCGGCGTCGGGCCGCTCCTCGGATCGATCGTCATCAGGAGACGCTGGCTCCTGGCCACGACCGGGTCGGGCGAGCCCGGCCAGCTCGTTCCGATCGATCGTGGGCTTGGCCCGAGCGGCCTCACGCCGCGCCCAGTCCTGGAAGGTGGGACACGCCGCGAAGCCGGGTGACAGGCAAAAGGCTTCCTGGTGGGCGATGGCCCGAGGCGCCGGCCGGATCTCCGCGTAGCAGCGGTGGCGATGGTCCGGCACGTCCGCGCGGGCATCGCGATCGTCCTCGAAGGCGACGAATGGACAGGCGAGCGCACCGGTTGGGGTTGGCTCCGTCATCGGAACGATGATACCGCCCCAAACCGCACCGCGAGGTCCGTTTGACAGGCTCCGCCGCCGCTCCGAGACTGAGCAAATCCCCGACACGACCCCGAAGGAGACGCCCGATGTCCCGATTCACACAACGGCTGGCCCAGGCAGTCGCCCCGACGACGATCGTCCGCGCCCACTGCGACATCCCCTGCGGCATCTACGACCCGGCCGGCGCCGTCCTGGCCGCCCAGACGGTGGCCAAGATGGTCGACCTGATCGGCGCTCATGAAGGCAGCAGCGTGGCCGATCGGAACACGTTCGCGCGCTGCGTGGCCGTCAAGGAGCAGCACGCCGAGCTGGTCAAGCACGAGGTCCAGGTCATCTGGTCCGACTACTTCAAGCCCGAGCACCTGGCCGCCAACCCGGACCTCCACACCAAGGTCTGGAACGTGCTCAAGCTCGCCGGCAAGAACAAGCAGAACGTCGACGCCGAAGCAGCCGCCCAGCTCCAGGCGGCGGTCAAGGAGTTCGCCGACATCTTCTGGTCGACCAAGAAGTAGGCTCGACCGCTCGAGGCGGGGCATGCTCCCGCTCGGGCCGGCCGTGGAAGCGGTCGCCAGCGAGGGGCGGCCGATCGGGCGCCCCTGGCGGGTCCTGGTTGCCGAGAGTTCGATGCGGCCTGCCCTCGAAGCGGGGGACTGGCTGCTCGTCGATCCAACGACCCGGACCTGGCCCCGCCGGGGCACGATCGTGGTCGTGCGCGAGCCCGGCAGCCGGCTGCTCGTCGTGAAACGGTTGGCCGCCCGGCCGGGCGACACCGTCCAGACGACGGACGGCCCGCTCCACCTCGGGCCGGCCGAGGCGTGGCTCCTCGGCGACGCCGGCGGAGACTCGCTCGACTCGCGCTCGTACGGGGCGGTCGGACTCGACCGACTGGCGGGTCGGGCCTGGCTGCGTTACGGGCCGCCGGGGCGCCCGCTGGGCCCGATCGGCCGGCCGGGCTCGGGACCAGGTCGGCCGGACGCGGGACCAGAGATGCCAGGCTAGGCCCGGGCGATCAGCTCACGGCCGAGCAGGTCGATCATCGCCAGGTCGCGCGGCACGAGGTCCTGGAGCATCAGGCGCTGGACGCCAAGGGCCTTGAGCTCGGCAACCTGCGCCCGGAAGTGGTCCGGCGTGCCGGTGATCAAGTGGGTCTCGTGGCGGGCAATCCAGGCCTCCCCTTCAGCCGCCGTGTCGAACGAGGTCAGCAGGGCGGCTCGCCGCTGGGCAAGCTCGGCGGCGTCGCGGCCGACCAGCACCCCGATCATCGCCGAGCGTCGGATCGAGGCCGGGTCGCGGCCGATCGCCCGGCAGGCGTCGTCGAGGGCGGCATAGCGTTTGGCGATCACGCCCCGGTCCGTGTCCGTGATGTTGAACTCGTCCGCATAGCGGGCCGCGATCCGCAGGCCACGGGGCGTCCCGCCGCCGCCGACGAGGATCGGCGGATGGGGTCGCTGGACGGGCTTCGGTCGGAACAGCGCATCGACCACCCGCCAGTGGGGACCATCCGACGACCAGCCATCGGGCTCTTCCCACAGGCCGTGCAGGATCGCCAGCGTCTCCTCGAGCATCTCCGCGCGCTCGGCGACCGGCGGGAAGGGGATCCCCAGGCGGGCATGCTCGAGCTCGTGCCAGCCGGTCCCGAGAGCGACCTCGACCCGTCCCCCACTCATCTCGTCGACGGTCGTCACGATCTTGGCAAACGGGCCCGGCAGCCGGTAGGTCACCGGCGAGACGAGGGCGCCGAGCCGGATCGTGCTCGTTTCGCGGGCGATCCCGGCCAGGACGGTCCAGGCGTCGGTGGTCGGCAGGTCCTGCGGTCCGGGGAAGCTCTGGTAGTGGTCCGAGCGGAAGAACGACTCGAAGCCGGCCGCCTCGGCCCGTTGGGCTACGGCGAGCTGCTCGGCATAGGTGATCCCCTGCTGCGGCTCGAGCATGATCGCGAAGTGCATCGAAGCTGGTCCTCCTCCAGCCGCCCGGTCATTTCGGTCCGGTGGCCGGTCGTTTCGGCTCAAGCATGATGATCACCTTGAAGGCGATCATCATGCTTGACATAACTGTTCGGTCGGATATGATAGTTCACGACATGCGAACTATCGATCAGAAACGGGACGACCTCGTCGGGTCAATTCTGTCCGATGTGGGCTGGTCACTGCGCGAGCTGCGCTGTGCCTCGACCGAGAAGTTCGTCAAGGCAGGGATCAGCATGACCCAGATCCATGTCCTGCGGCAGCTCGAGCAGCACGGCACGATGTCGATGAGCCGGATTGCCGAGCTCCTCGATGTGTCCCTCTCGAACGCCACCGGGATCATCGACCGGATGGCCGAGCGCGGGCTGGTCGAGCGGGTACGGGTGCCGGATGACCGGCGCGTCGTGCTCGTCCAGCCATCCGCACTGGGGATCCAGGCCCTCGACGAGACCGAGGGCATCAAGCTCGATCGGATCCGGGCGATCTGCGATCGCCTCGATGATGTCCAGCTCCGCCGGATCACCCAGGCCCTGGGCGACCTCCGCGTCGCGATCGCCGCGGAGTTCGGAATCGACGCCGACGAGATCCATCCAGTTCATCAGCACGCAACACCCGCCGGCTGATCCGGCCGACAAGTCCAGCACGGCAAGGGAAGGGATTCATGGAAGCATTTCCTGTTGAGAACGAAACCGACGCGGCGACCGCCGAGAACGATCCAGCCCTGAGGCTCGACCGGCGGGCCAAGTTCGAGATCCTCGGCGCGATCCTGCTGGGGCTCTTCCTGGCCGCCCTCGACCAGACGATCGTCGGACCGGTCCTGCCCCGAATCGTCACCGAGCTGAAGGGCGCCGACCTGTACACCTGGGTGGTCACGATCTTCCTCGTGACCAGCACGATCACCGTCCCGATCTACGGCAAGCTCTCCGACCTCTATGGCCGGCGACCGCTGCTGATGATCGGCATCGTCCTGTTCCTGATCGGTTCGGCCCTGTCCGGGCTGAGCCAGACGATGTGGCAGCTGATCCTGTTCCGCGGGATCCAGGGACTCGGCGCGGGCGCCCTGTTCCCGATCGCGCTGGCCGTCATCGGTGACCTCTTCACCCCAGCCGAGCGGGGCAAGTACCAGGGCCTCTTCGGAGCCGTCTTCGGGATTGCCTTCCTGGTCGGCCCGGGCCTGGGCGGCTTCCTCACCGACAACTTCAGCTGGCACTGGGTCTTCTTCGTCAACCTGCCGATCGGGATCATCGCCCTGGCCGTGATCTTCCGGCTGTTGCCGAACATCAAGAGCCGCCGCCGGAACATCAAGATCGACTATGCCGGCGTGGTCACCCTGACCCTCGGGCTGTTGCCGATCCTGGTCGGCCTGACCCTGGCCGAGACGTCGCAGTGGAGCGATCCGGCGGTGTGGGGCACGATCGTGGCCGGCATCGTCTTCCTGGTCATCTTCGTCTTCGTCGAGTCGCGGGCGGCCGAGCCGATCATCCCGCTCCACCTCTTCCGCAACCGAACGTTCAGCGCCTCGATGGCCGCGATCTTCCTGGCCACCTTCGGCTTCGGGGCGGCGATCATCTTCCTGCCGCTCTACTTCCAGATCGTCCAGGGCTCCAGCGCCACGGCCTCGGGCTATCAGCTGCTGCCGTTCCTGATCGGCCTGATCGTCGCCTCGATCGGCTCGGGGATCATCGTCAGCCGAACCGGTCGCTACAAGGTCATCGTCGTCGGTGGCCTGGTGATCCTGGCGATCGGCCTGTTCCTGATGTCCTTCCTGCGGGCCGACACGCCGAACGTGGTCCTGTGGGGCTGGATGTTCGTCGCCGGCTTCGGCGTCGGGCCGACCTTCGCCGTGTTCACGATCATCGTCCAGAACGCGGTCCCCTTCAGCGAGCTGGGCGCCGCAACCGCGGACCTGACCCTCTTCCGTCAGATCGGGACGACGATGGGCCTCACCCTCGCCTTCACCTTCTTCCGCGAAAACCTGACCTGGACCCTGCTGCACGACCAGATCGTGGCGGCCGGGGCGCCTGCGGCGCTCGTCCCGGTGACTCCACCGGCGGGCTTCGACCTCAGCTCGCTCACCTCGGTGACGAGCGCGGGCAATCCGCTGGCATTCGTCAGCCAGGTCCCCAGCCAGTTCCAGGCGGTGTTCATCCAGGGCTTCCACCAGGCCTTCACGATCGCCATCTCCAACTCGATGCTGCTGGGAGTGGGCGCCGCCGCGGTGTCCATCGTGGTGGCCCTGTTCATCCGGGAGATCCCGCTCCGCACCACCGTCGGCGCCAGGCCTGCCGCGGAGGGCAAGCCGGCCGCGGAGCAGGGGGTCGGCTCGGCCAGCCCGGCTCTCGACTAGGAGTCGCCAAACCGGGGTTGGCCTCGACCGCCTGCCCTTGATCCACCTCCGGCCCCGCCGCCGACAACGCGGCGGGGCCGGTCTTCATTTCCGGGTAGGCTGGCGCCGATGACGATCGATCCCGCCCCGCTTCCAGCGGGCCTCCGCGCGCTGGGCACCTCCGACACGCCGTTCACGGCCGTGCTCGACGCGGCTGAGCTCCCGCCGGGCGCCATGCGCCGGATCAGCCGGGGCGACCTTGACATCCTGCTGGCCAACACGAGCGCCGGGCTGGTCGCCGTCGACGATCGCTGCCCGCACATGTCGGCCCCGCTGTCGATCGGCGCCCTCGACGGCTGCATCGTCGATTGCCCGCTCCACAGCGGACGCTTCGACCTGTCGACCGGCGAGCCGGTCCGGATGCCGACGACCGGTGGCCTCGACCCCGACGGCCGCTACCACCCGACCTGGTCGGCGGCCGGCCTGCCGCCCAAGGAAGATCCGCCGGGCAAGAAGGCCGAGGCCCGCCGGTTGACCCGCGTCCGCCGGATCCGCTACTACCCGGTCCGGATCGTCGACGGCCGGATCGAGGTCGCCCTGCCGGTCTAGGCAGGCTTGCCCCGGGCTCAGCCGCGGAGCTCAATCTCCTCGTCCGGATCCTGGTGATCGTCCTGGGTGTACTCCCGGATCAGGCGCAGGACGTGGTCGGGATCGTCGGTGACGTGGAACAGGCGCAGGTCGTCGGCGTCGATCGTGCCCGCCGGCAACTGGACCCGGCGCATCCAGTCGATCAGCCCGCTCCAGTACTCGCGGCCGACGAGGATCACCGGGAAGTGCTCGATCTTGCCGGTCTGGATCAGGGTCAGCGCCTCGAACAGCTCGTCAAGGGTGCCCACGCCACCAGGCAGGATGACGAACGCGTCGGCGTACTTCACGAACATCGTCTTGCGGGCGAAGAAGTAGCGGAAGTCAACGCCCAGGTCGACGTACGGGTTGAGGGACTGCTCGTGGGGCAGTTCGACGTTGCAGCCGACCGAGATCCCGCCACCCTCCTGGCAGCCGCGATTGGCCGCTTCCATCACCCCCGGCCCGCCACCGGTGATCACGGCAAAGCCGGCCTCGGCCAGGCGCCGGCCGATCGCCCGGGCCAGCTCGTAGGTATCGCTGCCTTCCTGGATCCGGGCCGAACCGAAGACCGTGACCGCCGGACCGAGGGTCGCCAGGGCATCGAAGCCGTCCACGAACTCGGCCTGGATCCGGAGCACCCGCCATGGATCCTCGCTGATGAAGGCCGGCCGGCTCGAGCGGGTGAGGAGCTTCTCGTCCTCGGTCCGCTTGCCGCCGCCGTCCATCCGGGCTGTGGTCTTGGGGTCGACCGTCACCCGGCCCCGGCGGCGTCGCTCGGGCGAGCCGGACAGCTCGGGACCCTGTTCATCTGGCATTCGCCAAGAATGCACCCGACGGCCGGAAGCCGTCAGCCTGCTCGAGGCGCTGGTTGGCCAGCAGCCGTTCGGGCGCCGACGGCTGGGCCATCGCGGGATCGTAGCGGTCGCCGGGCGGTACCATCGCCTCAGGAGGTCACCTGATGACGGTCTGGTTCACAGTCCAGCTCGACGACAAGCCGGGCTCCCTGGCGCGGGTCGCCGGAGCGCTCGCCGAGCGCGGGGTCAACATCACTGGGATCGTCGGCGTGGCCGAGGACACCGATGGCGCGCTGATGCTCACGACCAGCGATCCGGTCGCCACCCGGGCCGCGTTCGAGGCCCTGGGCCAGGCGTTCGAGGAGCACGATCCGACCGGCGGGATCGAGCCCGAGCGGCTATCGGTCGCCGACCTTCGCCCCACGATCACCCGCTGACGGCCGAGCGCTGATGCGCATCGCGACCTGGAACGTCAACTCACTCAAGGCTCGCCTCGATCGGGTCGAGGAGTGGCTCATGATCGCCGGCCCGGACGTCCTCCTGATGCAGGAGACGAAGTTGTCCGACGAGGCTGCGCCGGTGATGCCCTTCGCGATGGCCGGCTACGAGCTGGCCCACCATGGCCAGGGCCGCTGGAACGGGGTGGCGATCGCCAGCCGGGTGGGGATCGCCGACGTCGTTACGAACTTCGGCGACGGACCGGTCGTCGCGTCGGCCGGCGGCGGGTCGACGACGGCCGACGAGCCGGGCGCCGAGGGCCTCGGCCCCGAGGCGCGGATGATCTCGGCGCGTTGCGGCGGGATCCGGGTCGTCAGCATCTACGCCCCGAACGGCCGGGCGCTCAACACGCCGTTCTACGACGGCAAACTGGCCTGGTACGAGCGCCTGAGCCGCTGGCTCGAGGAGACCCAGCATCCAGCCGACCAGATCCTGATCGGCGGCGACTTCAACGTCGCGCCCGACGACCTCGACGTGTACGACCCCCAGGCGTACGTGGGAGCCACTCACGTCTCGGCGGCCGAACGGGCCGCCCTCGCCCGCCTGCGCGAGTGGGGCCTGGTCGACGTCGTCCGGCCGTTCCATCCCGAACCCGGCTTCTACACCTGGTGGGACTACCGGGCGGGCAACTTCCACAAGAACCTGGGAATGCGGATCGACCACCTCTACGCGTCGCGGTCGGTGGCCGAGCGGGTGACGGCCGCGGAACGGGATCGCGACGCCCGCAAGGGCAAGCTGCCGTCGGACCATGCCCCCCTGTATGTCGACCTGGCTGGCTGAGATCGCCCCGAGTCGCTAGGATTCGCCCTGGCCCGGTTGGTGGGCCTTCGCCGCGAGCAGCGGCGGTACTGTGAGTGGCATGACCGAAGCGCGCGACGACCCAGGCCCCGATCTCGAGCAGGCGCTCGGCGCCTACCTCGACGCCCAGCGGATGACCCGCCGCCAGCTTCTCGAGCGGATCGCGGCGGTCGGCGCGGCGGCGGCCCTGGCGCCGGTGATCGCCGCCTGCGCCGCCGGGCCCGCGGACAAGGCGGCCGCCGCCCAGCGCCGGGATGCCGCCGCGGCTGCGCCCGAAACGCCGGCCGTGCCGTCGGTGAGCACGCCCAGGGCCGCAATCCTGGCTGCTCCCATGTCCGCTCCCCTGCCGGCGGCTCCCGTTCAGGCCGCTGCGGCCGGCTCCCACGTGATCGCCCGGATCATCGCCCGGCTCGTTTCCCGGGGCTGACCGCTCCAACCGCGGCCCTTGCCCAGGTCTGCTGGCCTACGACTTCGCCGCTGCCCGGGCGCTCAAGCGGGCCGCCGTCTTCGCCTCGCTCGCGATCCCGCCCGTCTGCTGGGTCTTGGGCGGCGGCGTGTCGTATCGCTCGCGCACGGTGCGCCGGACCTCGACGCCGTCGTTGGCGTAGTGATCGGCGATCATCAGGTCGAAGGCGTGGACGCTGGCTTCCTGGTTCGAGAAGCGGCCGGCCACCCAGCTGCGCGAGCTCGTGCCCCGGTGCTGGAGCTCGCAGACATGCCAGTCCTGGCGGTTGGTCAGGTCCCAGAAGTCGTAGGCATCACTGGCGTCGAAGCCGGGCATCGCCATCGTCGACGGCTCGAACAGCCAGTCGCAGATCACCACGGTGCGGTCGACGCTCTGAGGCACCAGCCGGTGGACGAGGACATAGTCGGGCTGGATCGAGATGAACGTGTTCGGCCAGAGCAGGTAGTAGTAGACCCGGCGCTCGTCGAGCTCCGTGATCCCCGGGATCGCCGGCCGGCCATTGCGATGGCCACCCTCGAGGGCCATGGTCTCGGCACCACCGGCCAGCTCCATCCAACCGCCCTCCCAGGGGCCTTCGCTCTCGTAGTCACCGCCCAGGTCGTAGGGCGTCAGCTTGTTGAGCTGGGGATGGAGGCCCGGGCAGTGGTAGCACTCGGAGTAGTTCTCACCGATGAACTTCCAGTTCGAGCCGACCTCGTAGCGAACCTGCTTGGCCGAGCGCAGCGCCCCGAAGTCGAACCGGTTCCAATGGGGCACCAGGTCGGCCAGGAAGCCGGTCAGCTCGGGCGCGGCCGGGTCGAG
>PNAZ01000009.1 GCA_003169655.1 Chloroflexota bacterium
CACGATCGCCAGCGTCTCGAGCGAGGCCGGCGAGAGCCGGGTGGCGTCCGCCCCGACATAGCGGGCGACGAGCGGGCCGGCGTCCGGCGCGGTGGCCAGCTCGACCCGGTCGCCCGAGGCAATCAGGCGGATCCCGCGCCCGAGCAGGCTGACCTCGAGGTCGCCCAGGCGAGCATCGACGGTGGCCCGGTCGACCCCCGCGATCGCGCCGATCTCGCGCCGGGAAAGGGGCCGCTCGGCGACGAACAGGAGGGCTTCGAGGGCCGCCTCGGTCAGCTCGATCGGCGGCGCGCCGTTCACCTCGGGCTCGATCACGCGAACGATCCGAGCGTCTCGTCGATTGGCTCCGGATCGGAGCCCGGGCGGCCGCGCTGGGGGCCACGCTCGGCGGCGGTCGTTGGGCGAGCCACGATCGGACCCCACGGCTCGGCCTGCTCGACGACGATCTCGCGCCGCTTCATCAGCTCGAGCATGGCCAGGAAAGTGACTGCCAGGACCACCCGGTCGCGGACGCCCCGGAGCAGCTCCTGGAGGACGACGCTCGGCGCGTGGCGGAGGGCTTCCCTGATCAGCTCCGCCCGCTCGGCGATCGTGATCGAGCGCGACAGGCGAGCTACGGCCGGGGGCGGCGGCGGGACGAGCTCGACGAGCCGATCGAGGGCGCCGGCCAGGAGCCCGGGGTCGAGGGGACTGGCCGGCACCTGGCTCGACCCGGCCCGGCCGGCGGCCGCCGCGACCGTCGGCTCGCGCCGGAAGACGCCCAGCCGTTCGAGGGCGACGGCCTGGAGGGCCAGGCCGGCGTCGCGATAGGCGCGGTAGAGCAGCAGGCGGGCCCGCAGCTCCGCCTCCGGATCGGCTTCGTCCTCGGGCAGCTCGATCGCACGCGGCGACGGTTCGCGGGGCAGGATTGCCCGGCTCTTGATCACGATCAGCTGGCCGGCCACGGCCACGAAGCTCGACACGTTGCCGATCCGGTCCGAGCCGAGATTGGCCAGGGCCTCGAGATAGGCGCCGGCGAGCGAGCCCAGCGAGACGGTCAGGATGTCGAGCTGGCGCGACTCGATCAGGGCCAGGAGGAGGCCGAGCGGGCCCTCGAACGACTCGATCTGGACGTGGGTCACCGGCGCGGCACCCCGCCCCGGCGCGAAGTGGACCGCCGACGGCGATTCGGACGGTCCCGACATCCCGATCATGCTCAATTCGCCTCGTCGGCCAGGCGCAGGAGCTCGCCCGCCCGGTCGGCCGGCCGACCGGCCTGGTCACGGATCAGGTCCGCCGTCCGGGTGCTGCCGCCGGCGGCCAGGACCAGCTCGGCCGAGCGCCGGGCGTGGTCGCCGAGCTGATCGAGGGCGGCTGACAACCCCGGCAGGTGGCGCGCCAGCCGGATGACCCAGGGGCCGAAGGCCTCGCCGAGTGACCAGGCGATCCGGGGCAGCAGGCCGATCCCCCGGCCGTTGGTCGTGCTCTTGCCGCAGTCGTGCAGCAGCCCGGCCAGCAGGAGCTCCCGATCGTCGTCGCCGCCCGTCGCGCGCAGGCTGGTGACCACGTCGAGCCCGTGGCGCCGATCGGCGACCGGCATCGCGTCGAACACCTCGAGGAGGGGTGCCGGAACCCAGGCGTCGAGCGCCGTCCGCTCGCCGGTCCCGACGTTGGCCGTGATGTGGGCCCGAACCTGGCGGACCTTGGTCGCCCACCAGGCCGGGCTTCCGGTTCGCTGGATGCTCACACCCCCGCGAGGAGCCTGGTGATCGGGAAGCCGATGGTGTTGAAGACCCACTGGAGCGGCCCCTGGATGCCGGCCAGCAAGGGAATGAAGATCAGGGCAAGCAGGACGTACGGACCGTACTGGTACAGGAGCGGGCCGAACTCAAAGGCCTGGCGGGGCGGCAGGGCAGCGAGCAGGACCCGGGTGCCGTCGAGCGGCGGGACCGGGATCAGGTTGAAGATGAACAGCGAGACGTTGATCTCGACGAAGAACAGCAGGATCTGGAGGGCGTCGAACTGGCCCGGCGACGGATTTGTCGCGATGCCCCGCACGGCCCGGAAGACCAGCCCGCCGGCGGCGGCAAGGAGCAGGTTCGAGATCGGCCCCGCGGCGGCGACCATCGCCTCGCCTGTCCGCCCGTTGCGCAGGTTGGCGAAGTTGACCGGGGTGGGCTTGGCCCAGCCGATCCCGAAGCCGGCGTAGGCGGAGGCCAGCAGCATCAGCCCACCCAGCGGATCGAAGTGGGCAATCGGATTCAGGGTCAGCCGGCCGAGGTAGCGGGCGGTCGAATCACCGAGCCGGTAGG
This sequence comes from Chloroflexota bacterium, assembly GCA_003169655.1. GTDB lineage: Bacteria > Chloroflexota > Limnocylindria > Limnocylindrales > CSP1-4 > Palsa-1033. The sequence continues at coordinate 2,292 of PNAZ01000009.1, forward strand.
CCATCCAGGCGTGGGCGAACTCGTGGACCGGAAACGAGACAAGAATGATGATCCCGGCGGCAATGAGCGCTTCGGTCGTCTGATTCATCGACCTATCGTACCCGCCGCCGGATCCGGGAGGCCGGCCTACAGCCGGGCGAGCAGCTCCGCCTTCTTCGCGTCGAATTCGGCCTGGGTGATCGCGCCGCTGTCGAGCAGGCCCTTCAGGCGGTCGATCGCGTTGGCGACGTCATCCGGGCTGGGCGAGCCCGTGGTGGGAGCGGCCGCCGGTGGGGCAGGTGCCGTGGGGGCCGGCACCGGGGCCTGGCTCGCACCGGAGTCGCCCGTCGGGATCGGGGTCGCCCGCAGCGGTGGGCTCGGGATCCGGCCGCTCGACACCTCGAGCTCCAGCTCATGCTTCGCTTCGGTCATCTCCCGCTTGAAGCCCGAGGCGTCGACTAGCATGTGCATCCGGTCGATGCCCGAGTCGGACGCAGTCAGGATCTCGAGGTCGCCGAAGCCGAACATTCGCCCGAAGACGTTCTCGGTCAGGACGGCGTCGTTGATCTTCTCGAGCGAGCTGTCGAGGGCCTTCTTGTTGAGGATCCCCTCGATCTGGATCACCCGCCGGGACGTCACGATGAATGCATCGTTGACCCAATGGAGGTACTGGTAGACGAAGACGACGACGGCGTAGACGACGAGGGCGAGGACGACCCAGCCGAGGATGAAGTTGATCCCTCCGCCGATCCCGTCGTTGCCCAGGTTCCCGCGGAAGATGAAGATCAGGAGGGCAACGACGAGGCCCAGGATCGCCAGCTTCGAGCGATCGACCAGGACGAGCCAGTGCTGGCGCCGCTCGACGATGATCCGCTCGCCGTCGGACAGCAGCGATGCCGTGAAGTTGGCCATCGGGACTCGGCTCCTTCTCAGGCCCGCGGGTGAGCGCGAGCGTAGACCTCCCGGATCCGCTCCCCACTGAGGTGGGTGTACAGCTGGGTCGTGGAGATACTCGCATGCCCGAGCAACTCCTGGACGATCCGCAGGTCGGCTCCACCCTCCAGGAGATGGGTCGCGAACGAGTGGCGCAGGGTATGGGGCGTGACCCGGTCGCCCAGGCCCGCGTCTCGGGCGGCGCGCTTGACCACCGTCCAGGCCGCCTGCCGGCCGAGTCGATGGCCGCGGCCGGTCACGAACAGCGGCCCGCCCCGCGGCGGGTCGCCGGGGACGAGCGCCAGCCAGGCCGGGCGGACCTCGTCGATGTAGCGGCCGAGCCAGTCGAGGGCCACCTCGCCGACGGGCACCAGCCGCTCCTTGTTGCCCTTGCCGATCACCCGCACGAAGCCGCCTTCGAGGACAAGGTCCTCCCGGTCCAGGTTGAGCGCCTCGCTGATCCGCAGGCCCGCTGCGTAGAGCAGCTCGAGCAGCGCCCGATCCCGGATCCGGGCCGGGCCTGATCCAGGCGGAGGGCTCTCATCCGGATCCCTCCCGCCGGCGGCCTCGAGCAGGCGATTCGTCGCCTCGATGTCGAGCGGATCGGGCAGGAGCCGGGTCTGGCGGGGCAGGTCGATCCGGGCGGCGAGATCGGTCTGGATCAGCTCGTCGCCGTAGGCAAAGCGGTAGAAGCCGCGGATCGAGGCCGCTCGGCGCCTGAGGCTGGTCGATCGCAGCGGCCGGCCAGCGTGGCCGAGCCCGGCGGCCGAACGCGACAGGTAGCGGGTGGCCGGCTCCACGGAGCTGTCCCAGCCCCGGGCCACGGCCGGATCGGCGGCGAAGGCGAGCAGGTCGCTGCCGTAGGCGCGCAGCGTGGCCGGGGCCAGGCCGCGCTCGACCCGAAGGTGGACGAGGTAGTCCGAGATCGCCGTCCGGAGGCGCTCGGCCGACGCGCTCATCGCGGCCGCCCTGCGGCGCGGCTCACGCGACGCCGGCAGGCTGCGCCGCGTCCTCGCCCGCTCCGGATCGCCAGGCCTCCGCCCGGGCAAGGAGCTGCTCGGCGCCGGCCAGGGCCGCGGCGCCACCGTCCGGGCCCTGCTCGATCCCTTCCCCACCGAGCATCTGGGCGAGCTCACGGAGCCGCTCCGCCGGCTCGAGCCGGGTAACCTCGGTCACCGTCCGGCCATCGCGCTCGCGCTTCGANNCCGACCGGATCCGCGCTCCGGCCACCGATCCCCGTGTCGATCTCATCGAAGACGAGGGTCGGCGTCGCGTCGACGGCGGCCAGGACCTCCTTGATCGCCAGGGCGACCCGGCTCAGCTCGCCGCCGGAGGCGATCCGGGCCAGCGGCCGGGCCGGCTCGCCCTGGTTCGGGGCAAACCGGAAGATCACGTCGTCGATTCCGGTCGGGTCGAAATGAAGCAACTCGCCGTCGAGCTCCAGGCTCGGCCCGGCGCCCTCGGCCGGCCGGCGGACCACGGCCACCCGGAACTGGGTCCGGGCGAAGCCCAGCGCGTCGAGCGCCTGGCCGACCTCCGCGGACAGCTGTTCGGCGGCGCTGGTCCTGTCGATCGACAGCTGCCCGACGGCAGCCACGACCTCGGCCAGGAGGGCTGCGCTGCCGGCCAGCCGCCGCTCGCGCTCGCCGTCGAGGTCGCGCAGACGGGCGGCCTCGGCCGCCATCCGCTGACCGTGGGCCAGGACGGCCGCTTCGTCGTCGCCGTAGCGCCGTTCAACCGAGAAGATCAGCGACAGGCGCGCCTCGAGGGCGGCCATCGAGGCGGGATCGTGATCGAGCTGCTCGACGAGGTTGCGGGCCTCGGCGGCGATGTCCTCGGCTTCGGCTTCGAGGCCGGCCAGCCGCTCGGCCAGGCCGGCGAAGCGGCCGTCGAACCGGGCGATGTCGTGGGCGGCCCGCTGGGCCGCGCCGACCGTGTCGCGGACCGCGGGGCCTCCGCCTTCGGCCTCGCCGACGAGCGCCTCGCTGATCGTGGCCGCGCCGCGGGCGATTGCCTCGCCGTGCTGGGCCGCGCTGAGCCGGGCCCGGATCTCGTCGGCCTCACCGACCCGCAGCCCCGCGCCTTCGATCTCGCCCGCTTCGTGCTCGGCGAGCTCCAGCCTCCGGACGAACTCGCGCGGGTCGAGGGCCAGCTCGCGCAGGGCGGCCTCATTCGCCCGCCAGGCTTCGACCGCAGCTCCAACGGCCATTCGCCGCGACTCGAGGTCGCCGAATGCGTCGAGCAGCTCGCGCTGGCGGCGCTCGTCGAGGAGCTGTTGCTGGTCGTGCTGGCCATGGATCTCGACGAGCGGCCCGGCGACCTCGGCCAGCCGCGTCGCGGTCACCGTCTCATCTCCCAGGCGGGCCGTGGACCGGCCGCTGGCGGTCACGTCGCGGGAGCAGACCAGGTCCTCATCCGCGCGCTCCATCCGGGCCGTGACTCGGGCCATCTCGGCCCCGTGACGGACGAGGCTGCTGTCGGCCCGCGCGCCGAGAGCCAGGCCGAGGGCATCGATCAGGAGGCTCTTGCCGGCACCCGTTTCGCCGGTGATCACGTTCAGGCCCGGACCGAAGGCCAGGTCCAGCCGGTCGATCAAGGCCAGGTCGGAGACCGTGAGCTCGAGCAGGCGGCCCGGACGTGCTGGGCTGGATGCCCGGTCGGCTGCCCGCGCGGCTTCGACGTCCATCAGCTCGGCAGGAGCTCCACCTTGTGCCGCAGGAGATCCCAGAACGGCATTGCGCTCTTCGGCTCGACGAAGCGGATCGGGGCCTCGCGGGCCGACACCTCGACCACGTCGCCGACGTTCAGCCGGATGTCGTCGTAGCCGTCCACGCTGAGCACCGCCTCGTGGGCGTCGACAATTCGAACCCGCACGATCTGGCTCGGACTGGCCACGACCGAGCGGATCGCCGACAGGTAGCCGGCAATCGGGGTCACGACCAGGTTCCGGCTGACCGGATCGAGGATCGGTCCGCCGGCCGAGAACGAGTAGCCGGTCGAACCCGTCGGTGAGGCGACGATCAGGCCGTCGGCGATGAAGGTGGCGACGTGCGACGGCCCGATCGCGACGTCGAGCCGGACAACCCGGGCAAGCGAGCCACGCGCGACGACGATGTCGTTGAGGGCAAAGACCTCGTGGCCGCCTTTCTTCCCGCCGGCCGGCAGGATCCGGCCACGGAGAGTCATCCGCTCGTCGATCGAGTACGCCCCACCGACGATCTCCTCGAGGATCGGCTCGAAGCCATCGGCCTCGACCTTCGACAGGAAGCCGACCTTGCCCAGGTTCACCCCCAGGATCGGCACGTTGGCCTCGGCCGCCGCCCGCGCCGCGCGCAGGAAGGTTCCGTCGCCGCCCAGGACGACGAGGGCGCTCGTGTCGGGCATCTGCTTGCGCAGCCGCGCGAGCTCACCCGCCGGCTCGGCCCAGCCGTCGACCTCGCGGGTCTTGCACCAGGCCAGGGCGCGCTGGCGGAGATGGACCGCGGCGTCGTTCGTCGGGTTGAACGCGAATCCGAGGCGGCGCACGGTCAGCCCTCCGTGATCGCCCGAAGGCGTGCTGCGAGCTGTTCAGGGTCCGGCATGGCGCCGTTGCCGGCGGCCGAGCCGGCCGAGGCGCCGACCCGCAGGTCAAGCAGGAATTCGCGATTGCCCTGCGGGCCGAGGAGCGGCGAGGCGATCGCGCCGGCGACGCCCAGGCCCAGGCCGCGCGCTTGCGCGACGACCCGTTCCAGGACCTGGAGATGCACGGCCGGGTCGCGCACGACCCCGCCGGGCACGGACTCCCGGCCGGCCTCGAACTGGGGCTTGACCAGGGGCACGAGACGGCCGCCCGCAGGGCCAAAGCAGCTGATCACCGGGCCGAGGACGAGGTCGAGCGAGATGAACGCCACGTCGATCACGGCCAGCTCGATCGGCTCGGGCAGGACCCCGGCGGCCAGTGTCCGGGCGTTCGTCCGCTCCATCGACACGACCCGCGGGTCGGTCCGCAGGCGTTCCGCCAGCTGGCCGCGCCCGACGTCGAGGGCGTAGACGCGCCGGGCCCCGCGCTGGAGCAGGACGTCGGTGAACCCGCCGGTGGAAGCGCCGACGTCGAGCGCGGTCTGACCGGCCGGGTCGATCCCGAACGCGTCGAGCGCCGCGATCAGCTTGTGGGCGCCCCGGCTGACATACGGATCCTGGGCCACGACCGCGACCGGCAGGCTGGCGTCGACGAGGTCACCGGGCTTGCGATCGAGCCGGGCGCCGTCGCCCTCCCCCACCCTGACCCGGCCGGCCAGGACGAGCGCCTGGGCCCGGGTCCGGCTCTCGACGAGGCCACGCTCCACGAGGAGCTGGTCCAGGCGCTGGCGGTGGGTCCGGATCACCAGTCGATCATGCCACGCCGCAGCTCTGCGCGAACACGGGCCGCCGGACTTGGACATCGGCCCGTTCGAGCTGGTCGAGCGGGCCGATGTTCGTGAAGCGAAGGTGACTAGGGCAGGAAGTAGTTCGGGTTGGGCATCTTGAACGAGCGATCCTCGAAGCCGCCCGAGAGGTCGCTGAACTGGTCACCAAAGTTGGCCACGATGTCGTAGCCGAGCGAGATGATGTGCTGGCGGGTGGCCTGATTGGAGTCACGTCGAGTCACGCCTCCGAAGCGTTGGTGGCAGGACTGTCCAGGAACATTGTCAAAAGTCGCGTAAAGCAGACCTTATGGACGGTCGGCGGCTCGATGGACGCCACTGGGGCCCGGGCCGCCGGAATTCGTGCGTGGATCAGAGATCGCGTTTGCCCATTGGATCGGCGGCCGGCTCGAATTCGACCATACGGTCTGGAAAAACGAGCATCTGTCAAAAAGCGGGCCGGGACGCGGGGCACGAAGCGGGCCGGGACGCGGGGCCGGGACACGAACGCGCCACGCGGCACGCTTGGACCGCGGCCCAGGGCAACGTCAGACCGGGCGGGCCTCGCTGGCACCGGGGACGGCGTGGATCGTGGCCAGGACCTCGCGGACCTGGGCCTCGATCCCGGCGGCGTCGATCCGGATCAGCCGGCGCAGGTCGGCCACCGAGCCGTGCTCGACGAAGTGGTCGGCGGGAATCCCGATGATCTTGAGGACCACCTCGCGGAAGGCCGGGTCGACGGCCCGCGCCTCCTCGAGCAGCTCGAGCACGCCGCTCCCGAAGCCGCCGGTCGCCACGCTCTCCTCGAGGGTCACCACCAGGCGCTTGCCGCGGGCCTGTTCGAGGATCAGCTGGCGGTCGAGCGGCTTGGCCCAACGGGCATTGATCAGGCCGACCGACCAGCCGTCGGCGGCCAGGCGAACGGCGGCCTGGCGGGCCCGATCGACGATCGGCCCGAACCCGACGAGGAGGATCTCGCTGCCCTCCTGGAGCAGTTCCGCCTGCCCGATCGGGATCACCTTCGGCTCGACGGTCGGCAGGTTGAAGCCCGGGTCGCGGGGGTAGTGGAGGGCGAACGGATGGTCCTGGCTGAACGCCGTCCGAAGCAGCGCCCGGAGCTCCTGTTCGTCCTTCGGGCTGGCGATCACCAGGTTCGGGACCTGGCGCTGGGCCGGCAGGGTGAACATCCCCTGGTGGCTCGTGCCGTCCTCGCCGACGAGGCCCGCCCGGTCGACCGCGATCACCACCGGCTGGTCGTTCTGGCAGACGTCATGGACGACCTGGTCGAATGCCCGCTGCAGGAAGGTGGAGTACAGGGCCACCACCGGGCGTTCGCCACCCATCGCCAGCCCGGTGGCCATCGTCATGGCGTGCTGCTCGGCGATCCCTACGTCGAAGAACCGGTCGGGGAACTCTGCCTGGAGCTTGTTCAGGCCCGTTCCGGTCGGCATCCCCGCGGTGATCCCCACCACCCGCCGGTCGTCGCGAGCGATCTCGATCAGCTCGGCCACGAAGATGGCCGTGTAGTTGGGCGCCTTGAACGGGGCGTCGGGCACGCGCCGGGTCGCGGGCGCAGCATCGTCCGCCATTGACTCGGTCGGCATGTGACCGGCCGCGGGCGTGGCCGCGGCGCTCAGGGTGCGCGCCCGGGAGCCCGGCGCGGCCGACCGGGCCACCCCGTTGGCGTCCGGTTCGAAGGCCGCCGTCATCGGCGGCAGGGCCGCCCCGTGGAAGCCGACCTGGTCGGCNNACGACCCCGATGTAGGTGATCCCGAGGTCCTCGAAGAGCTGGCCCGGCTGGGCGAAGTTGACGACCGACTTGCGCAGCCGCTGGCTCAGCTCGAGGGCCGTCTGGCCGACGAACGGGATTCGCTCGATCGTCCGATCGTAGGCGCTCTTGCTCTTGCCCCAGGCCGATGACAGCTTGATCTGGCTGAGGTACTTGCTGAATGCCCCGACCGTCGGGCTGATCGACATCTCGTTGTCGTTGAGGACGATCAGCATCCGCGTCCCGCGCTGGCCGATGTCGTTGAGCGCCTCGAGCGACAGGCCGCTCATCAGCGCCGCGTCGCCGATCACCACGGCGATCCGCTCGAGGCCGTGGCGCAGGTCACGCGCCTCGGCCAGACCCTGGCCGATCGACAGCCCGGTGCCGGCGTGACCGCCGTCGAAGACGTCGTGGGGCGACTCGGTCCGGCGCGGGAAGCCGCCGACCCCGCCGAGCGAACGGAGCGTGTCGAACCGGTCGTAGCGGCCGGTCAGCAGCTTGTGCGGGTAGGCCTGGTGGCCGGTGTCCCAGACGATCCGGTCACGGGGCGACTCGAGGAGCCGGTGGAGAGCGATTGTCAGCTCGACCACTCCGAGCGAGGACCCCAGGTGGCCACCGGTGGTGGCCACGGTCTCGATGATCTTCTCGCGGATCTCGTCGGCCAGCTGGTCCAGCTGGGCGTCGCCGAGGCCGCGCAGGTCGGCCGGGCCGCGCAGGGTGGGAAGGATGGCCAAGGTTCAGCTGCTCCAGTCCGGGCGATCCGGCCGGCATCCAGGCACCGGCTCTCGGACATTCATTCGCACGAGCGGGCCGCCGGGATTGTGATGGCCGCGAGCCTGCCCGGGCCGAGTCTACCCCGACCCGTCCGCGGGAGCCTCGTCATCGACCCGCTGCTCGATTGCCTCGAGCGCCCCGCCGGCCCGCTCGACCAGCCGCCGGACGCGCAGCTCGGCGTCGGCCAGGAGCGTCGCGCACCGCTCGTGGAGGGCTACACCCCGCTCGTAGCCGGCGATCGAGGCCTCCAGCGGCCCGCCGCCGGCCTCGAGCTCGGCAACCGTGCGCTGGAGCTCGGCCAGGGCCTCGTCGAAGGTGAGATTGGCGATGTCAGCCGGGATCTGGGTTGTCACCGGGCTCCTCTTCAGCCGGCGCCTGCGCGGCCTGCTGCCAGCGATCGATGCGGGTCCCGATCATCCTACCAACGATCAGGCCGGCCACCGCGGCGACGGTCACGATCACGGCCAGCAAGCCGAGGGCCGCCAGGTCGCTCATCCCAAGCCGCGCGGGCCGCTGGATGTCGCCCCGAGGTCGCCTTCCGCCAGGCGAATGCCGAGCAGGGTGCCGGCGGCTGCCTCATCCATCCGGCGGACGATCCGGCCGTCGTCGAGACGGCGCACGATCGCGTAACCACGGTCGAGGGTGGCCTGCGGCCCGAGCACGGCCAGTGCGGCGGCGCCCGAGTCGAGGGCCGCGTGGGCGGCGCTGATCCGCAAGGCGACGATCGGGCGCAGGCGGGCCTCGGCCCGCCCTTCCGCCGTGCGCGCCGACGACAGCCGGTCGAGGACCGTCCGGGTCGCGCGATCGAGGAGCACCCCGGCTCGTTCACGGGCCTGGGCCAGGCGTTCGGCCGGACGGAGCCCGTCCAGGGCCCGGCGCTCGGCATCGAGCTCGCGTCGGGCGGCGATCACCGTCCGCTCGGTCACCCCGGTCAGCCGCCGGACCTCGGCGGCGAGGGTGCTCGCGACCTCGAGCCGATCGGGCACCACGAGCTCGGCCGCGGCCGATGGCGTCGGCGCCCGGACATCCGCGGCGAAGTCGGCCAGGGTGACGTCGGTCTCGTGGCCGACGCCACACACCAGCGGCAACGGATGGGTGACGATCGCCCGGACCACCCGCTCGTCATTGAACGACCAGAGATCCTCGAGCGAGCCGCCGCCGCGGGCAAGGATCGTGACCACCGGCGCATCGGCCGGCCGGCCGGCGGCGACGCACTGGTCGGCGTAGCGGGCGATCCGGATGAGGGCCGCGACGATGCTCGCCGGGGCCGGCTCGCCCTGGACCTGGCAGGTCGCGAGAACGACCTGGGCCAGCGGCCAGCGCCGCTCGAGGACGTTCCGGATGTCGTGCCAGACGGCGCCGCTGGCGCTCGTGGCAACGGCGATCACCGCCGGGCGGGGCGGCAACGGTCGCTTGCGTGCCGCGTCGAACAGGCCTTCCGCGGCGAGCCGCGCCTTGAGCTCCTCGAAGCGCAGCGCCAGGTCGCCGAAGCCGGCCGGCTGGACGGCCAGCACGTACAGCTGGTAGACGCCCTGCTGGTCGAAGACGTCGATCCGGCCGTGAGCCACGACGCGCAGGCCGGTTCGCGGCTCGAACGGCGAGGTCAGCCGGTCGTCACGGAACCAGATGCACGACAGCTGGCTGCGCTCGTCCTTGAGGGTGAAGTAGGCGTGCCCGGCCGACGAGATCGTGACCCGGCCAACCTCGCCCTCGACCCACACGTCGCGCAACCGCTCGTCGGCACGCACGGCGTCGCGGACCGCCCGAGTGACCTCGCTGACACCCAGGATCGTGGGCCGGAGCTCGTCCGGGATCAGGTTCGTCGCGGATCGCTGGCCGATCGACGGGTTGCCGGGCGCGGGACCCGGCGCCTGCCCTGTGCGTGGCGCCCGGGGGACCGGGTCGTCGGCCGGCAGGGAGTCCCACGAGGGCAGGGTCCAGTCCGGCGGCTCGTCGCCGCCCGGGCTCCACAGCGTCGGATCCCGGCGACTCATATGGGCCGGGTCAGACCCGGGTCTGGTACTCGCCGGTGCGGGTGTCGACCCGGATCGTGTCGCCCTCGTTGACGAAGATCGGCACCGTCACCACCAGCCCGGATTCGGTGGTCGCCGGCTTCCTGGCGCCGGTCTGGGTGTCGCCGGCGAAGCCCGGCTCGGTCTCGGCCACGACCAGGTCGACGGTCACCGGCAGCTCGACCCCGAGCGTCTCGTCCTGGTAGCTCGTGCGCTCGAGGAGCATCCCGTCCTTGAGGTAGTGGACGGCGTCTTCGAGCTGCGCCGCGCTGAGCACGAACTGATCGTACGTGTCGGCGTCCATGAAGTGGTAGTCGTCGCCATCGCGGTACAGGAACTGGACCGGCCGGCGGTCCATCTGCGCGCGAGGCCACTTCGTGCCGGCCTGGAAGCTGCGCTCGACCGTCCCACCCTTCTTGATGTTGCGCAGGGTGATCCGGACCTGGGCCGAGCCGCGGCCCATCTTGATGTGGTGGTAGTCGAGGATCTGCCAGAGCTCACCATCGAGCTCGATCGCGACGCCTTTGCGAAGTTCGCCGGTGCTGATCATCGGGCAGTGGGCTCCTGCAGGGTTCGATGGCGGCCAGCGCGGCACGTGCGCTTCGGCGGGCGGCTCGATCGGTCGGGGCGGTTCTTCCGATTGTAGCCGAGGGCGGTTGGGACGAGCCCGTCAGCCGCCGACGACGAGGACG
>PNAZ01000029.1 GCA_003169655.1 Chloroflexota bacterium
GGGTCCTCGAAACCACGGGTGCAGGCCCCAGCCACGGAGAACGCCCATTGATCGAGGAAGGCGCAACGTTCGTCCCGTGAGTCGAGCGCGCACCTTCATCCAGGGGGTTGCCGGACACCCGGCGACTCGAAGAGGGGCGCAGTCTATCCAGGTCCCGGGCCAGGCGGTCGCGGGGCCTTTCCATGCCCGGGCCAGAGCCCTTCCGGCCGTCCGGGGCCGTGCCAATCCGGCAGCCCGAGGCCTTACCTGATGCCCGCAACCGTGATCGTCGGCCTCCAATGGGGCGACGAGGGCAAGGGCAAGACGACCGACTTCCTGGCCGAGCAGGTGAGCATGGCCGTCCGCTACCAGGGTGGCGACAACGCCGGCCACACGGTCGTCCTGGGCGACGAGGTGTTCAAGCTCCACCTCGTGCCCTCGGGCGTGCTCTACCCGCACATCAGCTGCGTGATCGGGCCGGGCGTGGTCGTCAACCCGGCGACCCTGATCGCCGAGCTCGACATGCTGGCCGAGCGGGGGATCGACACGTCCAAGGTCCGGGTCAGCCGGAACGCCCACCTGATCCTGCCCTACCACGTGGCCCAGGACGCGGCGATGGAAGCCCGCCTGGGCGGCAACGCCGTCGGCACGACCCACCGCGGGATTGGACCGGCCTACGCCGACCGCGCCCTGCGGATCGGCCTGCGGGTCGAGGACCTGGTCGACGAGCGCTCGTTCCGGGCTCGCCTGGCGCGGGTCCTGCCCGACAAGAACGCGCTCCTCGCCCGGCTGCCCGGCGACGAGCAGTTCGAGCTCGAGCCGCTCGTCGCCCTGGCGATGGCTTGGGGCCAGCGCCTGCGGCCCCACCTGGCCGACACCGTGTGGCTGGTCCAGGACGCCCTGGCCCAGGGCGACCATGTCCTGCTCGAGGGCGCGCAGGGCACGCTGCTCGACCTCGATCATGGCAGCTATCCGTTCGTCACGAGCTCGAACCCGATCGCCGGGGGCGCCTGCACGGGCGGCGGGATCGGGCCGCTCCAGGTCGACGAAGTGATCGGGGTGATGAAGGCCTATTCGACGCGGGTGGGCTCGGGGCCGTATCCGACCGAGCTGACCGACGCGATCGGCGCCGGGATCGCGTCCAGGGGCAACGAGGTCGGGACCACGACCGGCCGGCCCCGCCGGGTGGGCTGGTTCGATGCCGTTCCGTTGCGCTATGCCGTGGCGGTCAACAGCGCCAGCTCGATCATGCTCAACAAGCTCGACATCCTGTCGGGGATCGACGAGATCTGCCTGTGCGTGGCCTACGAGATCGACGGCCGGCGGGTCGAGGCCTGGCCGTCGAGCGCCGAGCAGCTGGCCGGCGCCACCCCGATCTACGAGCGCTTCCCGGGCTGGAGCGAGCCGATCCACGCGGCGCGCACCCTGGCCGAGCTGCCCGAGAACGCGCGGCGCTATGTGAGCGCCCTGGAAACCGCGGCCGGCGTGCCGATCGTCCTCGTCTCGGTCGGTCCGGAGCGCAGCCAGACGATCGAGCGGGCGTTCCGGCCGATGCGCCGCCGGCCGTCACTGGCCCCGGCGCCGAATCTCGGCTCGGCCAGCAGCCGCGGGCCGGGGGACCTGTCGTGAGCGCCGCCTTGATGCCGACCCGGATCCTGATCGTCGGGGGCGGCGGCCGCGAGCACGCCCTGGCCTGGAAGCTGGCCGGCGAGCCGGGCGTCAACGAGGTCTTCGTTGCGCCAGGATCGGCGGCGATCGGCTGTGAGCCCCGGGTGACCTGCCTGCCCGATGTCGATCCGCTCGATCCCGGCGCGGTGGTCGCCGCGGCGCGGGCGGCCGCCGTCGAGCTTGTCGTTGTCGGGCCGGAGGCACCCCTGGCGAGCGGCGTGGCCGATTCCTGCACCGCCGCCGGAATCGCCGTCTTCGGCCCGTCACGGGCTGCCGCCCGGATCGAGACCAGCAAGGCGTTCTGTCACGAGGTCGCCGAGGCGGCCGGCGTGCGAATGGCCCGGGCCGGCTGGTTCAACCGGATGGCTCCCGCGCTCGGTTTTGCGGCCGAGCTGGCCGCCGGCGGCCGGGGCGTCGTGATCAAGGCCGACGGGCTGGCCGGCGGCAAGGGCGTGACGATCTGCTCGTCGCTGATCGAGGCGCAGGCGGCCCTCGAGGCGATCTTCGACGTCCCGGGGGCGGACCCGGACCCCGGCGATCAAGCGGACCCCGCGGAGCCGGCGCCGCTGGTCGTCGTCGAGGAGCGCCTGTATGGCCTCGAGGCGAGCGTGATCGCCCTGTGCGACGGCCGCGACGCGCTGGCCCTGCCGGCGGCCCGCGACCACAAGCGCCTGGCCGACGACGATGGCGGACCGAACACCGGCGGGATGGGTGCCTACAGCCCCTTGCCAGACCTGCCCGATGCGGCGGTCGAGGCGATCGTCGCCGGGGTCCACCGCCCGATCCTGGCCGAGCTTGCCCGGCGGGGGAGCCCGTTCCGGGGCGCCCTGTACGCGGGCCTGATCCTGACNNCGGTCCCGCTGGGTCCAATCCTGCGAGCCGCCGCCCATCGCGAGCTGGCCGCCGCCTATCCGGGCAGGACGCTCCTGCCGGTCCTGCCCGGCGCGGCCGTCGGGATCGTGCTCGCCAGCGCCGGCTACCCCGACCGACCGCGGCGCGGCGACGTCGTCCGCGGGATCGCTGCCGGACAGGACGCCGCCCACGCCGCGGGCAGGGATGGCCGCGGGCTTGTCTTCCAGTCCGCTACCCAGGTCGATACGGATGGGGCGGTCTGGACGAACGGCGGCAGGGTTCTGACCGTCGTCGGGCTCGGGACGACGCTCGAGGCGGCCCGCCAGAACGCCGAGCGACTCGCGGCCGGCATCGACTTCGACGGCCTCCAGCGCCGGCACGACATCGCCCTCCGCCTGCCGCCGGCGACCGTCGCGACCGGCAAGGTCCCGGCCGGAGCTCGAGCATGATCCGGCGTTACACCCTGCCCGAGATGGGCGCGATCTGGTCGGAGCAGGCCCGCTTCGAGGAGATGCTCCGGGTCGAGCTGGCGGTCGCCCGGGTCCAGGCGGCCCGGGGCCTGATCCCGGCCGAGGCCCTGGCCACGATCGAGGCCCGGGCCCGGGTCGATGTCGGCCGAATCGCGGAGATCGAGCAGTCCACCGATCACGACGTGATCGCCTTCGTCAGCCAGGTCGCCGAGAGTGTCGGCCCCGAGGGCCGCTATCTCCACCTCGGCCTGACCAGCAGTGACGTCGTCGACACCGCCCTGGCCCTCCAGCTCAGAGCGGCGGGCGAGCGCCTGCTGGTCGACGCCGACCGGCTCCTCGTGGCCCTGATTGCCCGGGCGCGGGCCGAGGCCGACACGGTGATGATGGGACGGACCCATTCGGTCCACGCCGAGCCAACCACGCTCGGCCTCAAGATCGCCGGCTGGGCGTTCGAGCTGGCTCGCGGTTCGGTCCGCCTGGCCAGCGCCGTGGACGAGATCGGGACCGGCAAGATCTCGGGCCCGGTCGGCACCTACAGCCATCTCGACCCCGATCTCGAGGCCGAGGTCCTGGCCGGCCTCGGGTTGCACGCCGACCCGGTCAGCAGCCAGATCGTCCAGCGCGACCGGCATGCCGCTTTCCTGGGTGCGATCGCGATCCTGGGTGGCTCGATCGAGCGCTTCGCGACCGAGATCCGGAACCTCCAGCACACCGAGATCGGCGAGCTCCAGGAGCCCTTCCGGGCCGGCCAGAAGGGCAGCTCGGCGATGCCCCACAAGCGCAACCCGATCCTGGCCGAGCGGATGGCCGGCCTGGCCCGCCTGCTGCGCGGCTACTCCGGCGCGGCGCTCGAGAACCAGCCCCTCTGGCACGAGCGCGACATCAGCCACTCCAGCGCCGAGCGGGTCCTCCTGCCCGACGCCACGATCCTCCTCGACTACATGCTGGTCAAGATGACCGGCCTCATCGGCGGGCTGGTCGTGCGCCCGGAGCGGATGCGCGAGAACATCGAGCGTGGCTTCGGGCTGCATGCCAGCAGTCGGGTGCTGGTCGCCCTGGTCGAGGACGCCGGCCTGTCGCGGGAGGATGCCTACACGATCGTGCAGACCGCCGCCCTGCGCGCCGCCGACGAGCGCCGGCCGCTCCGCGAGCTGCTGGCCACCGAGCCGACGGTCGCCGCCCGGCTGAGCCTGAGCCGGCTCGATGCCTGCTTCGACGATGCCAGCTTCCTGCGCCACGCCTCGGTCGGGATCGACCGTCTCAGTCGGCTCGAGGCCGAGCTCGTCGCCCGCGCCGCCGCCCGGCGGGATGGGGATCCCGACGGCAGCCCGCCGGAGCGAGCCTTGCCGCCCGAGCCGGAGGTCGTCGATGCCGCTCGCTGAGTCGTTCCTCCGTTCGGGCAAGGTCCGCGATCTGTACGACATCGACGCGGACACGCTGCTCCTTGTCGCCTCCGACCGGCTGTCGGCGTTCGACGTCGTCCTGCCGACCGTGATTCCGGACAAGGGCCGGGTGCTGACCGGCCTGTCCCGCTTCTGGTTCGCCGAGACAACCGGGATCGTGGCCAATCACCTCCGCTCGACGTTGCCTGCCGACCTGCCGCCGGGCGCGATCGTGACCGAATCGCTCGACCCGGCCTCGGGCCTGGTGACCCGCGACGCCCAGTCGCCCGCGGCCGCCGACCTGGCCGGCCGGATCATGATCTGCCGGCGGGCGCGGGTCCTGCCGGTCGAGGTGATCGTGCGGGGCTACCTCGCCGGGTCGGGCTGGCAGGACTACCGCCGGACGGGCGCCGTTTCGGGGGTCAGCCTGCCGGCCGGCCTGCGGCACAGCGACCGCCTATCGGCCCCGGTCTTCACGCCCTCGACCAAGGCCGAGCTCGGGACCCACGACCAGAACATCTCGTTCGACGAGATGATCGACCGGCTGGTGCCGATCGCCGACGACCTGGAGATGGCCGGCGCCCTGGCCGAACGGATCCGCTCGATCGCCCTGGCCCTGTATGGCTACGGCGCCGCGATCGTCGCCCGGGCGGGGATCCTGCTGGCCGACACGAAGTTCGAGTTCGGGCTGTCCGGGAGCGGCGAGCTGCTCCTGATCGACGAGGTCCTGACCCCGGACTCGTCGCGCTTCTGGAATGCCGCCGAATACGAGCCCGGCCGGGCCCAGGCCAGCTACGACAAGCAGTTCGTCCGCGACTGGCTCGAGTCCCAAGCGTGGAACAAGACGGCGCCCGGGCCCAAGCTGCCGGCGGAGATCGTGGCCGGCACGCGGGATCGCTACGTGGAGGCCTTTGAACGGATCACCGGCGCGAGCTTCACGCGCTACCTGCAGGAGGATGTGATCGCCCGATGAGTCCGACCTTCCGGTTCGCCGTCAACGTCACACCCAAGGCCGGCATCCTCGATCCCCAGGGTCGGGCCGTCGAGCAGAGCCTGTCCCATCTCGGGGTCGGTGGCGTCTCCGCGATCCGCGTCGGCCGGCGGGTGGAGCTGACCGTCGAGGCGAGCGACGCGGCCGCGGCACGCTCGGTCGTCGAGCGACTGGCCGGCGAGCTGCTGAGCAACCCTCTGATCGAGGCCTTCGGGA
Organism: Chloroflexota bacterium; assembly: GCA_003169655.1. Lineage (GTDB taxonomy): Bacteria > Chloroflexota > Limnocylindria > Limnocylindrales > CSP1-4 > Palsa-1033. The sequence goes on from PNAZ01000029.1 coordinate 5,559, forward strand.
TCGAGCAGCTCGGGGCGGCGTCGAGCCTGGTCGGGGAGGCGGCCCGGTGACCCGCGTCGGCGTGGTGATCTTCCCTGGCTCGAACGGCGACGACGACGCGCTCCGCGCGATCAGAATCGCCGGGGCCGAGCCGGTCGCCCTGTGGCACGAGTCGGCCGGCCTCGACGGGGTTGGCGCGGTGATCCTGCCCGGTGGTTTCGCCTATGGCGATTACCTGCGGGCGGGCGTGATCGCCCGCTTCAGCCCGGTGATGCGGGCGGTGGCCGCGTTCGCGGCCGAGGGCGGCCTCGTCCTCGGGATCTGCAACGGCTTCCAGGTCCTGGCCGAAGCCGGGCTGGTGCCCGGCGCGCTCCTCCGCAACCGGGGCCTGCGCTTCCTCGGCCGGGATGTGACGGTGATCCCCGAGCGGCTCGACACGCCGTTCAC
>PNAZ01000036.1:0-3150 GCA_003169655.1 Chloroflexota bacterium
ACGAGGTTGCCGAAGTCGTTGGCCAGGTCGGCGTTATACCGCCGGACGAACGACTCCCAGCTCACCTCGGTGTCGCGATCGAAGGCCACCTCGGCCAGGGTCACGTAGCGGGCGCCATCCGAGCCCAGCGCCGCGACCACGTCGTTCGGGTCGAAGAAGTTGCCCCGGCTCTTGCTCATCCGCTCGCCGCCCTTGAGCAGGAGCCAGCCGTGAACCCAGACATGGCGGGGGGCCTCGAGCCCGGCGCTCCACAGCATCGCCGGCCAGGAAATCGTGTGGAAGCGGGCGATGTCCTTGCCGACTACGTGCAGGTCGGCAGGCCACCAGTGCGCGAAGGCGGCCGGGTCGTCGGGAAAGCCCGCCCCGGTAACGTAGTTGATCAGCGCGTCAAACCAGACGTAGATCGTGCCCGCCTCGGGATCCCAGCGGCCGTCCTCCATCAGCGACGACTCGCCGTTCTCGGCGATCGGGAACGGGATTCCCCAGCCGCCGCCGGCCCGGCTGATCGAGAAGTCCTCGAGCCCGGAGCGAATGAAGCCGAGCATCTCGTTGCGCCGGTAGTCGGGCTGGACGAAGTCGGGATGGTCGGCGAAGTGGCGCTCGAGGCGCTCCTGGTAGGCCGACAGCCGGAAGAACCAGTTGCGCTCGGTCAGCCACTGGAGCGGGACGTCGGGGTGGTTCGGGCAGATCGTCCCGCGCTCGGTCTCGACCACCTCCGAGGCGGTCCGGAAGCCTTCGTTCGGGCAATACCAGCCTTCGTAGGTGCCCAGATAGATGTCGCCGTTGGCGTGGGCCCGGCGGACCATCTCCTGGGCCGAGCGGTAGTGGTCGGGATCCGTGGTCCGGATGAAGCGGTCGGGGGCGATCCCGAGCAGGCTCTCGGACGAGCGAAAGAGCTCGACCTTCTCGTCGACGAAGGCGCGCGGGGTCATCCCCTCCTCGGCCGCCCGCTGGACGATGTTGACCGAGTGCTCGTCGGTCCCGGTCAGGAAGCGAGTGTCGTCGCCCAGCATCCGGTGCCAGCGCGCGATCACGTCGGCGCCGATCACCTCGTAGAGGGTGTGCAACCCGGGCTGATTGTTTGCGTAGGCGATCGCCGTAGTCAGGTAGTAACGGGAGCGAGCGGTCATCCGCCCGCCGGGTGGTCGGCCTCGGGCGGCTCGCCGGCATCCGGCGCCGGCGCCGGGGGCTCGGCCACGCTGTCGGCGGTCTCGTGCGGCGCGGCGGCCGGAGCCGGGGCAGACGCCGCGGGAGCCTCGGCCGACGCCGACTCGTCGGCCGGCTGGCTCGAGCGGCGCAGGTCGGCGGCGATGTCGCGGCCCTTGGCGGCGACCTTCTCGCCCAGCTCAGCGGTGGCTTCAGCTGCGCGATGGGCGGCCGGTCCGGCGGCCTCACCGGCCTTGGCCACGAGCTCCGACGCTCGCGCGGCGGCGTCGCGGACCACCGGGGTGGCCTTGTCGACGAGGCCCGTCACCCGCTCGCTGATGTCCTCGGCGATCGACGAGATCGTCGAGCCGATGTCGCGCCCAGCCGGCTCCTCGGCCGGCGGCTCGCTAGCTGGAGCGGGATTCGGATCGGGATTGAGTGGCTCGGTCATGGCTGTACCTCCGCCTGAATCATGCACCGGATTGAACTCAGCGGTGATGCCAGACGACGGCGAAGCTCGCGCCGTCCCTGGCCACCACGCCGGGCTTCGACTTGACGATCCCGCTGCGTGATTCGAGGTCGAGCCGGACCCTCGTCCAGCGGCCGTCGCCGATTGGCCCGGTCACCCCGGCGAGGACCACCCGGGCGGAAGTGAACGAGGCTGTGCCGAAGGATGCGAGCAACGCCACCTGGCAATCGCTCGGGCAGCCGACGGTCGGCGCCTCGACGACCCATTCGGCCGTCAATCGCTTCGCGCCGGGCGAGTGCTGGAACGTGTCGACGACATCGCCGGTCGTCAGGTTCTCGATGACCATCTTGTAGGACCGACCCACGACGCCGATCGAGGCTGCGATCTTGTCGCCGGCGTCGACCGGCAGGCCGAGCTCCTGTTCGAAGCGGTCGGCTGGCAGCACCTCGAACCAGGCGAACGAGCGGGCGTGACCGGCTACGCAGTCGGTGTTCGTGCCGATCTGCTCGAGCGTCGCGCGGCTGGGACCGGACTCGCCGTCGAGGCCGATCCACATCGCGAGCGAGGCGCTGCCGTTGGCCGGGCAGCTGACAGCGGGTTGGGTCCAGGAACCCTCGATACAGCTGAACGAGCGGGTCGAGCGGGCGACGTAGCCCGACCAGTTGGTGGTTGCGGCGTGGAGCGAGCGCTGGCTCGTGGAGGGGCGGTTGTTGACCGTCGTCGCCGGGCAGCCGGCGTGGAGGGGGGCGGGGGTCGGGGCCGGCGTGACGATCGGCGCTGCCGACAGGGCCGCGGTCCCAGCCGACACGGCGACCGACGGTGCCGGCGTGTCGGACGGGCCATTCGTCGTTCCGGTCGGGATCGGCCCGGGCGCGCAGGCGGCGACAAAGCCGGCTGCCAGGAGCAGGCCGGCCCAGGCGCGAACGAGCGGACGGCGGACCCGCGGCCCGGGCCGGTAGCGATCAGTGTCGGAAATGGCGCACCCCCGTGAGCAGCATTGTGGCATTCGCGCCGTCCGCCACCGCGATCACCTCCGGGTCGCGGACCGAGCCGCCCGGCTGGACGAAGGCCGTGACCCCGGCCGCGAGGCAGGCCTCGACCCCGTCCGCGAACGGGAAGTAGGCATCCGAGGCGCACGCCGCCCCGGACGTGGAATCGGGGCCCGAGATCACCTGGGCCTTGGCCACTGCCTGCCGCGCTGCGTCCACCCGGCTGGTCTGGCCNNCGGACCAGGCGCCAGGCAAGGTCCAGGTCGGCTGCCTCGGCGGCCGTTGGGGCGCGCCGGGTGGCCACAGTCCAGGCTGACGGATCGTCGACCGCGTCGTCGCGGCCGGTCACCAGCATCGCGCCGCCGACGAGCCGGAGCGAGCCGAGCGGATCCGGCGGGGGGCCGGGCTGCCCGCCACGGCCGAGGCCCGGATCGACGATCAGGCGGAGGTTCGGCCGGCGGGCGAGGGCGGCCAGCGCGGCGGGCTCGAAGGCCGGGGCGACGACCAGCTCGAGGAAGATCGAGGCGAGCGCCTCGGCCAGCTCGC
>PNAZ01000036.1:3155-3530 GCA_003169655.1 Chloroflexota bacterium
GTGCTTGACGATCACGCAGGCCGGCCCATCGAGGCTTCGGGCGAGCCCCGCCGCCGCTGAGCCGTCGAGGATGTTGTTGTAGCTGAGGGCCTTGCCCTGGAGCGGCGTTGCGTCGCCCGCGAACGGGCCGGTTGCCGGGCTCGCCCCGGGCAGGCGGTAGCGGGCGGCGGGCTGGTGGGGATTCTCGCCGTAGNNGTCTCGACCTTCTCGAGGCCGACGGTCAAGGTGGCCGGATAGGGGTCGCTGGCCCCGGGCAGGCCGGGCTCGTCGGGCAGCTCGATCCCGGCCGCGGCCATCCGCCCGGGCAGGGTGGCCGCGATCCGGGCGTCATATGCCGCCGTGTGGCGGAACGCCTCGACGGCGAGCGCAGCCCGC
>PNAZ01000036.1:3556-9222 GCA_003169655.1 Chloroflexota bacterium
GCGATCTCCTCGACGAGCTCGTCGAAGGTGATCCCCGGCCGTTCGGCGGCGGCCGCGAACGGATACAGGTTGATCACGACCAGCTCGAACGGAGCAATCCCGGCCACCACCAGCTGGCGCCGGTGGTCGGGCCGCCGCCGATCGGCCAGGATGCCGGCGTGGATCCGGGGGTGGAGCGTCTTCACCCGACCGTCGAGCATCTCTGGAAACCCGGTCAGGGCGGCCACGTCGGTCACCGGCAGGCCGGCCGAGCGGAGGGCGGCGGCCGTGCCGCCGGTCGAGACGAGCTCGAACCCGAGCGCCACCAGGCCCCGGCCGAAGGGCTCCAGCCCGGTCTTGTCGGAGACCGACAGGAGGGCCCGACGCGGAACCGGCAGGCCGACCTCGGCCCGTTCGGCGTCGATCGCCACGAGGCCGTCGACCACCTGGACGGCGCCGGCCAGCAGGAGGCCAACGGCCCGCGGCAGGAGCCGATGCTCAACGGCCCGGATCCGGTCGTGGAGCGCCGCGACATCGTCGCCCGGGAGGACCGGGACCGCCTCCTGGAGGACGATCGGGCCGCCGTCGAGGGTCGCGTCGACGAGGTGGACGGTCACCCCGCTCAGGGCCACGCCGTGGGCCAGGGCATCGGCCACCGGGTGGGCGCCCGGAAAGGCGGGTGCGAGCCCGGGATGGGTGTTCACGATCCGGTTCGGGAAGGCTTCCAGGACCGCCGGCCCGAGGACCCGCAGGAAGCCCGCCAGGACGATCACGTTGGGCGCCACGGCATCCAGCGCCTCGGCCAGGGCCACGTCCCAGGCTCCCCGGCCCGGGGCGTCGGAGAGAACCGGCGCGGGCACGATCGTGGTCTCGAGGCCGTGCTCGATCGCCCAGTCGAGCGCCGGACAGGGTCGGTCGGCGAAGACGAGGACGATCGTGCCGCCCAGCTCGCCCCGCTCCACCGCTCCAGCGACCGCGCGCAGGTTCGATCCGGCGCCCGACACGCCGACGGCGATCCGGCCGGTCATTGGCCGGCCGGGAGGCGGGCCAGAGATCCTTCCGCGTAGCGCTGGCCGCCAAGCTCGGCCGCCTCGACGACCTCGCCGGCGACCAGGCTGCCGACGCCAGACGTGGCGAGGGCCGCGATCGCCGTCGGCGCGGCGCCCGGCTCGACAACGAGGACCATCCCCAGGCCGCCGTTGAACGTCGCCCGCAGCTCGTCGTCCTCGAGGCCGCCCAGCGCTCCGAACAGGCGCATCACCGAGGGCATCGGCCAGCGCTGCGGGTCGAGCCGGACCCCGAGCGAGGCCGGCAGCATCCGGACGGCGTTGCCGGGCAGGCCGCCGCCGGTGATGTGGGCGACGGCGCGCAGCTCGAAGCCGGCCGCGTCGAGGGCGACCCGCAGGTCAAGGATCGCGGCACTGTAGATCCGGGTCGGGGTGAGAAGGACCTCGCCCAGGGTCATCAGGGCCTCGCCGGGGGCGGCCGCCAGGGCGAGGCTCGTGGCCGGTTCCCCAAGCGAGCGGATCAACCGCTCCTGGTATGGCTCGGCCAGGTCGAGGTCATGCTCGGCAACCAGCGAGCGGACGAGCGAGTAGCCATTGGCGTGGAGGCCGCTGGCCAGCAGGCCGATGACCGCATCACCGGCCTGGACCCCGCGGCCATCGATCAGCCGGTCCCGTTCGACGATCCCGGTGCATGAGCCGGCCAGGTCGAAGGCGCCCGGGTCCATCAGGCCGGGATGCTCGGCGGTCTCGCCACCGATCAGCGCGCAGCCGGCGTCGCGGCAGCCGTCGGCGACCGAACCGACGAGCTCGGCGACATTGGCCGGGTCGAGCCGGCCGACGGCCACGTAGTCGAGGAAGAAGAGCGGCGCCGCCCCGCTGCAGACCACGTCGTCGGCGCACATCGCGACGAGGTCGCGGCCGATCGTGTCGTACCGGCCGAGCGCCGCCGCGATCGCGGATTTCGTGCCCACTCCGTCGGTCGAGCTGACCAGGACCGGCTGGCGATAGCCGGCCGGCAGGGCGACCGCTCCGCCGAAGCCACCAAGGCCGCCAATCACCGCCGGCCCGTGGGTCGACTCGACGGCCGTGCGCATCAGGGCGACGGCCCGTTCGCCTGCGTCGACGTCGACGCCGGCCCGGACGTAGGCCGTTCGGGGACCGGCTTCCTTGGCCATCGGTCCCCCGCCGCTCAGCCCCGGACGACCGGCAGGACGAGCCCGGCCGACGCCTCGAGGGGATCTTCCTCGAGCATGAACTTGCGGCTGGCCGCATCGTACGGGACGGGCTCCGGGTAGCGCCCGTCGAAGCAGGCGAAGCAGAACTGGTCATACGGCAGCTCGAGGGCGGCCAGCACGCCCGGAATGGACAGGTAGCCGAGCGAGTCGGCGCCGATGAACGTGCGGATCTCCTCGAGCGAATGGGTCGCCGCGATCAGCTCGGTCTCGATCTGGGTGTCGATCCCATAGAAGCAGGGGTGGAAGATCGGCGGGGCACTGATCCGGACGTGGATCTCGGTTGCCCCGGCCTTGCGCAGCAGGCTGACGATCTGCTTGGTCGTCGTCCCCCGCACGATTGAATCGTCGACCACGGTCAGCCGTTTGCCGCGGACCACCTCGCGGAGCGGGTTGAGCTTGATCGTCACCCCCCGCTGGCGCATCGTCTGGGAGGGCTGGATGAAGGTCCGGCCCGAGTAGCGGTTGCGGACCAGGCCCTCGCGGTAGGGAATCCCGGAGACCTCGGCGTAGCCGGCGGCGGCCGGGGCGCCGGTGTCTGGCACCGGCATCACCAGGTCGGTCTCGACCGGGTGCTCGTGGGCGAGCTGCTCACCCATCTTGCGCCGGACCTCGTACAGGTTGCGGCCCTCCATGTACGAGTCGGGCCGGGCGAAGTAGATCAGCTCGAAGACGCACAGCGCCGGCTGGGCCGCGGCGTAGCGCACCGAATGGGGCGCGTGGCCCTGCTCCAGGATCACGATCTCGCCGGGTTCCACATCGCGCACGAACTCGGCGCCGACGATGTCGAGGGCGGCCGTCTCCGAGGCGAGCACCCAGCCGACCCGCTCGTCGTCGCCCCACAGGCCCGGCAGCGGGTCGTCGCCTTCATCAACGAGCGGCAGCCGACCAAGGACGAGCGGCCGGAAGCCGTGCGGATCGCGGACGCCGATCACGTGCTGCTCGTCGAGGATGACCAGGCTGAACGCGCCGCGGACCCGGGGCAGGACCCGAAGCAGGGCGTCGACCGTGTCGGCGGCCGGCTCATCGGCGATCAGCGCCGTCAGCAGTTCGGTATCGGTCGAGGCCGACAACCGGGCCCGGCCGCCGCGGAGCTGGTCGAGCAGCTCCCGGGTGTTGACCAGGTTGCCGTTGTGGCCGAGCGAGATCGCCCGGCGCGGCCCGAGCCGGAGGGTCGGCTGGGAGTTCTCCCAGACGGTCGAGCCGGTCGTCGAGTAGCGGCAGTGGGCGATCGCCAGGCGGCCGCGCAGGCTGGGCAGGCGTCGCTCGTCGAGGACCGAGCTGATCATCCCGAGGTCCTTGTAGACCATCAGCTGCTCGCCGTCGCTGACGGCCACCCCGGCCGATTCCTGGCCGCGATGCTGGAGAGCGAACAGGCCGAGGGCCGCGACGGCCGCCGCCTCGGTGTCCGAGCCGGCCGGGACCACCGCCCCGAAGACGCCGCACATCAGGCGATCCCCCCGAGCGAGGCGAGGGGCTTGACGGGCTCACCCGAGTGATCCGCCCCGTCCTCGCCCAGGGCTCGTTCCAAGCCGTGGTCCCAGGCGTGGCGGAGGTCGGCCACGCTCACGTCCAGCGCATCCGAGACGGGCGAGCCGCGGCCTTCGTGGTCGCCGATCGCGCCCCGGCCGCCCAGCTCGATCAGGAGCCGTTCGCCGCCGACGCTGCCGATCTCACTGACCGGGACGTCCCGCAGCGCCGCCAGCTCGAGCAGCCGGGCGATATCCGATGGGCGCGCCGTGAGGACGATCCGCGACGGGCTCTCGCCGAACAGGTCGGTCGCCGGGGTGCCGTTGATCAGCAGCCGGATCCGCGCGCCGAGGCCGCCCCAGATCGCTCCCTCGGCCAGGGCCGCCGCCAGGCCGCCGGCCGAGACATCCTGGGCCGACGCGACGAGGCCGTGTCCGATCGCCTCGCGGACGAATCGCTGGATCGCCGCCTCGCGGGCCAGGTCGATGCCCGGAGGGCCATCCTCGGGCGCGACCCCGGCCAGCTCGGCGTAGGCGCTGCCGGCCAAACCCGGGGTGGTCTCACCGACCAGCAGTATCGCATCGCCCGCCGCGACGAACTCGGGTCCGACCAGCCCCCCGACATCGTCCAGCAGGCCGACGACCCCGATCTCGGGCGTCGGGGCGATCGCGCCGCCGGGCGATTCGTTGAAGAGCGAGACGTTGCCGCCGGTGACCGGCAGCTCGAGCACCCGACAGGCGTCGGCGAGGCCCCGGACACCCTCGCTCAGCTGCCAGAACGCCTCAGGCCGGGTCGGGTCGCCATAGTTCAGGCAGTTCGTGACGCCGAGCGGACGGGCGCCGGTGATCGAGACGTTGCGGGTGGCCTCGGCCACGCTCAACGCCGCCCCCAGCCAGGGGTCGATCGCCCCGACCGACTGGTTGCCGTCGGTGGTCGCCACGAGGGCCTTGGTCGTGCCCTTGACCCGCAGGACGGCGGCCCCATGCCCGGGCCCCACGACGGTGTTGACCTGGACGGTCGAGTCGTACTGCTCGAAGATGAACCGGCGGCTGGCGAGGTTGGCGCTACCGATCAGGCTGAGCAGGATCGCCCCGGGGTCCATCCCCCGCTCCGGCAGCAGGTCGTTGGGCTCGAGCGGGACTCCAGGCGCGGGCGCCGCCCGGCGGCGGGCCGGCGGGGTGGCGACCCTGTCGTGGACGATCGCCTCGGAGGTCAGGGCGGCGGCCGGGATCCGGGCCAGCTCGATCGAGCCAGGGTTGGGCCGCCCCGCCGCGTCAAGGCCGCCGCTCACGATCGTGATGTCGCCGTCGGCGGTCACCCGGCCGATCGTCGCGGCGGGCAGGTTCCAGCGGGCACACACCGCGCGGACCGCGTCCTCGTGCTCGGGCCGGACNNCCTCGCGGCAGGGAATCGCATCGAGGTCGACGAGGATCCCGGTGCCGGCCCGGTCGGCCGTCTCGGAGGTAGCGCAGCTGATCCCGCCGGCGCCCAGGTCCTGGAGTCCCTCGACCAGCTCGTGCTCGATCAGCTCGAGCGAGGCCTCGATCAGCAGCTTCTCGGCGAACGGATCGCCGACCTGGACGGTCGGCCGCTTGGAGGGATCGTCGTCGGCGAAGGTCGCGCTGGCCAAGACGGACGCGCCGCCGATCCCGTCGCGGCCGGTGAAGGCGCCGAACAGGACCAGCAGGTTCCCGGGCCCCGAGGCCGCCGAGCGGATCAGCCGCTCGATCTCGATCAGCCCGACGCACATCGCGTTGATCAGGCAGTTCTGCTCGTAGCTCTGCTCGAAGTAGATCTCGCCGCCGACCGTCGGGACGCCGATCGAGTTGCCGTAGTGGCCGATCCCCGCGACGGCGTGCTCGAGCAGGTAGCGCGTGCGCTCGCTGTCGGCCTCGCCAAAGCGCAGCGAGTCGAGCACGGCGATCGGCCGCGCGCCGACGGCGAAGATGTCGCGCAGGATCCCGCCGACGCCCGTCGC
>PNAZ01000102.1:0-11256 GCA_003169655.1 Chloroflexota bacterium
GGTCGCCCCGCGGCGATCCACAGCGGTGGGCCGCCCGGGCGCGGACCCTGCGGCTTCAGGCGCGCCCCGGCGAGGTGGAAGAACTGGCCGTCGAACGTAAGTGGCTCGTCCTCGCGCAGGAGCCGGGCCGTGATCTCGACCGCCTCGGCGAAGCGGCCGATGTGCTTCTCGCTGTCGTAGCCGAGCTGCGCCCAGCGTTTGTCGGTCGGCCCGACGCCGGTGCCCAGGCCCATGATCAGCCGGCCTCCGCTGACCTCGTCGAACGACTCGGCCATCGACGCGACCATCGCCGGTGGCCGATACCCGGTGCACATCACGAGGGGCCCGAGCTCGACCTTGGAAGTTGCCTCGGCCACTGCTGGCAAGATCGACCAGGGCTCCCAGAAGCCCGGCTCGTCGGCGACCCAGACCGAATCGACGCCGATCTGCTCGAGGCCAACGGCGATCTCGCGCATGTCGGCCCAGCGGGGCNNGAGTTCGTCATCCGCCGGATTGTACGGGCGGCGGCCATCACTCGATCATTGGCCTCGGCGCCACCCACGAGCGGCGGCCGGATGACTGATGTATCGCCCCAGGCGAACAAAACGAGGGAATCGACCTCCGTCCGGGTCGCCCGTTCGCCCCATTCGGCCGGGTTGATCGCCGGCGGCGAACGAATCGCGGAAATCCCGGCCTGAGGGCGGTCCCGAGCCCGGTCATTCGGCTGTTTTGTTCGCCCCAGGCGATCACTCCGGCCGACGGCACGAACCAGAGCTCAGAGTCGGATCCACGAGGTCGCACTCAGTGCGCCCGGCTCTTGCTAGAGTGGCCCCGCGGTGCTCTTGACTCAAGACTGGAGGCGCATCTTGTCCACTCGTCCCGGACCGCGCACGGGCAATGCCATCGTCTCGTCGGACTGGGCGGCATTCTTCGCCGAAACCCATGTGCCGGCCGCCATCAGGGTCGGCGACACGCTCCATGTGACAGGCACCACTGGAGAGACGGCCCTCGACGATTATCCGGAGGACCCCGAGGTTCAGATCCGACAGACGTTCGCGAACATCGCCGTGACCCTCGCTGAGGCCGGGGCGACGTGGTCGGACGTCGTTGCCATGACGTCCTATCACGTCGGCTTGAGCCGCCAGGCGACCCTGCTCCTCGAGGTGGCCGCGGACTTTCTCGAGGCACCCTATCCGGCCTGGAGCGCCGTCGGTGTCTCCGAACTGTGGACCCCAGACGCGATCATCGAGATCAGCTGCATTGCGATGCTGCGCCCACGGAACATCGCGGTCGGCCCGTGACCCCGGAGACGCGCTACGCGAAGGCGCATGACGGCGTCCACGTCGCCTACCAGGTGGTGGGCGCCGGTCCGATCGACATGGTCTTCGTGATGGGCTGGACGAGCAACATCGAGGCGATGTGGGAGGAGCCGGCTCTTGCTCGGTTCCTGAACCGCCTCGGCTCGTTTACGCGTCTGATCCTGTTCGACAAGCGGGGGACCGGCCTCTCAGATCGTGTGCCCGAGGACCGGTTGCCCTCGCTCGAGGTGCGAATGGACGACGCGCGTGCCGTGATGGACGCCGTTGGAGCTCAGCGCGCGGTCATCTTTGGCGTGTCCGAGGGCGGACCGATGGCCACCTTGTTCGCGGCGACCTATCCAGCGCGGACCGTCGGCCTGGCCTTGTTCGGCACGTCGGCCTGTTGGGCAGGGAGTCCCGACTACCCGTTCCCGCGATCGAGCGACGCGGAGTTCGAGCGCTACCTCGACCGGATCGACCATTTGTGGGGCACGCCCGAGTACGCGGCGGAGGAGATCCGGACCTGGGCGGCGCCGAGCCTGGCCGGCGACCGGCGGGCATCCGAGTGGTTGGCCAGCTACCTGCGGCGGGCCGCCAGTCCTGGCGCGGCGATCGCCCTCGAGCGCATGAATCGCGGGATCGATGTCCGCGCGGCCCTGCCTGCGATCCACGTCCCGACGCTGGTACTGGCGCGCGAACACGACACGGACTCCGCGATCGCGGAGACGCGCTGGATGGCGGATCGGATCAAGAGCGCGAGGTTTGTCGCGTTGCCCGGTATGGACCACTTCTTCTGGGTTGGAGACCAGGCCCCGATGCTGGACGAGATCGAGCGATTCGTGGAGGCCATCCGCGACCAGGAGGCGGACCTCGACCGCGTCCTGGGAACGGTTCTGTTCACCGATGTCGTCGGCTCCACGGCGAAGGCGGTCGAGCTGGGTGACGGCCCGTGGCGCGACCTCCTCGACCGCCACAACGGAACGGTGCGCGCGCTGCTCGGCCGCTTCCGCGGGACGGAGGTGGATACCGCCGGTGATGGCTTCTTCGCCACGTTCGACGGACCTGCACGAGCGGTCCGATGTGCCCAGGTGATCACTATCGCGGTCCGCGACCTGGGCCTCGAGGTCCGAGCCGGCGTGCACACCGGCGAGCTGGAGACCGTTTCGGGCAAGGTTGGCGGGATCGCCGTGAACATCGGGGCGCGGATCGGCGCGCTTGCGGGGCCCTCGGAGGTCCTGGTCTCCGCGACGGTTCGCGACCTGGTCTCCGGATCCGGCCTGGTGTTCGAAGATGCCGGCGAATACCAACTCAAGGGCCTGCCCGACCCGTGGCGTCTTTACCGGGCGGTCGCGTAATTCCGTCTTTCAGGGGCCCAGGAGCGGCCGGCGGCTGCTCAGGCCTGATATATCGCCTGGGCGAACAAAACGAGGGAATCGACCTCGGTCCGGATTGCCTGACCCGCCCATTTCCGGCATTTGATCGCCGGCGGCGAACGAATCGCGGAAATCGCAGCCCGAGGGCAGTTCAGGGCGCGGGGATTCGGCCCTTTTGTTCGCCTGGGGCGATAACTAGGCCCCGAGCGACCTACCAGCCCTGGGTGCCGGGCTCGCCTTTGAACGGGCCGACCACCTTCGAGGTGACCCAGCCGCCGTAGAAGCGCCCGGGTTGCGGCGTCGCCCGTTCGTCGCCGACCCACGCCTCGTCGACGAGCTGGGCATAGAACGCGAGGTAGTCGCGGATCGACTCGTAGCCGGCTATCGGCGTGAGGTACGCCCAGGCCACGTTCTGGATCGTTCGATCCGGCAGCATGATCGACCAGTACGACGCCTCGCCCTTCCACTCGCAGAACGAGTGATGAGCTGTGGGCTCGAGGAGGTCCATCCTGACGTCGGCCGGGGGCACGTAGTAGACCGGCGCGCCGGCCGTCTCGAGCACGCGCAAGGCCGAGGCGGAGTCGGCCACTGCGTAGCCGTCGACCACGACCCGGATCTGCTCGGGCACGGCCTCGACGCGCGGCGGCCGCGGGTAATCCCAGACCGACTCCTGGCCCGGGCCGGGAATCGCTCGAACCGTCGGCGGCGGAACCGTCCCCGCGGTGACGCGAGATTTGTCCATCACCCGCACTGTAGCGCTGGTCGGCCCGCAATGGCGATCGTGGGCATTGACCCATGAATTCATCACTTGTAGAATTCACCCAGCGTTGAGTTCTTGCGTTTTGGGACGGCCGCAAGGGAAGCCACCGATGGACACCATCCAGCCGGCAGGGCAGGCCACCGAGCCGGCCGGGCAGGCCACCGAGCCGGCGGGGCCAGCAATCCAGCCGGCGGGGCCGGCGATCGAGACTCACGACCTGCACAAGGCCTTCGGGGCAATCAACGCGGTCGACGGCATCGACCTCTCGTTCCCGGCCGGCCGGATCTATGGGCTGCTCGGCCCAAATGGCTCCGGCAAGACCACCCTGATCCGGCTCATGGCCGGGCTCGCCGTCGCCACCTCCGGAACGGTGACCGTGCTCGGCACCAGGATGCCGTCGCGTCCGCTGCTGGCCAGGATCGGCTACATGACCCAGAGCGACGGCCTGTATTCGGAGCTGTCGGTCTGGGAGAACCTGTCGTTCTTCGCGGCGATGTCCGGCCAGTGCGACGCGACCGCCCTGGCCGAGATTCTCGATGTCGTCGAGCTCGGCGACCGACGCGGCACCCCCATCCTCGAGCTGTCTGGCGGCATGCGCCGTCGCCTTTCTCTCGCCTGCGCGCTCGTCCATCGACCGGCCGTCGTCTTCCTCGACGAGCCGACCGTCGGGGTCGACCCGGTCCTGCGCTACCAGCTCTGGGATCACTTCCGGCGGCTGGCCACGGCCGGCACCACCCTGGTCGTCTCGAGCCACGTCATGGACGAGGGCGATCGCTGTGACGAGCTGGTCCTGATCCGGTCCGGGCGCGTGCTGGCAACGGGCAACGGAGCGGAGATCCGGCAGCAGGCCGGCACGCGCGATCTCGAATCCGCGTTCCTCAAGCTTTCCGGCGTCCCGACCTGGGGCGACGCCCAATGAGCACACGACGAATCGCCGCGATTGCCCGGCGGATCGCCCAGCAGTTCCGGCGCGACCGGCGATCGCTGGCGCTCCTGATCGTCGCGCCGATCGCCGTGCTGGCGCTCCTGGGCTTCGTGATCCGGGATCAGAAGCCGATCGAGACGCGCCTCGGGATCGTCAGCCTGGGTGGTCCGGTGGATGCGTCGATCCAGGCTGCCCTGAGCGCGGCAGCGGCGCAGGCCGGCGTCCCGGTCGTCGACGTCGGCACAGGCCTGGCAGCGGGTCGGGCCGCTGTCCAGGACGGCCGGGCAGATGTGGTGATCGTCCTGCCGGCCAGCCTCGCAGGCGGCTCGGCCACCATCCAGCTGATCACCCTCGGTGAGTCTCCGGCCGATGACGGCGCCCGACTCCAGGTCGTGGCCGGCCTGGTCGAGGGAGCCGGCAGCCAGGGCCCCCGGCTGACGATCGAGCACCAGACGATCTACGGCTCGCCGACGGCGGACGTCCTCGATACGTTCGCACCGGCCCTGATCGGCTTCTTCGGCTTCTTCTTCGTCTTCGTCCTGACCGGGATCAGCTTCCTGCGCGAACGAACGGGTGGCACCCTGGAGCGACTCCTGGCCACGCCGGTCCGGCGGAGCGAAATCGTCGTTGGCTACAGCGTCGGCTTCGGCTTCTTCGCCACCGTCCAGGTGGCCCTGATCCTGCTCTTTGCCCTCGGCTCGCTGAGCGTTCCGGCGATCGGCCCGCTGGGCGGCTTCGAGGTCGGCCTGGGGATCGCCAACGCCGGTAGTCCGCTCCTTGCGTTCGTGGTCATCTTCCTGACCGCGATCGGGGCCGTGAACCTGGCGATCTTCCTGTCGACGTTCGCCCGGACCGAGCTCCAGATCCTCGAGTTCATCCCGGTCGTGATCGTTCCCCAGGCCCTCCTGGGCGGCGTGTTCTGGTCGGTGAACAGCCTGCCCGATCCCCTCCAGGCGGTGGCCCGGGTGCTGCCGATGACCCATGCGATCGACGGCCTACGGGCGGTCCTGCTCCGCGGAGCCGGCCTGTCCGACCCGACCCTCCAGCTCGACATCGCCTACCTCGCGGGCGTGGCGATCCTGTTCGTGGTCCTGGCCGGGGCGACGATTCGGCGCGAGATCGCATAGATCCATGGCTCGATCCGGCCGCCGTCCCGGCGAGAGCGGGGCACGTGAGCGCATCGCCGCAAGCGCCCGAGAGGTCTTTGGGGAGCTCGGCTTCGATGGGGCGACGATCCGTGGCATCGCGACCGCTGCTGGCGTCGACCCCGCGCTCGTCCATCACTACTTCGGGACCAAGCAGCGCCTGTTCCTGTCCGTCATGAGCCTGCCGTTTGATGCCGCCGCCCTAAAGACGCAGCTCCTGGCTCCCGGCCTGGCCGGTGTCGGCGAGCGATTGGTCCGCTTCTTCCTGAGCGTGTGGGACGAACAGCCAAGTGTCCGGCCAATCCTGACCGGCATCGTCCGCTCAGCCATGACCGATCCGGACGCGGCCCTCCTGCTGCGCGACTTCCTCGGCCGCCAGGGCCTCTTCCAGCTCGTGGCCGCGATCGCGCCGAATCGCGCCGAATTCCGCGCTGTGCTGGTCGGCTCGCAGCTCATCGGCCTGGCGATGGCCCGCTACATCGTGGGCCTGGAGCCACTGGCCTCGGCCAATGCGGAGGATGTCGTCGCGTCGGTGGGCCCCGCGATCGAGCGTTACCTCATCGGCGACCTGGGCGTCGCCTGACCGACCCTGCAGCACCACGTCCGAGCGGCGATCATGGGCGGAACGCGACGCGAGCCCACTCACTGGAGACCGACCGGCATGGATCACTTCGACTTCATCATCATCGGCGCCGGTCCGGGCGGCGAGGCGGCTGCTTACGAGGCCCGGACGCGTGGAGCGAGCGTTGCCGTGGTCGACGCCGACTTGTTCGGCGGCTCCTGCCCGCACTGGGGCTGCATCCCGTCGAAGTCGCTGCTCCACGCCGCCGCCCAGCACACCGGGGGCGCCGACTACGACTGGGCCCGTGCGTCTGCTCGCCGCGACTACATGATCAACCGCGAGAAGATCGACTACCCGGACGACTCGGGCCACGTGAAGGGCCTCGAGGCCGCCGGCGCGGTCGTCTACCGCGGGACCGCGTCGCTCAACGGCACGGGCAAGGTCAACGTCAGCCACGATGACAAGACCCACGAGCTGACCGCCACGAATGTGTTCATCGCCGTTGGCTCGGGCACGAAGGTTCCGCCGATCGAGGGGATCGAGACCGTCCACACCTGGACCAACAAGGAGGCGACCGGCGCCCGTGAGCTGCCCAAGAGTCTGCTTGTCCTGGGCGGTGGGCCGACCGGTGTCGAGCTGGCCGAGGTCTACGCTCGCTTCGGCGTCCCGGTCACGGTCGTCCAGTCGGGTAACCGGCTCATCCCCACCGACCATCCGCGCAACTCGGAGGCCGCTCGCCTCGCCCTCATTCGAGACGGGGTCGACGTCCGGCTCGGCGTCCGGGCGATCAAGGCCGAGGCCGGGATCGGCCCTGACGGCTCGGACGTGATCCAGCTCGACAACGGCTCGACGGCCCACGGCCACGCCATCCTCCTCGCCGTCGGCCGGACCTTCCCGCTTGAGCCGCTCCACCTCGAGACCGTCGGGATCGATATCAAGGACCGCAACGCGATCCCGCACGACGGCCGGCTCCTGATCCAGGACGGCCTGTACGTGATCGGCGATCCGGCCGGGCCCGAGCTCCACACCCATCAGGCCCACTACCAGGGCCAGGTCGCCGTCCGGATGGCGCTCGGCGACAAGGTCACGCCCGACTACCGTGCGCTGCCCCGGGCGACCTACACCGATCCTGAGCTGGCATCGGTCGGCGTCACCCTCGACGAGGCGCTGGCCGCCGGGCTCGACGCGTTCGAATGCGTCGCCGACTTCGCGACGACGACCAAGGGCTATTCGGTCGAGGCCACCTTCGGCCACGTCACGATCGTGGTCGACCGAGCCAGCCACGAGCTGATCGGCGCGGCGATGGCCACGCCGGACGCGTCGGCCGCGATCCATGAGTGCGTCCTGGCGATCAAGGCCCACGTGAAGATCGAGGTCCTGGCCGACACGATCCATGCCTTCCCGTCGACCTCGCGGATCTTCAATGGCCTGTTTGACGAGGCCTGGCGCAAGCTCGCCTAGCGCGAGTCGAAGCCCGCCTCGACCTCGAACCGGGTGCCGGCCCGACCGGCGAGGACCGCCTCGGCCTGCTCGAGCGCGCCGATCGCCGCGAAGCCGCCCGTGCGCCGGACGAATTCGGCCGCTGCCTGGACCTTGGGTCCCATCGAGCCGGCCGCGAATGCGCCGTTCTGGACGCCCCGCAGTGCCGTCTCCGGGGTGAGCCTGCTGATTCGGCTGCCCCGCGACGTGCCCCACGACCGGTAGACGCCGTGGACGTCGGTGAGCAGGAGGAGCGCATCGGCCTCGACGGCCTCCGCCAGCAGGACGGCCGCGTGGTCCTTGTCGACCACGGCTTCGATCCCGGCCAGCAGCCCCGAGGCCAGCCGGAAGACCGGGATCCCGCCGCCGCCGGCGGCCACCACGATCACCCCGGCATTGACCAGGGTCCGGATGCTGAGCGACTCGACGATCTCGAGCGGCCTGGGTGACGCGACCACCCGTCGCCAGCACATCCCGTCGGCCGCGATCGCCCAGCCGCGTTCGCGGGCCAGCAGCTCGGCCGTGGCCCGGTCGTAGGCCGGGCCGACCGGTTTGGACGGCTTGAGGAAGGCCGGATCGTCCGGATCGACGATCGTCTGGCTGATGATCACCGCGATCGGTCGATGGTCGCCGCTCGTCGCCAGCTCACCCTCGAGCGCCTGCGCCAGCAGGTACCCGATCTGGCCCTGCGACTCGGCCACGAGGACGTCCATCGGCGGTGCGGGGACCGTGTCACGGGCGGCCTCGGCCTCGAGCGCCAGGAAGCCGACCTGCGGCCCGTTGCCATGGCTGATCACCAGCTCGTGGCCCTCGCGAATCAGGCCGTGGAGGGCCACCGAGGCAGCGCGCAGGTTGTGCCGCTGGGTATCGGTCGAGCCCGGCTCGCCGCGCCGAATCAGGGCGTTGCCGCCGAGGGCGACCACGATCCGGCTCATCCGAGCAGGACCCCGTTCACGTCGCCGGTGATCGCCGAGTACAGCAGCGCGGTCTCGGTGTGGAGCCGGTTCGCCGCCTGCGGCCAGACACGGGAGGCCGGCCCATCGATCACCTCGTCGGTGACCTCCTCGCCCCGATGGGCCGGCAGGCAATGCAGGAAGACCGCCGAGGGAGCCGCCCGATCCATGAGCTTCTGGTCCACCCGGAATCCACGGAATGCGGTTCGGCGGGCGACCTGCTCGGCCTCGTGGCCCATCGAGGTCCACGTGTCGGCATAGACCGCGTCGGCGCCGTGGACCGCTCGCGCCGGCTCGTGGCTGACCGTGATCGACCCGCCGGTCTCGCGACACAGAACCTGGGCCGTCCAGACGATCTCCTCCATCGGCTCGTAGCCTCGCGGCGTCGCGACCTGGAGCTCAAAGCCAACCAGGCTCGCCGCCTGGATGAGCGAGTGGCAGACGTTGTCGCCGTCGCCGACGAACGCCACCCGGACGCCCTTGAGCGTCCCGAACTCCTCTTCGAGGGTCACGACGTCGGCGAGCGCCTGGCAAGGATGGTGCTCGTTGGTCAGGGCATTGATCACCGGGATCGAGGCAGCGTCGGCCAGCTCCTCGACCGTGGCCTGGGCGTACGTCCGGACCGTGAGGGCATCGACGTACAGGGAGAGGGCCCGGGCCGTGTCGGCGATCGTCTCGCCGCGGCCGAGCTGGAGCTCGTCCGGCCGAAGGACGATCGGCAGTGCGCCGAGCAGCCACGCCGCCGACTCGAAGCTGACCCGGGTCCGGGTCGATGGCTTGTCGAAGATCATCGCCACCCGTCCGCCGGCGAGTGCGCCCCGGAATGGCTCGGGATCCGCCTTGAGCCGGGTCGTCAGGTCGAGCAGGGCGCGCAGCCCCTCCGGCCCGAGCCCGGCCAGGGTCAGGACATCGCGCGATCCCGAACCGGCGACCGGCGTCGGGTTGAGCACGGCCGTCATCGCGCGCCAGCCTCGACCGCGACCCGGGCGCGAATGGCCTCGATCAACGGCTCGAGCAGGCTGGCGAGCGTCGGGCCGCCGACCTGGGCCAGCTCGTAGTGGACCCGGGTGATCGGCTTGTTCAGCGTGAGGACGCGGGTCAGGTCGATCGGCGTGGCCGACAGGACGATGTCCGCGTCGACGGCGTCGAGGGTCGCCTGGAGATCGGCCACCTGGGCGGGTCCATAGCCCATCGCCGGAACCAGGGGTTCGAGCGCTGGGTAGCGATCCAGGACGGCCTTGATCGAGCCGACCGCGGCCGGTCGTGGATCCACGAGCTCCGCCGCGCCGAAGCGGCGCGCCGCCACCACGCCGGCGCCGTAGTGCATCCCGCCATGGGTGAGCGACGGTCCATCCTCGACCACGACAACCCGCTTGCCCACGATCGACGGCCCAGTCAGGGTCAGGTCGGACCGCGCCGTGACGATCCGGGCGGATGGGTTCAGGGCTTCGATGCTCGCCCGCACGAGGTCGACGTTGGCCGGGTCAGCCGAATCGACCTTGTTGATCACGACCACGTCGGCCATCCGCAGGTTCGTCTCACCGGGGTGATAGCGCCGTTCGTCGCCGGCCCGGAGCGGGTCGGCTACGACGATGTACAGGTCCGGGCGGTAGAACGGGAAGTCGTTGTTGCCGCCGTCCCACAGGATCACGTCAGCCTCGAACTCGGCCTCGCGCAGGATCGCCTCGTAGTCCACGCCCGCGTACACGACCCGGCCGGCATCGAGATGCGGTTCGTATTCCTCGCGCTCCTCGATCGTCGTCTCGAAGCGGTCCAGGTCTCCGTATGTTGCGAAGCGCTCGACGCGCTGCTCGGCCAGGTCGCCGTATGGCATCGGGTGGCGGATCACGACCGGTGTCAGGCCCCGCTCGGCGAGCAGGGCCGCAATCGCCCGGGTCGTCTGGCTCTTGCCAGCACCGGTCCGGGTGGCGCCGATCGCGATCACCGGGCGAACGCTCGGGAGCATCGTCCGGGCCGGTCCCAGGAGGGTGAAGTCGGCACCCGCGGACAGGACCCGGGATGCCTCGTGCATCACGAACTCGTGACTCACGTCGCTGTAGGCGAAGACGACCGTATCGATCTGGCTGTCCGCGATGAGGCGCTCGAGCTCGCTCTCGGCGACGATCGGGATGCCCGCCGGGTAGGCGGGTCCGGCCAGCTCGGCGGGGTAGCGCCGGTCGGCAATGCCCGGGATCTGGTTCGCGGTGAAGGCCACGACCTCGACACCGGGATCTTCGCGGAAGACCACATTGAAGTCATGGAAGTCGCGGCCGGCCGCGCCCATGATCACGACGCGCTTGCGGTCCATGTTCATGCCTCCGATTCGAGCTCGCGCTTCCAGGAGTCGTCCTCGCCGGCGTCCCGATCGGGCACCTGGTCGCGGTGCTCGCGTGCCGGACGCCGCGGGGCTTCGGCGCCCACGACGTGGCGCAACTCGGCAATCAACTGTCGTTCGGTCTGCGGGCCCGACGCCCTGACCTCAACCATGCGCCGGTGAAGCAGGTGCTGGTCGTGCTCACAAACCCGACGCTCAAGGTGCTCCCGGACGGTGCCCGGACCGAGGATCAGGAGGTCGTCGTCCGCTGGAAGGCGGCGGGTCACCTCCTCAATGAACCGGCCCAGGTGCTCTTCGCGGCGCGGGTCGCCGGCGGTCTGGGGCGCCCCGCCCCCGCCGTGCCGGCTCGCATCGTGCCGAACATGGCCGGTGGACTTGCGATGGTCCGGCACGTCCGAGGACAGCCGCTCCACGTGGGCTTGATCGCTCAGCCAGGTGAGCACGATG
>PNAZ01000102.1:11274-12276 GCA_003169655.1 Chloroflexota bacterium
ATGGCCCAATGCGTGCTCGTCGGGGCCGAATCAGGCCAATCGGCTCTGGCGTCGCGATCGGGTCGTGAGGATGCTTATTCCGGGAGGGTCGCACGCAGACCCAATTCAGGGTCGAGCGGCCCCGCCACGAGGAGGTGCCGTGATGACACTCATTCGTCGACCATCGGCGTTTACCGACGTGGTTTCTCTGCGCGATGCGGTGGATCGGTTCTTTGACGACCGGTTCATGCGCACGATCTGGCCGCTGAACGGCGATCATGCCGTCGTTCCTGCGCTCGACCTGTTCACGACCCCGGAAGCCGTCGTAGCCAAGGTGGCGCTGCCGGGTGTGAAGCCGGCCGACGTCGACATCTCGATCGTGGACGACTTCGTCACGATCAAGGGCTCGTTCACGGAGGAGAAGGAGACAAAGGAATCCGGCTACGTCCAGAAGGAGCTCAGCACGGGGACCTTCGAGCGCAGCTTCTCGACGCCGACGGCGATCAAGCCCGAGAAGGCGGAAGCCGTCTTCAAGGACGGGCTGCTGACCCTGACCTTGCCCAAGAGCGAGGCCGTCAAGCCGCAGCACGTGAAGGTGGTCGCCGGCTGAGGCTGACCCCAGCCCCGGAGGGGCTCGACCTTGGGTCGGGTTCCTCCGGGGCGGAGTGCCTTGGCGGCCGTGTGAAAATCGGGACCGACGAAGAGGTGCAGGAATGACCGCGAAGGCCGGAGACCGGATCATTGTCGAGTCGGAGAAGGTCGGCACGCCGCCGCGTGAGGGAGAAATCCTCGAGGTGTCCGAATCGACGCTCGGCGTCCGCTACACGGTGCGTTGGGCCGACGGCCACGAGAGCACGTTCCGGCCGGCTGCCGGCAGCTCCCGGATCGTAAGCGCCCCGAAGCCCAGGCGCTAGCCAGCGAGGAGCCGGTGCCCGGCGTCGGCGACGAGGCCTTCCGCGGCTTCGTTTCCCTGGCTGCGCGGCTGACGACTCAGCCGGTGCGGACCGACGAGTAGCGGTCGTG
>PNAZ01000164.1 GCA_003169655.1 Chloroflexota bacterium
ATCGGCGAGCCGGGCACCCAGCTGACGATGCGCACGTTCCATACCGGCGGCGTCGCCGGCCTGGACATCACCGCCGGCCTGCCCCGCGTCGAGGAGCTGTTCGAGGCCCGGGTGCCGAAGGGCAAGGCCGAGATCAGCCATATCGACGGGATCGTCGAGATCATCCGCGACGCCCAGACCAAGGTGAAGGTCACCAGCCGGGAGGAATACGACACGTCGGTCGCCATCCCGGCCGGGGCCGAGCTGCTGGCCGCCGCCGGCGACGGTGTCGAGGCCAACCAGGTGATTGCCCGCCTGGACGGCCAGCCCGACGTCGTGTCACCGGTCAAGGGCTTCCTGGCCCAGGAGGGCGGCGAGCTCGTCGTCCGGGCCGAGGACGTGGTCGAGCGGGAATACATCATTCCTCACCATGCCAAGCTCAAAGTCGAGAACGGCCAGGAGATCCGGGCCGGCGACGCGATCACCGACGGGCCGATCAACCCCCAGGAGTATCTCGACACCCGGGGCAAGGACGCGGTCCAGCGCTACCTGGTCAAGGAAGTCCAGAAGGTCTACCGCAGCCAGGGCGTCACGATCAACGACAAGCACATCGAGATCATCGTCCGGCAGATGCTCCGCAAGGTCCGCATCGACCAGCCCGGTGACGTCGACCTGTTGCCAACCGAGCTGATCGACCGACTCGAGTTCGAGGAGGCCAACAACCGGGTCCTGTCCGAAGGCGGCGAGCCGGCCACGGCCCAGACTGTCCTGCTGGGCGTGACCAAGGCGTCGCTCAATACCTCGAGCTTCCTGGCGGCCGCCTCCTTCCAGGAGACGACCCGGGTGCTGACCGAGGCCGCGATCAACGGGGCCAAGGACCACCTGATCGGGCTCAAGGAGAACGTGATCATCGGCAAGCTCATCCCGGCCGGGACGGGCGCGCCGCAGAACGTCGCGGCGGCCCGCGAGCGTGCCCGTCGGGCGGCCATCGAGGCCCTCGCCGGCGAAGCGCTCGAGGGACTGGGTGCGGAGTTCGAGCACAACCCCTTCCTCGAGGATGGCGCCACCCACCCGGCCGACGACGAGACGGCCGAGATCGCCTCGTTCCTGGCCGCCCGACCCGCCGACGACGATGTCGAGGACGACGCGGAGCTGGCCAAGGTCTTCCTGGCCGGCGACCACGCCGATCGGCAGGCCGCCGCCGACGAGCTGACCAACAACCCGTTCCTGGCCGAGGACGACAAAGCCGAGGAGCCCGACCCAGCCTGATCCAGCCCCCGGCGGCTTCGATCGACGTTTGACACTCGATCGAGGCCGCTGATATCCTCCGCCTTCGTGGCCCTCGTGGGTCGAGCGCCGTTGCGTGCGCGTTCCGGACCCTCGCAGCCTCACGAATCAAGTCATTCCGGTCCCCGCTCGGGCCCGACCCGGGCGCCGGTCGATCGGAGCCCTGCCAACAACCGACGTGAAGGGAGTCTCGTCTTCGTGCCGACGATCAGCCAGCTCGTGCGTCATGGGCGCAAGCGCAAGATCTCGAAGGTCAAGGCGCCTGCCATGCGCAAGAACTGGAACAGCCTGAAGCAGCGCCAGGAGTCGATTCCGGGCGCGCCGCAGAAGCGCGGCGTCTGCCTCCAGGTTCGGACGATGACCCCCAAGAAGCCGAACTCGGCCCTTCGGAAGATTGCCCGTGTCCGGCTCAGCAACCAGATGGAGGTCACGGCCTACATCCCGGGCATCGGCCACAACCTCCAGGAGCACTCGATGGTCCTCGTCCGGGGCGGCCGGGTGAAGGACCTCCCGTCGGTCAAATACCACATCATCCGGGGCACCCTCGACGCGGCCGGCGTGCGTGACCGCAAGCAGGGCCGCAGCAAGTACGGGGCCAAGGCCGCCGGCGGCGGGAAGGGCAAGAAGTAGATGCCCCGCCGAGCGAGCATTGCCCGCAAGACCAAGTACGAGACGATTCCGCTCAACCGGACCACCGCCCGCTTCAGCGCCAAGCTGATGCACGACGGCAAGCGGATCCTGGCTGACCGGATCATTCGCCAGGCCCTCGCCCGGGCCGAGGCCCAGGCCCACCGGCCGGGGATCGAGGTCCTCGAGGCCGCCCTGCGCAACGCCACCCCGATCATCGAGGTCAAGCCCCGCCGGGTCGGCGGCGCCACCTACCAGGTCCCGGTCGAGATCCGTGGCGACCGCCGCCTCTCGCTCGGAGTGCGCTGGCTGGTCCAGGCCGCCCGCAAGCGGACCGGCAAGAGCATGGGCGAGAAGCTCGCCGCCGAATTCGTCGACGCCATGAACGGCCTCGGCGCCGCCGTCAAGCGGCGCGAGGACACCCACAAGATGGCCGAAGCCAACAAGGCCTTCAGCCACTTCAAGTGGTAGTCAGCACCAGCACCCGGGAGAGCAAGACCACCGTGCCACGCCTCGTTCCGCTCGCCAAGACGCGGAACATCGGAATCATCGCCCATATCGACGCCGGCAAGACGACCGTCTCCGAGCGGATCCTTTTCTATACCAAGAAGATCCACAAGCTCGGCGAGGTCCATGAGGGCGCGGCCACCCTGGACTGGATGCCTCAGGAGCAGGAGCGGGGGATCACGATCACCGCGGCGGCCACGACCGCGTTCTGGGGCGACCATCGCATCAATATCATCGATACGCCCGGGCACGTGGACTTTACCGTTGAGGTCGAGCGAAGCCTGCGCGTCCTCGACGGCGCGGTCGTCGTCTTCGACGGGGTGGCTGGGGTCGAGCCGCAGTCCGAGACGGTCTGGCGCCAGGCCGATCGCTACGGCGTCCCGCGCTTCTGCTTCATCAACAAGCTCGACCGGACCGGGGCCGACTTCTGGTTCGGCGTCCAGTCGATCCGTGATCGCCTGGGTGCCAATGCCGTGCCGATCCAGATCCCGATCGGCCGCGAGGACAAGTTCCTGGGCATGATCGACCTGGTCGAGATGAAGGCCGTCTACTACCGCGACGAGCTGGGCAACCAGATCGACATCGAGGAGATCCCGGCCGAGCTGCGGGCCGAGGCCGACAAGCACCACCACGTCATGATCGAGGCCGTCGCCGACATGGACGACGACCTCACCCACAAGTACCTCGAGGGCATCGACTTCACGGTCGATGAGATCAAGCGCGGCCTGCGCCTGGGCACCCTGAGCACCCGGCTGATCCCGGTACTGGGTGGCTCGGCCCTGCGCAACAAGGGCATCCAGCCGATGCTCGATGCCGTCATCGACTACCTGCCCTCGCCGCTCGACGTGCCGCCGATGATCGCCCTCGACCCGAAGACCGGCGCCGAGCTGGTCCGCCGGCCGGATGACTCCGAGCCGTTCAGCGCGCTTGCCTTCAAGATCGCGGTCGACCCGTTCGTCGGCAAGCTGGCCTTCATCCGGGTCTACTCCGGCACGCTCAAAGCCGGCTCGTACGTCTCCACGATCAACGCCAAGAAGGGTGTCCGGCGCGAGCGGATCGGCCGCCTGCTCCAGATGCACGCCAACCACCGCGAGGAGATCGAGGAGGTCTACGCCGGCGACATCGCCGCGGCAGTCGGCCTCAAGGACACCTTCACCGGTGACACCCTGGCCGATCCCGACCACCAGGTGATCCTCGAGTCGATGACCTTCCCCGAGCCGGTCATCGAGGTGAAGATCGAGCCCAAGACCAAGGCCGACCAGGACAAGCTGACGATCGCCCTGCAGCGCCTGGCCGAGGAGGATCCGACCTTCCGGGTCAAGACCGACCCGGAGACGGCCGAGACGTTGATCGCCGGGATGGGCGAGCTCCACCTCGACGTGCTCGTCGACCGGATGGTCCGCGAGTTCCATGTCGCGGCCAACATCGGCAAGCCCCAGGTCTCCTATCGCGAGACGATCCGCAAGGCGGCCGAGGGCAACGGCCGCTTCGTCCGGCAGACCGGCGGCAAGGGCCAGTACGGCCACGCCGTGATCAAGATCGAGCCCCAGGAGAAGGGCGCCGGCTACGAGTTCGTCGACAAGATCGTCGGCGGCACGATCCCGCGCGAATACATCAAGTCGGTCGATGCGGGCATCCGCGAGGCGCTCGAGACGGGCATCTATGCCGGCTTCCCGGTGGTCGATGTCAAGGCCACCCTGTTCGACGGCTCGTACCACGAGGTCGACTCGTCGGAGATGGCCTTCAAGATCGCCGGCTCGATGGCCGTCAAGGACGCCTTCCACAAGGCCAGCCCGGCGATCCTCGAGCCGATCATGCGGGTCGAGGCGCGCACCTCGTCCGAGTTCATGGGCGACGTGATCGGCGACCTGAACAGCCGCCGCGGCCAGGTCGAGTCAGTCGACTCGCAGGGCAACATCGAGGTCATCCGGGCCTTCGTGCCGCTGTCGTCGATGTTCGGCTACGTGACCGACCTGCGCTCGATGACGCAGGGTCGGGCATCGAGCTCGATGGAATTCAGTCATTACGCAGAGGTCCCCGCGAGTCTCGCGGCGGAGCTCGTCGCAAAGTCGAAGAACTAGCTGCGGTCGGGTAGAGGAGCGAGGCGATGGCGAAGAAGAAGTTCGAGCGGACCAAGCCGCACGTCAATATCGGCACGATCGGTCACATCGACCACGGCAAGACCAGCCTGACCGCGGCGATCACCAAGTACCTCGCCCTAAAAGGCGGGGCGGAGTATCGCGCCTTCGACACGATCGACAACGCCCCCGAGGAGCGCGAGCGGGGGATCACGATCGCGATCGCCCACGTCGAGTACGAGACGGCCAATCGCCACTACGCCCACGTCGACTGCCCCGGCCACGCCGACTACATCAAGAACATGATCA
>PNAZ01000039.1 GCA_003169655.1 Chloroflexota bacterium
TTGATCTTGTTGCGGCCGTACTCACCCTCGCGGCTGAGCTGCTGGAGGCGGGGAATCACCCCGGTCATCAGCTGGATGATGATCGAGGCGTTGATGTACGGGTTGACGCCCAGGCCGACGATCGAGAAGCGCGACAGGCCGCCACCCGAGAAGAGGTCGAGCAGGCCGAGGAGCTGGTTGCCGCTGAACAGCGACTGGAGCGACGCCGCATTCGCGCCCGGGACGGGCACGTGGGACAGGAACCGGAAGATGATCAGGATCCCGGCGACGAACAGGATCCGGCGCCGGATGTCGGGCGCGCGGAAGGCGTTGAGCAGGGATTCGATCATCGTCAGGCGTCTTTGGCGGGCTTCGCGGCGGGCTTCGCGGCCTTGGCTGGCTTGGCCGCCGGCTTCGGCTTGGAGGTGACGGCCTTGGCCACGGGCTTTGCCGCGGACTTGGCCGCGGACTTGGCGGGCGTCGCGGGCTTGGCCACGGGTTTGGCCACGGGCTTTGCCGCGGACCTGGCGGGCTTCGCGGGCTTGGCCGCCGGCTTCGCCCTGGCTGGGCTCGCGTCCCCGGACTCGGCGGATGCTTTGGCCGGCTCGGCAGCCTCCGCCTTGGGATGGTCGTGGGACCTGAGCTCGTCGTGATCAACAGCCGGAGCTGAGGTCAGGTCAAGGTCGAGTCCCAGTGCGGCCAGCGGCTCGCTCGGCAGCGCGAGGACCTGGACCGATCCGCCGGCCGCCTCGATCTTGGTCACCGCGCTCCGGCTGAACGAGTCGGCGACCACGAAGAGGGCCGCCGAAAGATCGCCGTTGCCGAGGATCTTGAGCGGCTTCTTGAGGGTCGAGACCAGGCCCGCGGCGCGCAGGATCTCCTGGTTGATCGTGATCGGGGCGGCTTTGCCCGAACCGGCCTTCCTGGCTCCCGGTGCGTCGCCGGGTTCGAAGATGCCGGCCTCGACGAGGGCCGCGATCCGGCTGAGGTTGACGACCTCGTACTCGACCCGGAACCGGTTCTTGAAGCCGTGGAGCTTGGGGATCCGCATCTGGAGCGGGGTCTGGCCGCCCTCGAACCAGGCCGGGATCGCCGCGCCGGCGCGGGCCTTCTGGCCCTTCGTGCCGCGCCCGGCCGTCTTGCCGCCGCCGGCCGCAATGCCCCGGCCGACCCGCTTGCGAGGGTGATGGGCGCCCTTCGCCGGGCGCAGATCGTGGAGCTTCATGCCTTCTCCTCTGGGCCGGTCTCGGGCAGCTCCTCGACCTCGACCAGGAAGCGCACCTGGCGGACCATGCCCCGGGTGGCGGGGTTGTCGACGACCTCGACGACGTCGCCGATCCGGTGCAGCCCGAGGGCGCGGACCGTGGCCCGGTTGCGCTGGATGTGGCTGATCGTGCTCTTGACCTGGGTGACGCGCAGCCTAGCGGGCATCGGCGGCCTCCATCACCGGCTGGCCGGGGATCGCCAGGCGGACGGTCACCCCGCGGCGGGCCGAGATCTCGGCGGCCGAGTGGAGCGAGGCGAGGGCGTTGATCGTGGCCCGGGTCACGTTGACCGGGTTGGTCGAGCCGTGGACCTTGGCCAGGATGTCGCGGATGCCGGCCGCCTCGACGACAGCCCGCACAGCGCCGCCGGCGATGACCCCGGTGCCCTGGGAGGCCGGCTTGAGCATCACCCGGGCGGCGGAGTACTCGACCCGCACCTCGTGGGGGATGGTGGTCCCGACCATCGGGATCTTGATCAGGTTCTTCTTGGCGTCCTCGACGCCCTTGCGGATCGACTCGGGCACCTCGCCGGCCTTGCCCAGGCCGACACCGACGTGGCCGGCACCGTCCCCGACGACGACGATCGCGCTGAAGCTGAAGCGACGGCCGCCCTTGACCACCTTCGCGACGCGGTTGATCTGGACGACNNTCGCGGGCGGAGTCGGCCAGCGACTTGATCCGTCCGTGATACCGGAACCCGGCCCGATCGAAGACGACGTGCTCCACGCCGGCGGAACGGGCACGCTCGGCAACCAGGCGGCCGACCTTCTGGGCTTCCTCGGTCTTGGACGCCTTGGAGCCCTTGAACTCCTTCTCGACCGTCGAGGCAGTGGCCAGCGTCCGTCCGGACGCGTCGTCGATCACCTGGGCATAGATATGGTTGAGGCTGCGGAAGACGGCCAGGCGGGGCCGGGCATCCGATCCCGCGATGCGCAGACGGATCCGGTCGTGGCGCTTCTGGCGCGCCGCGGTGCGGCCGGCGACCTGGGTCATCGGGCTGATTCCTTCATCGGGCTACTTCTTTCCACCGATCTTGCCGGCCTTGCCGGCCTTGCGCCGGATCACCTCGCCGGCGTAGCGGACGCCCTTGCCCTTGTACGGCTCGGGCTTGCGCATCGAGCGGACCTTGGCGGCGATCTGGCCGACGAGCTCCTTGTCGATGCCGACCACGGCCAGCCGGGTCGGGTTGTCGAGCTCGAAGCTGATCCCGCTCGGGGGATCGATCTCGATTGGGTGGCTGTAGCCCAGGTTGAGCTGCAGCTTCCGGCCGTTGAGCGTCGCACGATAGCCGACGCCGGTGATCTCNNTGGTGACCCCTTCGACCATGTTCGAGACGAGAGTCCGGGTCAGGCCGTGGAGCTCCTTGTGGGTCTTCGACTCGTCCGGCCGCTCGACCAGCAGCCGGCCGTCGCTCTGGTTGACGGCCATGTCCGGATGGAGCTCGCGGCTGAGCGTGCCCTTGGGGCCGACGACGGTGATCGCGCGGCCGTCAACGGTAACGGTCACGCCGGGCGGGACGGCGATCGGCAGGCGGCCAATTCGAGACATGCGTTCCCTCCCCTACCAGACGTAGGCGAGGACTTCGCCGCCGAGCTCGGCCTTGCGGGCCTGCGCGCCGGTCATGATCCCCTGGCTGGTGCTGACGATGACGATGCCCAGCCCGCCGAGCACCCGTGGGATGTCGGTCTTGCGAGCGTAGACCCGCAGGCCGGGCTTGCTGATCCGCTTGAGGCCCGAGACGACCGGCACCTTGCCGTCAACGTACTTGAGCTGGAGGCGGAGGATGCTGAGGGTGCCGTCGCGGTCCTCGGCGACCTCGGCGATAAAGCCCTCGGCCTTCAGGATCCGGGCGATCTCGCGCTTGGTCCGGGAGGCCGGCACGACGACCTCGGTGTGGCGCGCCCGGGACGCGTTGCGGATCCGGGTGAGCATGTCGGCGATTGGATCGGAGATGTTCATCGGACTACCAGCTCGACTTCGTCACGCCGGGCAGCTGGCCCAGGAGCGCGCGCTCCCGGAAGCAGATCCGGCACAGGGCAAAGCGGCGCATGTAGGCCCGCGGCCGGCCGCACACGGTGCAGCGGTGATAGCCCGAGACCTTGTGCTTGGGCGTCCGGGCCGCCTTGGCGATGAGTGACTTCTTGGCCATCTTGTTCCTCCCCGCGCCTAGCCGGCGAAAGGCATGCCGAGGAGCTCGAGCAAACGCTTCGACTCCTCGTCGGTCTTCGCCGTCGTCACGATGCTGATCTCGAGCCCGCGGAGACGGTCCACCTTGTCGTAATCGATCTCCGGGAAGGCAAGCTGCTCCCGGAGGCCCAGTGAATAGTTGCCCCGCCCGTCGAACGACTTGGCCGGGATCCCCCGGAAGTCGCGGATGCGGGGCAGCGAGAGGGTGACGAGCCGGTCGAGGAAGTCCCACATCCGGTCGCCGCGCAGGGTGACCTTGGCCCCGATCGGGTTGCCCGTCCGCAGCCGGAACTGGGCAATCGAGCGCTTGGCCCGGGTCACGATCGGCTTCTGGCCAGTGATCGCGGCCAGGTCGCCGGTCGCGGCATCGATCGCCTTGGCATTGGTCAGCGCCTCGCCCAGGCCGATGTTGACCACGATCTTGGCCAGCCGGGGGACCTGGTTCGGGTTGCCGTACTCGAACTGCTTGGTGAGGGCCGGGATCACCTCGGCCCTGTAGCGGTCGTGGAGGCGTCCGGCCATCAGCCCTTCGCCTCCAGCCGATGACCGCGCTTGCAGGTCCGGACGCGCTCGCCGCTGGCGAGCTTCTCGTGGCCGACCCGGGTCGGCTCCTTGCATTCGGGGCAGACGATCATCACCTTGCTGAGGGCCAGCGGCTGGGCGATCTCGAGGATCCCGCCGGCCTGGACCTTGGGCATTCTGTCGGTGCTGCTGGTCGACTGGCTGGGCTTGGTGTGGCGCTTGCTGATGTTCAGGCCGCTGACCACGACAGCAACCTCGGACAGCGGCGTGGCGTGCCGCCACGACCCGCCGCCCCGGCTCTTCGTCTTGGCCCAGCCCTGCTGGTTGCGGATCACCCGCTCGACGACGCCTGCCTTGCCGGCGTCCTTGCCCACGATGGCCACGACGGTGTCGCCCTTGCGGATGTCGGGCACCTTGGTCCCGTTGGGGCGGGTGACGACGGCCATCACAGCACCTCCGGGGCGAGGGACACGATCTTCATGTAGTTCCGGTCGCGCAGCTCGCGGGCGACNNAAGCGGATGTAGCTGCCGTCGGGCCGGCCGTACTCCTTGCTCGTGCGCACGATCACGGCCCGGACCACGTCGCCCTTCTTGACGGCGGCGTTGGGGATCGCCTGTTTGACGGCGGCCACGATCACATCGCCGATCCCGGCCGTGCGCTTGCGCGAGCGACCCATGATCCGGATGCACTCGATCGTGCGCGCGCCGGTGTTGTCGGCGACCTTGAGCCGGGTGGACTCCTGGATCACGCCTCGGCCTCCACCGGCTCGGCCGGCTCGGCGTCATGGTGGCGGCCGGGATGGGCGGCCCCGTGGATCGCCTCGGTGGTCGCCTCCTCCTCGAGGAGCAGGCCCTCGCCGCCGTGCTCGGCGGCGGCGGCGGCAACGATCTCGACCAGGCGCCAGCGCTTGGTGGCCGACAGGGGGCGTGATTCTTCGATCAGGACCGTGTCGCCGACGTGGGCCGTGTTGCCCTCGTCGTGGGCCTTGAACTTGG
>PNAZ01000085.1:0-204 GCA_003169655.1 Chloroflexota bacterium
GCCGACGCCCTTGAGCACGATCCCGCCTCGGGCGGTCTCGAGGACCGCCACCTCGACATCGGACCGGCCCAGGATCTGGGCCGCGCCGCCGGGCCCGGTCCAGTCGCCCTCCTCCACCATCCGCTCGTCGACCAGGACACCGTCCGAGGTGGTCGTGCCGGTGTGCCGGCCGGCCCGGATGAGGATGTGGCTGATCAGCCGGGT
>PNAZ01000085.1:210-23988 GCA_003169655.1 Chloroflexota bacterium
TCGCCTTCGTCGATCCGGGCCGCCCAGCGGGCCAGCAGGCGCGACTGGCCCCCGGTCAGCCGGGCGGTCCGGGCGGGCGAGACGTTGCGCTCGACGAGTCCCAGCGCGGCCTCGGCAATTGCCCGGGCCCGGCCCGCGGCCGACCAGGGGAAGGTCAGGATCCAGTGGCCGGGATCCGACGAGCGATGGACGGCCAGGCCCGCCCGACCCTGGCCGTGATCGGACCGCAGGCGACGCAGCCAGCTGGCCAGTGCGGCGATGTCGTCCGGCCAGTCGCTGGCGGGCACGGCCTGGCCGAGCCGGACGAGGGCATAGCGGGCCGGGTTGCGCTGGCCGTACCACGTCCGTCGGCGGCCGATCGCGACCTCGACCTTGACCACCGGTTCCAGCCGGTAGACGTTGGGTCCCTCGAGCAGGCGAATCTCGATCAAGCGCACGGTGCCGGGGAGTCTAACAACGCGGGTAGACTGCCGGAATGGAGACCCTGCACCGGCCCGGCACGGCGGTGACGCCCGACGAGCTCGAGGAGATCGAGGAGATCGTCCAGGACGAGCTGCCGGCCTACCTCGAGGACCTGGCCACCCTGGTCAACATCGACTGCGGCAGCTACACCAAGGCCGGTGTCGACCAGGTCGGCAACTGGACGGCGGCCTTCCTCGAACGGCTCGGCGCCCAGGTCCAGATCCATGCCCATGCCACCCTGGGCAACACCGTCGTGGGCACGTTCAGCGGCCGGCCCGGGGCACCGCGAGCCCTCCTGATCGGCCACCTGGACACCGTCTTCCCCGAGGGGACGGCCGCGGAGCGTCCGCTCCGGATCGACGCCGGGATTGCCCGCGGACCGGGCGTGACCGACATGAAGGGCGGCCTGCTGGCGGGCCTCTACGCGATCCTGGCCCTCATCTCCCTGGGCGAAGGCGACGACGACACCACGCCCGCCCCGATCCAGCCGCGCGGTGAGCTGCCCTTCGAGCGGCTCGTGTACGTGGCCAACCCGGACGAGGAGATCGGCTCGATCTCGAGCACCCCGGTGATCCGCGAGCTGGCCCTCGCCTCGGACGTCTGCTTCGTCCTCGAGTGTGCCCGGGCGAACGGCGACATCGTGTCCGCGCGCAAGGGTACCGTCGACCTCCGCCTGACGGTCCATGGCCGCGCCGCCCACGCCGGGGTCGAGCCCGAGAAGGGCCGCAATGCGATCCTGGCCGCGGCCCACCAGGTGATCGCCCTGCAGGGTCTCAACGGCCGCTGGCCGGGAGTCACCGTCAACGTCGGCGTGGTGCACGGGGGCACCCGCCCCAACGTCGTGGCCGAGGAGACGGTCCTGGAGGTCGATCTCCGGGCAACCACGGCCCAGTCCCTGGCCGAGGCGGAGGCCGCCGTACGCACGATCGCGGCCACCACGGCCGTGCCCGACACCCAGGTGACCGTCGAGGAGACCGCCCGTCATCAGCCGATGGAGCGACTCGAGCGTAGCGTCCGCCTGATCGAGCACGCCCAGGCAATTGCCGGCCGGCTGGGCTTCGAGCTGGCCGACGCGGCCACCGGCGGAGCTTCCGACGCGAATACCACCGCCGGCCTCGGGATCCCAAGCCTTGACGGCCTGGGGCCGATCGGCGGCAACGACCACTCGCCCAGCGAATACCTCGAGGTCGACTCGATCGTGCCCCGGACGACCCTCCTGGCCGGATTGCTGCTGGCCGTGGGCCGCGATCCGCTCGTCGGATCGTGGCGGCCCCACCGGGCCTGACCATGACCCGGGCTGAACGCCGCCGGATTTCCTCGGGTGGGCCGTACGAGGCCCGCTTCGGCTACAGCCGGGCGCTCGTCGTGGGCAATGCCTGCTGGGTCTCGGGCACGACCGATGCCGGGCCGGACGGCCGATCCCAGCACCCCGACGATCCGGCCGCCCAGGCCCGGGCGAGCCTCGAGATCGTCGAGGGCGCGCTCCACGAGGCCGGGTTCTCTCGCCACGATGTCGTCCGGGTCCGGATCTTCATCACCGACATGGCCCGCAGTCCGGGCGTCCTCGAGGCGCTCGGCAGCCGCTTCGCAGGGATCGGGCCGGCGGCCACGATCGTCGAGGTCAAGGCCCTGATCGAGCCGTCCTTGCTCGTCGAGATCGAGGCGGACGCCGTTCGGGACCCGTAGCCGGAGGCAAGGCGCCGGGCTCAGGCGGCGGCGAGCCCCAGGCCCCGGGCACCGGCCACGATCAGGACCGCCAGGACGATGCCGAGGAGCAGGCTCCGGCGCCACGCGACGATCACGACGCAGACACCGACGGCCAGCCATTCCACGCCGACGTGGAACGACGGCCCGCTCCCGTTGGCGGCTGGATTGACGAAGATCTGCGAGGCCGCGATCGAGGCAAGGACGGCCGGGCCGACCAGCCGGAGGTATTCGAGCGCCCGCGCTGGCAGCCGGTCGAATCCCGGGGCGAGGAGGGGGATGGCCCGGCTCGGATAGGTGGCCAGGGCCATCAGGACGGCCAGTCCAACCAGCCCGGTCGTCATGACGGCAGGCCATCATCGCGGTCGGTCGCGATCGCCCCGAGTGCGGTCGTGGGCCTCGGTCCGGCCGGCACCGCCAGGCCGATGAACGGCCCGACGACTCCGCCGATCACGACCCCAAACCGTGGGTCCCACAGCAGGCCGATCAGGACGGCACAGGCCACCCCGGCCATCGCGGCCGCCACCTCCCGGCGGCCGTGCGACAGGCCAACAGCGAGGCCGGCCATGGCCGCCGGAAAGACGATGTCGAGGCCCAGTACCCGCGGATTCGGGATGAACTGGCCGCCCAGGACGCCGATGATCGTGGCGACGTTCCAGGGGATGAACGTCGAGCCGATCGCGGCGATCCAGTAGCCGGTCGGGTCAACCCGTCCAAGCCGCTGGAAGTGGACGCTCGCCAGGGCAAACGATTCGTCCGTGAGCAGGTGGGCCATGACGGCGCGCTTGAGCACCGACTGGTTGCGCAGCCAGGGCGCGATGGCAGCCGAATAGAGCAGGTGGCGGGCGTTGACCAGGGCCGTCAGGACCAGGATCGCCGGCCAGGCGAACCCGGCGGCAACCATCCCGGCTGCCGCGAACTGGCTAGCCCCGGCGAAGACGATCACCGAGAAGGCGATCGCCTCGATCGGTGAGAAGCCGGCGGATCGTGCCGTCAGGCCGAACACGATTCCGAATCCGCCGCTCGAAGCGACCAGGCCGGCGGCGTCGATGACCAGCTGGCGTCGGGCGGCGGCCAGGATCGCCGGATCGATCGGGGCCAGGTCCGTAAGCTGCTCGCCGGCAGGCCGGCCCGGTTGGCCTGTCAGCGCAGGAACGTCTTGGCGCAGGTCCCGTCGCAGACGACGTAGACGGCGTGCAGGTCGTGGGCGAAGCCGGCTACGTGGAGCAACCCCGCGCAGCCCGGGGTGGGGCACTTGTAGACCCACCAGCGATCGCTCGGGTCGACCGGCGTCGTCTCGGCGGCGAGCTTGGCCGCCAGCCCGTCGCGCTCCGTGGTCAGGCGGGCGATCGTCGCGGCGCGGACGGCTTCGGTCTCGCTCGAGTAGGGGTAGTTCTGACCGACGTTCGACGTCACGCGACCCTCCGGAATGGCACGGGCCCCGAGTATAGGTGAGGGTCGCGGGGCTGGTCGCCCGCTGCTCACCAGGTCGCCGGGAGGCCCTGGCTGCGCGGGTCGGTCGCCGCGGCCAGCGTTCCGCCGGCGGCCGGACCGCCGGCCACCAGCTCGATCGCGTGGCAGTGGCCCAGGGCGCCGTCGAACGGCTCGGTCGGGCTGACCCGATGGCCGAGCGCGGTCAGGCCGTCGAGGAGCTCGGGGCCGAAGCGCGGCTCGATGCGGACCGTGTCGGGTGGGGCAAAGTGCTCGGCCGGCTCGACGAACCAACGCGGCTCGGCGACGGCCCTGGCCACATCGGCGCCGCCATCGACAAGGGCCGACACGACCTGGGCGTGGACCTGGGGCTGGGCGTCGCCGCCCATCGAGCCAGTGATCACCCACGGCCGCCCATCCCGGAAGAGCATCGCCGGCATCAGGGTATGGAGGGTCCGCTTCGATGGCCCAAGGACGTTCGGGTACGCCTCGTCGAGGCCGAAGTACGAGCCGCGGTTCTGGAAGGCAATCCCGGTCACGGGATCGACGATCCCGGACCCAAAGCCGGCGTAGTTGCTCTGGATCAAGCTGACGGCATTGCCGTCCCGATCGACGACGCCCAGCCAGATCGTCCCGCCGCCGCGCGGCGTCCGGGCAGCCGGCGGCGTGCTCGCCCGGAGCGGATCGATCCGCGCGGCGAGCTTCCGAGCGTAGGCCTTGTCGAGCAGCCGGTCGAGGGGCGCCGGGTGGTGCTCCGGGTCGGTGAGGTGGTCATCCCGGTCGACCATCGCAAGCTTCGAGGCCTCGATCCCCAGGTGCGCCCAGCGGATCCGCTGGGCCAGCCCGGTCGTGCCGGTCCCGTCCGCCGCGGGCGGCTCGAACGACTCCAGGATGTTGAGCAGCTCGAGGGCCACGAAGCCCGAGCTGTTGGGCGGATGGCCGGTCACCCGGACCCCGCGGTAGTCGCTGAAGATCGGCTCGGTCCAGGTCGAGGCGTGCGTGCGCAGGTCGTCGAGGCTGATCGCCGAGCCGGCCTCGGCCAGGGCGCGAGCCTGGTGTTCGGCGGTCCGGCCCTCGTACGGCTCAGCCCAGCCCTCGGTCGCGATCCGCTCGAGCGTCGCGGCCAGCGCCGGCAGNNGCGTCCGGTCCGAGCTCACGGGCGAAGACCGCGCCGCTCACCTCGGTCGCCCGGCAGAACGCCTCATCAGCGGGGAAGCCGTCGCGGGCGAGCTCGAGCGCGGGGGCCAGCAGCGTGGCTCGCGGCAGCCGCCCGAACCGTTCGTGGGCATCGCCCCACGAGCGCACGGCACCAGGGACCGTGATCGACAAGCCGCCGCGATGGGGGATCGTGCGCAAGCCGCGGGTTCGGAGCGTCGCCGCGCTCGCGGTCGAGGCCGAGCGGCCGCTGCCGTTCAGGCCGGTCTGGCGGTTTCGGGTCTCGTCCCAGATCAGCCAGAAGGCATCGCCGCCGATGCCGCAGGCCTGGTTGTCGACCACGGCCAGGACCGCGTTCGTGGCGATCGCCGCATCGACCGCCGAGCCGCCGGCCCGCAGGATGCCCAGGCCGGCCGCCGTCGCCAGGTGGTGGGGCGCGACAACGGCCGCCTGGCCCCCGCGGGCGAGGAAGGCCGGGACGAGCGGGCGGTTCATCGTTCGGGCGAGTCTACCCGGCGAGCGATCGCGTGGCCGGCACGCAACAGGTGGCCCGTGCGGCCCTGTAGGCTTGGCGGGCATGGAGCCCGCCAACGTCCAGGCCAGCCCGGCGTCGCGCCTGCCCGACAATTCGGGACGTTCGCTGACCGCGGTCCTGCTCGGCACGTTCACCCTGCGCCTGAGCACCGGGCTCACCGGAGCCCTGCTCACCTACCACCTGGCGCATTTCGAGCGGATCGGTGGGGTCCGCGTCGAGCCTGGCACGATCGGCATCCTGGCCGCCCTGTTCTACGTGTCCGAGCTGGTCATGTCGCCGGTCTTCGGGGTGATGTCCGATCGCTTCGGTCATCACCGCCTGATGGAGCTCGGACCGCTCTTCGGGTTCATCGCCGTGGTGATCACCGGCTTGACGGTTGCGATCCCGGTCGTGGCCGGCACGCGGGTCCTGGCCGGCCTGTCGACGGCGGCCTCGGTGCCCTCGATCCTGGGTTTCATCGCGATGGCCACGGCCGGCGACGAGCTGGCCCGCGGCCGAGCCTCGGCCCGCTTCGAGGGCGCGACGCTGGCCGGTCTCGGTTTCGGGATCGTCCTGGCCGGCCTGCTGATCGACCGCTTCGGGGTGAACGCGTTCTTCATCAACGCCGGGATCTACGCGATCTCCTTCGTGATCTATCGCTACGGGGTCAAGTTCCGGGAGGACCTCCGGGCGATGCGCAGGGTCGACCACGGCGGCCTGAAGCGCTACCTCGAGATCCTGAGCAGCAGCCATGTCTGGCTCCTCGCGCCAACCTGGATCGCGATCAACGCCGCTCTCGGCCTGTGGACGAACCAGTCGCTCTTCCAGCTCACCCAGAAGCCCTCGCCCGAGTTCGCCGACCAATACCTGATGGGCCACTTCGTGCCGACGGAGATCAGCATCGGGCTGGGCCTCGGGCTGATCGTCTTTTTCGCCGGCCTGATCTTCTGGGGCAACCGGTTCAAGCGCTTCCGGCGGACCTCGATCATCTTCTTCGGGATCCTGGGCGGCCTGCTCGTGATCGCCGCCGCGGCCGTGATCAACCACAGCGAGGGCCTGCCGGGCCTGGCCCGGGCGATCCCCGCCGGGGCCGTGGTGGGTGGCCTGTTCGTGCTTGCCGGGGCGACACCCGCGGCGCTCGGCATGCTGGCCGACGTGTCCGAGGCCTACCCCGAGGATCGCGGCGCGATCATGGGCCTGTACTCGGT
The DNA here is from genome assembly GCA_003169655.1 of Chloroflexota bacterium. Lineage (GTDB taxonomy): Bacteria > Chloroflexota > Limnocylindria > Limnocylindrales > CSP1-4 > Palsa-1033. The sequence goes on from PNAZ01000085.1 coordinate 6,685, forward strand.
CTTCCTGGCCGTCGGCCAGATCGGCGGCAGCCTGATCGGCGGCGAGGCGGCCCGGATGGCGGGCATCGACGGCCTGCTGATCGGGACCCTGATCCTGTTGTTCATCGCCCTCGTCCCCCTCGCCCGCCTGCGCGAGGTCGAGCATCTGATCGGCCAGCCCGCCGTGCACCCACCATGAGGGAGTGCCCATGACCAGGGTCGCGATCGTCACCGACTCGGCCAGCGACCTGGCCCCGAGCCGAGCCGCCGAGCTCGGGATCACCGTCGTGCCCCTCCTCGTGTCGTTCGGCAAGGAGGAGTTCCAGGCCGGGGTCCAGCTCAGCGCCGAGGACTTCTGGGCGCGGATGACCGCACCCGACGCGCCCTTCCCGAAGACCGCCGCGGCCAGCCCGATCGCCTTCCGGGACGCGTACGAAGCCGCGTTCGCGGCGGGCGCCGACTCGGTCGTGTGCATCGCCGTTGCGGCCAGCCTGTCGGGCACGTTCAAGTCCGCCACCCTCGGCCGGGAGATGCTGCCGGAGCGCGAGATCCACGTCGTGGATTCCGACACGGCCGCATTCGGCCAGGCCCTCCTGGCGATGCTCGGCCGCGACCTCGCGGCGGCCGGCAAGTCGGGTGCCGAGGTGGCCGCCGAAGTCGCTCGACGGGCCCCCGACGTCGAGGCGATCGTCTGCCTCGACACGCTCGAATACCTTCGTCGCGGCGGCCGGATCAGCGGCGCCCAGGCGGTGATCGGGACCTTGCTCAGCGTCAAGCCGATCATCGCCATCCATCAGGGCAAGGTCGACAAGGTCGACCAGGTCCGGACCCGGGGCAAGGCCCGCGAGCGGGCGATCGAGTTCGTCACCTCGCGCCCGATCGAGCGGCTGGCGATCTTCCACAGCATCAGCCCCGACCTCGACGAGTTCCGCGCGGCGGTGATCGCCCGGGTCGGGACGGTCCCGGCAGCGGAGGTCGAGACGGCGGTCATCGGACCGTCGATCGGGCCCCACNNGCCAGATGCCCGATCGGCTCGACCGGGCGTTTCGTCGCGACCGTGGGGTTGTCCGGGAGACGGCCCAAGGCTTCGAGGAACACGGACTTCATGACGACCGAACGCGCCACCCTCGGCACGATCAACCCGTGGGAAGTGGCCCAGCAGCAGTTCGACCTGGCCGCCGATCGGCTCAACCTGGATCCCGGCTTGCGCCAGGTCCTGCGCGAGCCGCGACGCGAGCTGATCGTCCACTTCCCGGTGAAGATGGACGACGGCAGCGTGCAGGTCTTCACCGGCTATCGAGTCCAGCACAACCTGGGCCGCGGGCCGGCCAAGGGCGGGATCCGCTACCACCAGGGGGTGACCCTCGACGAGGTCAAGGCCTTGGCGATGTGGATGACCTGGAAGTGCGCGGTCGTGGGCATCCCGTACGGCGGCGGCAAGGGCGGCGTGATCGTCGACCCCAAGCAGCTCTCGCTGCGTGAGCTCGAGGGCCTGACCCGGCGCTATGCGACCGAGATCAGCATCATCATCGGTCCCGAGCGGGACATCCCCGCGCCGGACGTCAACACGAACAGCCAGACGATGGCCTGGATCATGGACACCTATTCGATGCACGTCGGCTACACGGTGCCCGGCGTGGTCACCGGCAAGCCGATCGCCCTGGGCGGCTCGGAAGGCCGTAATGAGGCGACCGCCCGGGGGACCGTCTACTGCATCGTCGAGGCGGCCCGCCACCTGAACCTCGACCTGACCAAGGCCCGGGTCGCCGTGCAGGGCTTCGGTAATGCCGGCTCGATCGCCGCCCGGCTGATCAGCGAAGAGGGCTCGACGGTCGTTGCCGTGAGCGACTCGACCGGCGGGATCCACGACAAGAGCGGGCTCGACATCGCCAAGGTGGTTGCCTGGAAGGCCGAGCACGGCACGGTCCAGGGCTTCCCGGGCGCGACTGACGTGAGCAACGCGACGGTCCTCGAGGTCGACTGCGACATCCTGATCCCGGCCGCCCTGGAGAACCAGATCACCGAGCGCAATGCCGGCAAGGTCAAGGCCCGGATCGTGGCCGAGGCGGCCAACGGCCCGACGACGCCCGAGGCTGACGTGATCCTGTTCGCCAATGGCGTCTTCCAGATCCCTGACATCCTGTGCAACGCCGGCGGCGTGACGGTCAGCTACTTCGAGTGGGTGCAGGACCTCAACCGCGACTTCTGGGACGAGGCCGAGGTGAACAGCAAGCTCAAGGGGATCATGGTCAAGGCGTTCAAGGACTGCCTGGCGATGAGCCTCCGGGAGAACGTCAACATGCGCACCGCGGCCTACCTGCTGGCCGTCCAGCGGGTCGCCGACGCCACCGCCATGCGCGGCCTGTACCCGTAGGTCGGTCCGTCGCCAGACGGCACCGGAACCTGCACGGCTCCTCGCCCGGAGCGCCAGGAACCGGTGCCGCCCGGTGCTACCATCGGCGCCATGCTCGACCACGAAGAGAAGTTCCTGTTCAAGGAGGAGATCCTCCACCTCGCCAACTCCGTCGCTGAGCCGGGGATCCTCGACAACGTTGAGGATCTGCTGACCGACGTGATCACGAGCCCGCGCTTCGACTCCGAGGTCTTCACCCTCGAGCGGAGCCTCCAGGTGATGCTCGGCCCGCGGGCGGGGACCACCCTGGTCGGCCTGCTGACCGTGGCTCCCGAGGTGTTCGAGGAAGTCGCCGACGTCCACATCCCGTCGGAGGTCCACGAGCGGCTTGTCGCCTGGCGGGCGCGCTTCGGCCTGGCCATCGACAACGCCCTGAACTTTCTGAACAACCCGGACGGGATCCAGGGCCACAACTTCGCGACCCAGATCGCCCATGTCGAGGACCGCCGCGTCCTGCAGGGTCGGCTGACCATGGTCCGCTACAACAACGAGCCGCAGTTCTTCGTCGCCGACGCGAGCGTGTTCATCGGCCTGATCGCCGACATCATGGAGCGCCTCGGACCGTATCTCGAGGCCGATGCCGTGGATGCCGAGACGATCACCCGGCTGAAGGACGCGGTTGCCATGGTGGATCGCCGGACGACGACCCGGAGCTAGGCCCGGCGTGCGCCAGGTCTACCTCGCCGCCACCGGCCAGAACCGGGGCAAGACCACCACCAGCATCGGCCTCCTCGACGGCTTCCTGCGGCGGGGCCTCGACACCCGGTTCATGAAGCCGGTCGGCCAGCGCACGATCATCGAGGACGGGCTGCCCGCCGACGAGGACGCGATCCTCGTCCGGAACGTCTTCGGGCTGACCGATCTGATGAGCGTGATGAGCCCGGTCCACATCCCGCGCGGCTTCACCAAGGCCTACATCAACGGCGAGATCGTCGAGGATCTCGCCGCCCGGATCCGGGCGGCCCACGCCGCCGTGACCCGGGCCGGCGACATCCTGCTGATCGAGGGCACTGGCCACGCGGGGGTCGGGGCGGTGATCGGGCTGTCGAACGCCACGGTCGCGGCGATGCTCGGCGCGCCGGCGATCATCGTGTCCGAGGGCGGCGTCGGCCGGCCGATCGACGAGATCGTGCTGAACGCGTCGCATTTCGCCAGCCAGGGCGTGCGGGTCGCGGGGGCCATCGTCAACAAGGTCGACCTCGACGCCCAGCCCGGGATCGTCGAGACCCTCGAGCGCGGCCTCGCCCTCCACGACATCCCACTCCTCGGCGTGCTGCCCTACCGGCCGATCCTGTCGAACCCAACCCTGGCGATGATCCTCGAGGGAGTCCACGGCGAGACGGTCCACCCCGGCCCTGACCTCGATCGGGTGATCGGCGGGGTCGCGGTCGGGGCGATGGAGCCGGCCCACATGCTCGAGCGGATCCAGGCCGACACCCTGGTCATCGTGCCCGGCGACCGCGAGGACGTGATTCTGACCCTGACCACGGCCCACCTGACCGGCGGGTTCGACGACGGTGGCCGGCCCCGCGGTGCAGCCCTGGGCCTGGTCCTGACCGGCGGCTATCGCCCCCGCCAGGCCGTCCTCGACGCGATCCGCCGGGCAAACCTGTTCGCCTCGATCGTGCATGACGACACGTACGTCGTTGCCTCCGAGGTCCACGACCTGCTGGTCAAGACCCATTCCGCGGACGTGGGCAAGATCGAGATGATCAAGGCCCTGGTCTGGGAGCACCTCAAGATCGACCGAGTCCTCGAGGCCGCGGGCCCCGTCCCGGGCTGACTGCCCGGGCTGAGTGCCCGGCTTCCGTGCCGCGGGGGTTGCCGCCGCCGCCGTGCGCCCGGTTCCGAGCTCGCCGCGCCTCGCCCGCAGGAACGTGCACTCAGAACAACAAGACGCCGATTTCGGGCGAGCTCTGGGGTCGGCCGGCGCCTCACCCCTCGCCGAATCAGCTCGCCTGAGCGTGGCCCGGGATGAAATTCCGGTTTCTCAACCGGTCCCGAGGCCCAGCGCCCCGAATCCCAGCCCGAAAACGGCGTTTTGATGTTCTCAGAACACACAACGCATGACCATCGGGCTCGATGGCGAGGGTCTCGACGCCTTGGCCGAGCGGGTCAGCCTCTAGTCCCAGGCAAGACCCTCTAGCGGGGCGCCCGCGATGAGATCAGGAGCCAGCGTGTGGATTCCCTTGCCCCAGGCCTTCAACGCTTGAAGGATCTGCTTTCGCTTGCAATGCGGTGACAACACCTCTCGATGCCAGTCCGTGCCCGGTGCGCGGGTCTCCAGGATCCTGATCAACGAGGTCGTCCTCGGGTACGTCCCCGGTCACACGTCCTCCATCACGACGACAGTCCCGTGCATGCTCAGCCACTCTGGTTCGAGCTCGATCGAGATCTGGTACCTCGAGCCTACGTACTTCAGGTAGTGCCCCGCCTCGTGATAGCGCACGGTCGTAAGGACGTAGCCGCCGTCGCGCTCGAGGAACCTGAATGCCTTGCTGGCGGCGGTGAACCACCAGCCGGCGTCAGTGCCACGAGCCGCCTCGAGGTCCTCTGCGGCAGGACCTGGGGTCACCGGCCGGGCCATGGCACCAGAACCGACCAGCCGAGCGCGGCAAGGCCGAGGGCTTTCACGTCAGGCGCGCCACTCCAGCAGCTCGTTGTCGATCAGGCGGGTCGGGCCGAAGCGGACGGCGAGCGAGAGCAGGGCGGAGCGGTCGACGTGCTCGAGCTCGGCCAGGGTGAGGGAATCGGCGACCGATACGTATTCGGTCAGCGCCTTCGGCTCGGTTGCCAGCATCCGCCCCATCGTCTCGCGCAGGACCTCGGCCGATCGCTCGCCCATCCGCCACTGGGCGGCCGCCTCGAGCAGGGCCCGGTGGATGACCGGCGCCGCCGCCCGCTCCGAGGGCGTGAGGTGGACATTGCGCGACGAGAGCGCCAGGCCGTCCGGCTCACGGACGGTGGGGCAGGCGATCACTTCGGTCGGCAGGGCCAGGTCGCTGGCCATCCGCCGGATCACCATCACCTGCTGGGCGTCCTTCTGGCCGAAATAGGCATGCTCAGCCCCGACCAGCCCGAACAGGATCGCCACCACCGTCGCCACGCCGTCGAAGTGGCCGGGCCGGGCCGCTCCCTCGAGTGGCCGCGAGATCGCACCGACCGAGACGGTCGTGTCGAACCCCGGGACGTAGACCTCCTCGACCGGCGGCGCCCAGACGATCGTGACCCCCTCGGTCGCGCAGATCTGGACGTCACGATCCTCGTTGCGCGGGTACTTCGTGAAATCCTCGGCCCGGTTGAACTGGCGCGGATTGACGAAGATCGAGGCCACGACGGTTGGATTCTCCCCCCGCGCCTGGCGGATCAGGGAACGGTGGCCGGCGTGGAGCCAGCCCATCGTGGGCACCAGGCCCACCGGCCGGGGTGCGTTGGCCAGGGCGGCCCGCAATTCGGCGCGCGTGCGCAGGATCTGGGTCAAGGCGGCTGCTAGAGGTCGCGGTCGAGGGGGATGCCGCCGGCCGGAATCGATCGGCTCGGGCGGTCGAGGACGGAGTAGCCCAGGACCTCGTTGATCACGTCGTCGTCCATCCGGACGGTCTCGGCATCGCCCGGGAAGGTGCCTGCCTCGACGTCGGCGCGGTAGGCCCGGGCGGCGCCCAGGATCACCTCGCGCAGGTTGGCATAGGGGCGGGCGTGGCGGGGATGCCACTCCTCGTAGCCGAGCAGGTCGGTCAGGACCTGGACCTGGCCGCTGCAGCCGGCCCCGGCGCCGATTCCGATCGTCGGGACCTGGAGCCGGTCGGTGATCGCCCGGGCGAGCTGCTCGGGCACCAGCTCGAGGACCACGGCGAAGGCACCCGCCTCCTGGACCGCGATCGCGTCGGACAGCAGCTCGCGGGCCGCCTCACGGGTCTTGCCCTGGACCCGGACCTTGCCGATCTGGTTGATCGCCTGGGGCGTCAGGCCGATGTGGCCCATCACCGGGATCCCGGCCCGGGTGATCGCCTCGATCGTCTTCGCGCTGCGCCGGCCGCCTTCGACCTTGACCGCCTGGACGCCGGCCTCGGCCAGGAATCGCCCGGCGTTGTGGACCGCCTGGTCGGGCGTGGCATATGACAGGAAGGGCATGTCGCCGACGATCAGGGCGGCCTTCGCACCGCGGACGACGGCCTTGGCGTGATGGAGCATGTCGTCCATCGACACCGGGATCTCGTTCTCGTAGCCGAGGATCACCCGGCCCAGCGAATCGCCGACGAGGAGGATCGGCAGGCCGGCCTCATCGAGCAGGCGGGCCGTTGGATAGTCGTAGGCGGTGATCATCGCGATCCGCTGGCCATCGGCGTGCAGACGGGCGATGTCGCTGACCGTCAGGCGACGGACTGGAGCGGCGCTGGCCTTGGTTGCCGGCTTGGGGTTGGTGCTGGCGCTCACGTTGGTGACTCCTGGGGGACCTCGCTGCGTCCAGTCTGCGCGGCGGCGTCGCGGGCGTCCAGCCGGGCGGCGAGCCGGTCGAGCAGCCGGTCGGCGACCTCGCGCTTGGTGAGCAGGGGCCAGGCCTCGGCCGGGGCATCGGCGGCCAGCAGGGTGACCTGATTGGTGTTGCTGCCGAAGCCCGAACCCGGCTCGGCAACGTCGTTCGCGACGAGCAGGTCGACGCCCTTGCGGGTGAGCTTGTCGACCGCCCGTTCGAGGGAGCCGGTTTCGGCCGCGAAGCCGACCAGGATCGGCACCGGCCGGAGCTGCCGGGCAGCCTGGACGGCGGCGGCCAGGAGGTCCGGCGTTGGCTCGAGCTCGAGGCTCAGCGCGGCTCCGCGCGGGAGCTTCGATGTTGCCGGCCTGCGGGGCCGGAAGTCGGCGACGGCCGCGGCCATGATCAGGGCGTCGAAGCCCGCCCGATTGTTCGCACCGGCGCCCAGGATCGAGCCCAGCGCGCTCTCGAGCTCGGCCGTGCTCTCGACCCGGATGACCTCCGCGGCAGGCGGCAGCCCGACGTCGACGCTGCCCGCGATCAGGGTCAGCCGGGCGCCGCGATCCAGGGCCGCCTCGGCCAGCGCGACGCCCATCTTGCCGCTCGACCGGTTGCCGATGTAGCGGACCGGGTCGATCGCCTCGCGGGTTCCCCCGGCCGTGACCACGATGTGGCGACCCTCGAGATCAGCCTCGCGTGCCGTCCCGCTCAGGCGCGGCGGTCGGAGCGCCGGGTCGGCTGCTCGAACCGGGCGATCACCGACGGCCTCCACGACGGCGTCAACGATCCGGCCGAGCTCGGCCAGCCGGCCGACGCCGGTCTGGCCCGAGGCCAGCACGCCGCTCTCCGGTTCGACGATCCGGTAGCCGAACTCGTCGCGCAAGCGGGCGACGTTGGCACGGGTCGCCGGATGGGCGTACATCTCGCCGTCCATCGCCGGCGCCACGACGACTGGCGCCGCGCTCGCCAGGCAGGCGGCGGTGACCACGTCGCCCGCCAGGCCGTTGGCCATCGCGCCCAGCCAGTTGGCGGTGGCCGGGGCGACGACGATCACGTCCGCCGTGTCGGCGATCACGATGTGGCCGATCCGGCCGTCGGCCAGGAGCGCCATCAGGTCACTCTCGACCGGCCTGCCGCTGAGCGCCTCGAGCGCCAAGGGCGCCACGAATCGGCCGGCCGAGGGCGTGAGCAGGACCTGGACCTCGGCTCCCTCGGCCTGCAGCGCACGGAGCAGCTCGACCGACTTGTAGGCCGCGATCGAACCGGTGATCCCCAGACCGATCAGGCGACCGGCCAGCCGCGCACGATTCATCCGAGGCCCGCCTCGATCGGCTCGCCGCCGGTCACCTCGGCGTGCAGGATCGACAGGCCTTTGAGGGTCAGGTCCGGGTCGATCATGCCGATGCCTTCGATGCCGGCCACCCACGACGACCGGCTCAGGCCGCCGGTCAGGATCGTCTTGACCGCCACCGGCTCGATCCCGCTCGCATCGGCCAGCTCCCGGCGGACGCGAACCAGGAGGCCGGTGACCAACGACTGGTAGCCCAGGATCGCGCCGGCCTGGAGGGCGCCGGCGGTATCCCGGGCGATCGCCCGGTCGGGCTGGCGCAGCTCGATCCGGGGTAGCTTGGCTGTCCTCGCGGCGAGTGCGTCGAGGCCGACCTCGAGCCCGGGGGCAATCGCCCCGCCGAGGAACGCGCCATCGGCGGCGATCGCGTCGAAGGTCGTGGCCGTGCCCAGGTCGACGACGACGGCCGGCGTGCCGTACAACCGGGCGGCGGCCAGGGCATTGACCAGGCGGTCGGCGCCGACCTCGTCGGGCCGCTCGACCCGGATTGGCAGCGGCACGTGGCCGGCGGTGGCCAGGACCAGGCCCACGTCACGCCGATGCGCGACGGACTCGAGGGCTGAGGTCAGGCCGGGCACGACCGAGGCGCAGGCGATCGAGGCAATGCCCCGCAGGTCGAGGGTGTCCAGGCCCAGCAGGCCCTCGATCAGCAGCTCGAGCTCATCCGGCGTTGCGGCCGGATTCGTGGCCGTCCGGCGGGTCGCCACGAGCAGGCCGTTCTGGAACAGGCCGGTCGTGATGTTCGAGTTGCCGATGTCGATCGCCAGGAGCATCGATCGATGATACGCGGCGCGGATGGCCCACCGGTCGGGACCGGCAGGAGTACGATTCGAGGCCACCGACCCCGGCCATGCCGGTCTGCGCAGGAGCTCGCCGTGTCGCCCGTGCCGCCCGCGAAGTTCTTCGTCAACCGCGGCATCGTCTCGACCCGGACCGACCTCTCGAACCTGCTCCGGCCGCTGCTCAAGCAGACCGTCACCTACCGCTTCATGCGCGGCCGGGAGCTGGTCGCCCACGGCACCGGCTGGGTCGAGCGGATCGTGATGGACCAGCCCGAGGTGTCGACCTACTTCACGCCACTGGCGATCTGCCTGAACATCGATTCGTTCGAGCACCTCGAATTCGAGACGCGGCCCGATCAGCTGATCGTGTACACCCTGGTCCAGGCTGACGAGCGGGTGGTGATCGAGTTCGCCCCGATCGACGGCTCGGCCCAGTCGCCGTTCGCGCCGCGCCAGCTCGAGTTCGACACCAGCGGGTTCGTCCAGATGGAGCTCCTCGGCCTGGAGCGCGACGAGGCCTGACGCCGGTGTCCGGCGTGGCCGGGGGCTGCTGCCGCGATCAAGTACGATCCCCGGATGTTCGAATGCACCGCGCTACCCGACGGGCCGCGCGTGATCAGCGCCCGGGTCCCCGGGTCGCGCTCCGTCTCGATCGCAGCCTACGTCCTGGCCGGATCGCGGCATGAGGGTCCCGGCCAGGCCGGCGTCGCCCATTTCATGGAGCACATCACCTTCAAGGGCACGGCCGCCTACCCCACGACCCGGGTGATCTCCGAGGCGATCGAGGGCGTGGGCGGCTCCTTCAACGCCGCCACCGAACGTGAGTCGACGGTCTATTGGGTGCGCGTGCCGGCCCGCCAGGCCGCTCGCGGCGTGGATGTCCTGGGCGAGCTGATCGTGCGGCCCAAGCTCGAGGACGCCGAGATCGACCACGAGCGGACGGTGATCATCGAGGAGATCCGCTCGTACCTCGATGATCCCTCCGAATATGCCCAGATCCTGCTCCAGCAGGCGCTCTTCGGGCCGGGTGCGATGGGCCGCGAGATCTGCGGCGACGAGGCCGACGTCCGGACCCTGCCCGAGCAGACGATCCGCGACTTCTGGTCGGCCACCTACCGCCCGACGAACATCGTGGTGGCCGTCGCGGGTGACCTGGACCACGACGCTGCGCTGGACCTCGTCGGATCGAGCTTCGGGCGGGGGGACGGAGCCCGGACCGCGTTTGCCGCGGCGCCAGCCCTGCCCGCCGGCGAGCGCTACCTGCTCGGCCATCGCGACGCCTCGCAGGCCCAGCTGGCGATCGCCGTGCCGGGCTATCGCCGTGATCATCCCGACGCCTGGCCGCTCGCTGTCCTGAACGGCGTCCTGGGCGACGGGATGAGCAGCCGACTCTTCCTGTCCGTTCGCGAGGAGCGCGGCCTCGCCTATGACGTCGGCTCGGGCGTGACCGAATACGCCGACGCGGGCTCCCTGGCGATCTACGCCGGGGTCGATCCCAAGGGCCTCGAAGCGGCCCTGCAGGCCATCCTGGCCGAGCTCGAACGCCTGCGCGACGAACCGGTGCCAGCCGACGAGCTGGCCCGGGCCAAGGCCTACCTGTCCGGCGGGCTCGAGCTGCGAATGGATGATTCCCGCCATGTCGCCTCGTGGCTGGGTGGCCAGGAAGCCCTCCACGACCGGGTCCTCAGCCTGGAGGAGGCGCTGGCCGCGATCGACATGGTCGAGGCCCGGGACGTCCAGCGGGTGGCCATGGAGCTGTTCCGGGACAACCTCCTGCGGATGGCCGTGGTTGCGCCCGCGGGTCACGGCGCCAAGCTCGATCGGGCGCTCCGCCTTGGTGCCTGAGCCGTTGATGGCCGACGAGACCCCCGGCCAGGAGCCGCTGCCCGAGGACGACGGTGCCGCGTTGCCGGCTGCTTCGGGCCAGGACCAGCCGGGCCAGCCGCAGCCGGACGACCGGCAGCCGGACCCAGGACCGACTGACCAGGGGCAGTCGGCGCCCGCCCCCCTGCCGACGGCCGCCGAGCGGCCGATCGAGCTCCGACTGGCAGCGATCCACCTGCGAACCGGCCTCCTCGCCCTCGCCCGGGCCGAGCTCGAGACGAGCGCCGGCCGTGGCGAGCTGGACGACGCGGCGCTCCTCGACCTGGCCGAGGTGCGCTGGCGGACCGACGACATCACCGGCGCGGGCGAGGCCGCGGCCGCCTACTTCGCGACCGGCCGCGAGGACACCCTGGCTCTCGTGATCGCCACCGAGGCGACGGCCTCGCTGGGCCGGTCGACCGAGGCGCGTCGGCTCGCAACGCGGGCCCTGGCCCGGGGCGATGTCTCGCTCGACTCGATCTTCCTCGGGATTCGCCCCAGTTCCTACTGGCCGACCCTCGGCCCGACGGCGGGCGAGCCCGCCGGGACGCTGTTCGGCGGCCCGCCGCCGGGCTCGACGGCGGGCACCGCCGGGGTCACCGGGGCCGCGGTCCTCAACCGGCTGTCGGTCGGCACCGAGACACCCACGCTCAGCCAGGATCGGCGCAGCACGCCCACGCTGTGGTCGGATGCCGAGACAATGCCGGCGGTCAGCGGTAGCGCGCCGGGCGAGGCCGTCCGCCGCCTGCCGGAGCCGGTCGATGAGCTGGACGCCGCGCGCGCCGACCTGCGCCTCGGTCGCACCTCCTCCGGCGCAATCCGGCTGGCCGTGGTCCTCCGGCTGGCGCCGGCCCTCGCTCCGGCCGTGCTCGACGCCCTTGCCGGCCTGCATGGGCCTTCGGTCGAGCTGGTCCGGGGCGACGCGCTCCGGCTGGTCGGCCACGAGCGCGACGCTCGGCAGGCCTATGCGGCCGCGGCCGCCCAGCTCGACGACGAGCAACCCGGCTCGGACTAGCTCAGCCGCGGTCGCCGCCTGCGGTATTGTTCGGCGGCTCGAACCTGTCCATGTCAGCCATCAAGGTGATCCCTTCCGTGACCGAACGAACCCTCGTCCTGATCAAGCCCGACGGCGTCCAGCGCCTGCTGGTCGGCCGGATCGTAGCCCGCTATGAAGAGCGCGGCTTGAAGCTCATCGGCCTGAAGCTGGTCCAGGTCGACCGTCAGCTGGCCGAACGGCACTACGCCGTCCACCGCGAGAAGCCGTTCTTCAGCGGGCTGGTCGAGTTCATCACCTCCGGCCCCCTCGTCGCGCTCGCCCTCGAGGGCCCCAACGCGATCGCGGTGATCCGGGCGACCAACGGTGCGACCCGTCCCTGGGAGGCTGCCCCGGGCACGGTCCGGGGCGATTTCGCGCTGGAGGTGGCCCAGAACATCGTCCACGCCTCGGATGGGCCCGAGACGGCCGCTACCGAGCTCGAGCTGTGGTTCAGGCCCGATGAGCTGCTCAGCTACTCGCGCGAGATCGACCGCTGGGTGGACGCCCCGGCCGACTGACCCGGCGCTGTGGGACCGGGCGCCACTGGTCCGGCGCTACCGCCGGACTACTGGCCCAGGGCCGGCAGGCTCGGCTCGGGCGCCGCGGCACGGGCGGCGTCGGGTCCGCCCAGGCCGCCGGTCGCGACGACCAGGCTGACGAGGACCAGCACGAGCACGAAGCCGGCCGCGATCGGCGCCCGGTTCGTCCGCCAGCCGGCCTGGACCGCTTCGATGGCCGTCCCGGTCCGCGCCGCGGCCACCGGTCGATCGGTCGGCGCGGCGGCCACCAGCAGGCTCGGCCGGCCAAGCCCGACCAGCCCGATCCGGGCGTAGTAGACGAGCGACGCCAGTCCGGCCAGGAGCAGGATCGCCTGGAGCGGGCCACCGGCCGCGCCCTGGACGAGCGAGGCCCGCACGCTCCAGGCCAGCAGCCCGGGCGCCCCGATCGTGGCCACGACGATCCCGACCAGGGCGATCGCCAGCAATGGCGATCGCCGGGCCCAACCGTGCAGCTCGGGCAGGCGCCCCGTCCGGAAGCGCGCCTCGACGACCGTCACCCAGGCGGCGAACGCCGTCTTGGTCGTGAGCATGATCAGCAGCCAGACGCGGGCCGGCTCGTGGCCGTCCGGCCCGCCGATCGCCAGGCCGAGGAGCACGAACCCGGCATCCTGGATGATCGAATAGCCCAGGACGTGCTCCAGATCGTCCTGGAGCCAGGCGCCGACGGCGCCCAGGACCAGGCTCGCCCCGGCGACCGCGACGATCACGGCCTGGCCGATCCCGCTGGGGACGAGGAAGGTCATCGCCGAGCCGTCGGTCGCGCCGAGGACGACGACGGCCAACGCAGCCGGGCCCCAGACGAGGACGAGGGGGATCGCCAGGCCCGGTGCCGTGTCGGTCAGCCGGGCGACCGGCCGATGGAACGGGACAGCGCCGAAGCGCAGCGCGACGGCCAGCACGATCGCCAGGTCGGCCAGGCCGAAGGCCGCCGGGTCGCTGCCGATTCCCGACAGGGCGGGTGCGGCCCAGGCCACCGCGACGTAGGCCAGGACACCGGCCAGGGCGATCGTTCGAACCTGGCGGACCACCACCCGGACGCCGGCTGCGCTGACGGACGCGTCGAGGCTGACCAGCGCGACCGCGACGGCCGATCCGAGCAGGACGAGGAGCGCGATCAGGGGATCGGTCAGCGACAGGCCGAGGCCCATCCCGGCCAGCCCGACCAGCATCGCCGCCGGCAGGTTCGGCTGCCAGCTCGTCATCAGGGCGACGACCCCGAGGACGAGCCCGAGGCCGGCCCCGAGGAGCAGGAAGAGCCGGCCATACGCGGTGGCCAGGAGGACCTCGCCGGATCCCAGCCGGAGCACGTCACCCGGCGCGATCACCAGCGCCGCGACCGTGGCGACGGCCAGGCCGCCCAGCCCGACCGGGACCTCGAGCTGTGGGCGGCGACGGGCGACCAGGCACAGTGTGGCCGCGACGATCGTGACCATCAGGAACGGCAGCTGGCTCACTCCGGCGGCTCGGGCGGCTCGGGCGGCTCGGGCAGGCCGGCGACGGCAGCCGGTTCCTCGGCCGGCCTCGCCCGGCGAAGCCGCTCCTCCAGGGTCAGCTGGTGGGCGGCCGCATCACGCCGCGGCCGGGCGGCCGGACCACGACCCGGCGCCTTGCGCCGGGCCTCCGGGTCGCTCGACGCCCGCTTGGGGGTGCCCAGCGGATGTGCCTCGAAGAGGGTCTCGCGGACGATCCCGCCGCTCACCGCCAGGTCGTGGCCGGCGTGCAGGGCGCTGGCCACGATCGCCGCGGTCGCACCCAGGATGCCGGCCGTAACCAGGGCGATCACGCCCTGCTCGAGCGGGCCGGGTGTGCCGGCCAGGCCGGCCCGAACCAGCTCGGCGGCCGTCGCCAGGAGGGCCATCGCCGAGCCGATCCGGACGATGTCGCGGCCGAGGAGCAGGGGCCCGATCGCGATCGTCGCCAACCCCAGCCCGACCCCGGTTGCCAGCGGCGGGCCGGCTGCCGGCGACCCGACTCCCGATGACGCGTAGCCGACGACGACCGCGGCCGCCCCGGCCAGAGCGGCCGTGAGCGGACCGATCGACGCGCCGTCCGTCGGGACGGGCACGCCGCGCACCGCGAGCAGGACCAGCTCGGCGCCCAGGAGGGCCGCCACCAGCCGGATCGCCACGGCCAGGACCGACGGCAGGGGATCGGCGACGAGCGTCGCCAGCCCGACGCACACGACCAGCCCGCCAAGGATCCAGCGCGGATCCCGGGCGGAGACGGCGATCACGGCGCCGGCCAGCAGGACGAGTGCCGCCCCAAGCTGGAACGGGCTCACCGGGGCCGGCTCACGGGGCGGCTGCCGGAACCCCTGGATAGGTCGGCGTCTGGAGGATCCCGAAGCCACTGAACGGCCAGTAGCGCAGCCATGCCCGGCCGATCACCGACGACTTCGCGATGAATCCGAAGACCCGCGAATCCTGCGACGCGGCCCGATGGTCGCCCAGCACGAACAGCTCACCGGCCGGCACGACCCAGGTGCTCTGGGCCGCCGGTGGATCCGTCGGCTGACCCTCGTAGACGTACGGCTCGACGAGCGCCACCCCGTTGACCCAGACCTGGCCGTCGTGGATCGCCACCGTGTCGCCGGGCACGCCGATCACCCGCTTGATGAACGGCGTGGTGCCGCCGTCCTCGAAGCCCGGTGGTGGCGTGAAGACGATCACGTCGCCCCGG
Organism: Chloroflexota bacterium; assembly: GCA_003169655.1. GTDB lineage: Bacteria > Chloroflexota > Limnocylindria > Limnocylindrales > CSP1-4 > Palsa-1033. The sequence goes on from PNAZ01000085.1 coordinate 21,816, forward strand.
TTGTAGTCGTCGAAATGGGGGGTCAGCTTGTCGACGAGGACGTAGTCGCCGGGCTCGAGCGAATGCTCCATCGACATCTGCTGGACGAGGTACGGCTGGGCGACGAAGTTCTGGATGACGAGGAAGATGACGAGGGTCAGGACGAGTGTCTCGACGACCTCGAACAGACACCCGAACGGGCGCTTACTCACAAGTCCGGCAGTATAGGCGGTGCGGATTGGGGCCGCCCCGGGCTCGCCGGCGGCCCCGAAACTCTACGAGACGGACTGCATAACCGGGCACCGCCGGCCGGTTTGACCCGGTATCTGGCCGCTTGCTACACTCGCCCGCGGCCTGCAAGGTTTCGTTCCCGTTTGCAAAGCGGTCACCGGCTGCCGGCCGCCCTCCCGGAAGCGCCGCGAGATGGTCTGCGCTCCGGTCACGTCCCAGGAGGAGTCGCTCAAGCGCATGGACGCTTCAACTCTCAAGCTGATCATCCTGCCGGCCGGCCTGATCGCCGTGCTGTTCGCGCTCTACCTGGCCCGTGACGTCCTGCGCCGGGACACCGGCACCAAGGAGATGCAGGACGTCGCCGGGACGATTTTCGAGGGCGCCGTGGCGTTCATCCGCCGCCAGTACTCGACGATCGGCATCTTCGCCCTGGTCGGCGCGGTCGTGATCACCGGGGTGATCACCGCGCTCGTCACCAAGCAGGTCGCCGACACCCAGTACAACGGCTTCGACCTCGGCTGGCGGACGGGGATCGCGTTCCTGGTCGGCGCCGCCTGCTCGATGGCGTCCGGGATCATCGGGATGTTCATCAGCGTCAAGGCCAACGTCCGGACGGCAGCCGCGGCTCGGCGCAGCCTGGTCGAGGCGGTCCAGGTCGCGATGCGTGGCGGGGCGGTCTCGGGCTTCCTGGTGGTGGCCCTGTCGCTGCTCGGCGTCTACCTCATGTTCGTCGCCTTCGGTGGCTTCGACCACCCCGAGGAGGCGCCCTTCCTGATCGTCGGCTACGGCTTCGGAGCCTCGTTCGTGGCCCTCTTCGCCCAGCTTGGCGGCGGGATCTACACCAAGGCCGCCGACGTCGGCTCGGACCTCGTGGGCAAGGTCGAGAAGGGGATCCCCGAGGACGATCCACGCAACGCGGGCGTGATCGCCGACCTGGTCGGTGACAACGTCGGCGACTGCGCCGGCCGCGGGGCCGACCTGTTCGAATCCACCGCTGCCGAGAACATCGGGGCGATGATCCTCGGCGTGGCGGTCTACACGATCGCCAAGGCGGCCGGCTGGGCCCATCCGGAGGCCTGGATCCTCTTCCCGCTCGTCGTCCGGGCCTTCGGCCTGCTGTCGACGATCGTGGCCATCTTCTTCGTCCGCGGGCGCGAGGACGAGGACCCGATGAACATGCTCAACCGGGGCTACTGGGTCACCACCCTGCTGTCCGTGGTTGGCCTCCTGGTCACGACCAACGTGATGATGCAGACGGGCAGCCAGAGCTCGCCCAGCGGCCTGCCGACCTGGGTCTGGTTCTTCGGCGCCGGCGTGGTCGGCCTGGCCACCAGCGTGGCCTTCGTGTACATCACCCAGTTCTACACGGCCGGCTCGTACCGGCCCGTCCGGGAGATCGCCGAGGCGTCGAAGACCGGTCCGGCGACCAACATCATCTCGGGCGTGGCGGTCGGCTTCGAGACCACCTTCGCCACCGCGATCACGATCGGGATCGCCCTCTTCGCCAGCCACTGGCTCGGCTCACAGGCCGGCCTGACCGACGCCAACGGCAACAACGTCGGGGGCATCTTCGGGACCGCCGTGGCGACCATGGGAATGCTGATGACCACGGCCTACGTCCTGGCCATGGACACCTTCGGGCCGATCACCGACAACGCCGGCGGGATCGCCGAGTTCAGCCGGGCGGAGGCCGGCGCCCGGGAGATCACCGACCGGCTCGACGCGGTCGGGAACACGACCAAGGCCCTGACCAAGGGCTACGCGATCGCCTCGGCCTCGCTGGCCGCCTTCCTGCTGTTCAGCGCCTACATCGACAAGGTCAACCTGATCTTGGGCCGCCAGATCGAGGCCGGGACGCGGACCGCCGCGCAGGGCCTGCTCCACTCGGTCGACCTCTCGAATGTCAACGTGTTCATCGCGGCCCTCATGGCGGCGATGCTCGTCTACTTCTTCAGCTCACTCG